>NZ_JBHIML010000016.1:0-25105 GCF_042194015.1 Bartonella sp. MU37NMGALS
TCCTGTACCTACAGATCCTTCATCTTCTTTCTCTGTGCCTATTACACCAACACCTTCTCCGTCAGCGCCCTCTGATCTAAGTGATCCTATACCTACAGATCCTGTCCCCACTTCGCCTGTTCCTGTTAAGCCTGATATTCAGCCCGAAATGGGAATTAGGGCGGTTGTCCCACAGTTGCCAACTTATCTCCTTTTACCAAATGCGTTATTCCATGCCGGCTTGATGGATTTTGCCTCTCAAAATAAAAAATTGGAGGCAATACGAAGCTATTCTAGAGGTTCTTTGAAAAGTGATGAAAATCCAGCATTTTTTATCCGTGGTTATGGTGGAAGCTACCACTATGCTTCAAATCTTTCTGCTTTTGAATATGGCTATGGAGCAGAACTTGATTATAGTGCACTGGAAGCAGGCGTTTTGCTGAAAGAAATTGAGAGTTCAGAGAGTTGCACATTCTTTGGGGTCACGGGAACTTATGGAAACCTCTCTCTCCATCCTCTAAATGTTGAACAAAGCAAAAAGAGTCCATTTGATAAATGGTCCGTTGCTGCTTATGGAAGTTTACAGCATGATACGGGTTTTTATATCGATGGGGTATTATCGTATGGACTTTTTAAGGGAGATGTTTTGACACTAGCACGGGGCAAGGTTGTGACGTTAAAGGGTAAACAGTTTAGCGGTTCTTTAACAAGTGGCAGAACGTTTGCAACAGGGTATAAAGGTGTTGTTTTTGATCCGCAGATTCAGGTTGTTTATCAGCATCTTCAGTTTAATCCGGCACATGATGTTGATAATATTGATGTTGATTTAGGAAAATTTCATCAATGGGTGGGGCGTGTTGGTGGGCGTTTAAGCAAGACACTTAATGTTTCTGAAAAGGGACGTGCCATTTCTTTTTATAGTAAGCTTTCTTATTTGCGTAGTTTTGAAGATAAGCAATTTGTTTCTTTTAAAAATGATTTCCAGTTAGGTGATTTTGGTTCTTCTTTAGAAGCGGGGCTTGGTTTTAATGCGCGTCTTTCTTCAAAACTTTCTCTTTATGGAGATATAACTTATCAGCATAAATTTAAGAAAGTTGGTTTTTCTGGAGCGAGTTTCTCAGCTGGTTTGCGCCATCTTTTTTGACAGAGTATGGTATGTCCTTTTATAAAAAGGCAGTAGAAAATGCTGCCTTTTACTTTATTAAAATCTTCTCTTATTTTTTAGAGAGGAAGATGGGTTTTATGCGCAATTGCTTCTGGAGGATTGTGCGGCTATCTTAGCTGTGATGGTTGTTGTTGTTTTCTTAAACAGAGATGTTGATAATACCACACTCACCATTTTCGCTACCAAAGGCAAGGTTGTGCCCTGTCTGATCCCAGTTGAGCGCTGAAATGGCGCTTTTTCCATAGCCTTTTAGAAGAACTTCTTTTCCATCGTGAAAATGTGCACACAAAATCATTCCATCATTGAAGCCTATTGCTGCAATTTCTTTGCTTGGATGGCATGCAACGGTGCTGACAAGTGCATTTGCTCGTGTGCCCAGTTCTAATGGTGTTTTTCCCATGGGGCCATCTTTTGTATGAAAGGGCCAGACAATGGCTGCTGATGCACCGGATGTTGCTAACCATTTTCCCTTCGCACTCCAAGACCAGCTTTTGACTTTGCTTGGGTAGCCACTCATGCGGAGATGCTGATTATCAGTGAGACGCCAGCCATGGAGGGCGTTTTCTTGCATGGTAGAAATGACATAGCGGTTGTCTGGTGAGAAGGTGACACCAAAGTGTGCTCCTTTCCAGACCAATGTGGTGGGAGATGTTTGCGTTGATAACCAATGAAGAGTAACTCCATTGTAATGGGCAACGGCAAGTCGTAAACCTTTTGGGGCAAAAGCGAGGCCTTCTACACTGCGTTCATGTGTGAGCTCTTGTCTTTCTTTTCCAACATCCACAAATGCGAAACGTGAGGAGGAAAAAGCAAAAACTTTCCGTGGTCCAAATGCAACATTGCTTATCCATTTGCCTTCCTGTTTGCCCAGTACTTTTGTATGACCATCTACTGTTGTTTGACAGACCTTTCCGTCTTCTCCACCTGTAATGATAGCTGTGTTATCATGGGAAAAATGGCTAGAAATTATTCCTTGGTGAACTTCAATGTTTTGTGGGATTGGGTTTAAAAAAACAATGAAACCTTCGACCGAGACAAAAGCTGGTTTATTATCAATAAAACCGCAGGAAAGACAATAATTTTGTAAATTGTAATTGGTAATGCTTGGCATTTTTACTCGCTTATGCACAATTTTCAAAACCGGTTTTCAGTTTTTCGGCATCAAGGGTACGGCCAATAAAAACAAGTCGACTTTCACGTTTTTCATCTTCACGCCATGGACGTTGGTGCTGTCCTTCAAGGATCATGTGTATGCCTTGAATGACATAACGATCATCGTCTCCTTGAAATGCGATAATGCCTTTTAAACGCAAAATATCAGGACCTTGTTGTTGCGTGATCTGTTGAATCCATGGGAAAAATTTTTCTGGTTGAAGGGCACCTGTTTTTAAACTTACAGAGGTTATTGTAATATCATGAATGGTGGATTTGTGGTGATGTACATGATCATGATTACAATCGGGACCACAGACATGGTTTGCGTGCTGATGGTCAAGAAAATGGGGATCATTATCTAAAGTGCGTTGGAGATCAAAGGAACCTCGATCGAGGAGTTTATCAAGAGGGATGTTAGCGCGCTCTGTTGCGTAAATTATGGCTCTGGGATTAATTGCAAGAATGAGCGATTGCGCGTGTGCACGTTCTTCTTCGCTGACAAGATCAATTTTATTTAAGAGAACAATATCAGAGAAAGCAATTTGTTCTTCAACTTCACGACTTTTTTTCAGTTGAGAGGGCAAATGCTTTGCATCAACGACCGCGATAACACTGTCGAGAGCTGTTTTTTCATGGACCGTATCATCCATGAAAAAGGTCTGTGCTACGGGAACGGGATCTGCAAGTCCTGTCGTTTCTATAATGATCGCATCAAATCGATGAGAACGTTGCATCAGACTTTCCAGAATGCGAATAAGATCACCACGCACAGTGCAGCAAACACAGCCATTATTCATTTCATAAATTTCTTCATCTGATTCAATGATCAGGTCATTATCAATACCAATTTCACCAAATTCATTGACAATGACGGCATAACGTTTGCCATGATTTTCACTGAGAATGCGGTTGAGAAGGGTAGTTTTTCCTGCACCAAGATAGCCTGTGAGAACCGTAACGGGAAGTTTTTTGGGGTGTGTTGTTTCCATGGAGAGACCTTTTATTGTTCTTTATTGCCATGTATTTATTTTAAATCGATTGATATCATCAAGTAAACCACGAAGCCCACAAAGAACATGAGAGAAAATTGCTTCACCGGCTTGCGGTGTTGCTTTGCTTGCGTTTCCTGCTGCACCTTGCGTATTTAGATCTCGCATTGTCCACCCAAAGGCATGAGGACCATAAGCGCGTAAATACTGATAGTTGGCAATCATATCAGCTTGCTTATTATAAAAATTTTCTGCTTTCTCCATATGCACTTTTTCGGGTGCTAAATAGAGCATGAGAGAGGTTTCGATAAATCCTCCATGGATATCAAGATGCTGTTGAGACGGTGCCATTAAACCTTGCGGTAGGCCAAAACGACTCCAACTTGTTGCTACCGCAAGCATTGAAAAACGCCTCCGTAATTCGGTGATAACAATGCTCATTAAGGGTGAGTTGCCTCCATGGGCATTGAGAAGAAGAAAACGCTTTATTCCTTTGCGATAGCAGTTTTCACCAATGCTTATCCATCGCTCAATAGCATCAGAAAAGGTAAGGGTTTGTGTGCCTGTAACATCCATATGTTCTATAGAATAGCCAATCTTTTCAACCGGTAAAAGTGCGATATGAAATTGCTCTTTTGTTTGTAAAGTGAGGGCTTTTGCAAAAGCTTCAGCAATGATCCAGTCGGTTTCGAAGGGAAGGTGCTCTCCGTGATATTCGTGTGCGCCCAAAGGTAAAAGAGCGAGAAAAGGCGTGTCAGATACCATAAATTATTGCCCAAAAGAGAAGTTAACACAGAAAAAATGATCAAAAGTGCTGTCACTATTTAATCTATCTATAAGAGAAACGCAAATAGGCGTCTTTTTACATCACATATGGATGCTATAAAAATGAGAGCTTTGTCAAACAATAGTGAAGATTTTATTGAGCAAAGCCAACTCAAATTTTTTGTAATATGAGGCGAGCTTTCTAAAGATAGCTATCTTTGGTAAGATTTTCTGATGCATATTCTCATTTTTAATAAGTAAATATTCATACAGGTTAAATACTTCACATCATGTAATGAAAAATAATTTTTTCATTGTTTATTGAAAGCGCAATTTTTTCTGTAAGTTGTATATTCTTCTTTTTACTATGGAGCGAGGATAACAAAACTATTTCTATTGTTGCAATAGTACAGACTTTGGTTGCAATCAGGAGTTCTAAATTCTTAATTCAAGTATCTGTATAGTACAAAAGAATAGAATTTTTTTTGATTGATTTTACTTTGGATAGTGTCTTAACAGACTTTAGTGTTCATGAGAAAAAATGAATATAAAGGGAAAAATTCACGTAAGATGAACTTGAATCTCAGAGAGCTCGATGAGTTTATAAGATGATTCAAGAAGAAATACCGTTGGATACATGATAAACAGAACGCTATTGTGTTGCACATTGATACGCTTGTTTTAAAGAAACCTTTCTCAAGGTATCCAAGCCTATTTTGTGATACTGTTCGTGAATGGTATAATGGTAAATCCTCATAATATAAAATCTATTGCACTTCACTATCTTTACATTTTTAAATTAAAAAGGGGCTCCACCATTCACTTTTCCAGTTTTCAATACTGTGTTAACCGCGCTTGATATTTAAAATATCTCATAAGTGATATTTTCCTTTCTTCAAGTGTGTTTACACACACACATCGTTTTCTTTTGTGCTTTGAAAGCGAAGAATATTGATTAATTCAATATAAACAGCGTTAAAATTAAGAGAATCCTATAATAGTCAGCTCTCTCATTCAACATGCAAAACAATAAATTATTATTATAGATGAGTATTCTGCTATTAAAATGATCGGTTGGTAAATTTATCATTTAATATCATTTTTCTTTCAAGCATTTGATCAATTATTTATTTTGTACAAATTGCAGACAGTTATGTGAATATTGCCAAAAATTTATTTCAAAGAGAATTTTTTTATTAATACAGAGTAAATATAAATAGGGCTGTGCTCTACAATATTGAAGAAAAATATGGAATAAACTTTATGAAAATTAAGAAAGAAAATTGTTTTTCAGTATTTTGGGGGATCATCTCATTTTTTATGACTCTCTTTTTATTTAATTTTAGGTAGTTTGTTGGTGCTCTATTGTTGCTTATAATGTTTTTGTAAATCTGATAGATTTACTTATTTTATGCGTTTGTTTTGTTAGGTTTGAATGTCAATATTTTGAGTTTTTATGCTGTATGAGATAAAGGGGCTGAATTACCTTTTGAAGATGCTATGCGCTATTTTTCTTTATATATCAGTAAAAGTTGAGAATTATTTTATTAACGTCTTTTCTATTTGAAAATAGATATCTTAATTTCTTTTTACATTTTATAACTGTTTTATAGAAAAATAATACAATATTTTAATGTTTATTTATTATGATATATTTGTTTTATATCGAGTTTTTTATTCGCTATCAATTTTATTTTCAAGTTTATTGATGAGCGATATAATAAAAATCCATTAATTACTATTTCATTTGTATATTTATTGAAAATAATATATGATAATTATCATTATAATGGCGGTTTTTAATGTTATAGTTCTTTAAAATTTAATTACATTTTAAATTATTTATAAAAGTTCTATTATATAAATTTTCAAATGAATTTATTTTTTTAATCTTTATTATAATAAGCAATTTGACAAATTTTTATTATTTTGAAGTAGATAAATAACAATGACAATATCTTACTGTTAAGATATTAGTTATTATAGTGTAAAATGAATAAATTATTTTTATCATTTGCTGTTTTATGTCTTTACATGTAATACACAATGTGTTATATAATATAATTACATATAATATTTTATTATGTGCAATTATATAAATGATTAAATATAATTTTTGGTTTTTATATATGTGAATATTCTTTCATTTTTTCAGTGAAGAAAAGAGGAGCAAAGAAAGCTATGTTTAAAATATTTAAAAATCGTGTATGTTCATTTACTTTTACACTATTTATTCTCTTTTTTGTACAAACTATAGAGGGAAATGCAAGTTTTGTAAAAAATCAATTTCAAGAGAGAGTGGCAGTTACTATCTCTACACTAGAAAAAAATGTAGCTATTAAAGCTGTGGATAGAGCTGTTATTCAAGGCGTTGAGGAACAAGAGGGCATTGCTTTGGGGAAAGTTGAAAAAACTGCTGCCTTTTCAGGTGCAGCCTGTTGGGGGGGAATAGGTATTTTATCACTTCTTGCTTCTTTATGTGTTGGGGATGTATTAGGTGCTGTTATATCTCTTTGGGGAATATTCACTACACTTTAGTAAAAAGATCATCGACAAAGTCTATGATCTTTTTGTTCGCCTCATGATTTTGAAAAATAAATATTTGAAATTATTTATACTGTATTGGATAAAAAATTACTATTCTTAATACTAAATATAGTTTTATTAACATTATTAAAGTTCAAGATCCTACATTTATGTTTTTTTACAAAATAGAGTAATCTGATTTCTTACAGTTTATGTTTATTCTCTAGTAATAAGGTTAGTATACTCATTATCTTTATCAGCTTTTTAATATTGTCTATCTTCTCTCATATGAAGATTATTCATCAAAGGCATATTTTATCCTTTTTAAATTTTTTTATTTTTTATAAGAGAACAAAATAAAAAGATCCCTGTATTCATAGCTCTTATGCAATAAGAAAAATGATAAATTATTATTTCAAATTTGTTTATGTTAAATCCATCAAAAGTATTTTTTACGTATCACAAGTTGCGTTCGTGTATGGATAAAATTATTAAAAAAAAGAGTAAAAATTCTTCTTATGAATCATCTCTAAGGTCCAAGGGCTGTCGTAATATTGACCAAATAAATGATGATGCCGGTTTGTATTTTTATAGAGTAAAGATAGTGATACACAATGAATCTTATGCCATATCATGGGGTGGTTTATATTGTAGCATTTACGCGCCATATTGTGAGAGGGAAGTGGTGATATGCATCGTTAAAAAATGCCTTTATTAAAACACAAACGCTTGTGTTTGCGATACAAGTGCATTCTGGGTTGTTCTGTTGTGTGAGGCAAAGATACTGTTAAGTGAGGTAATTAAGGAGTGTTTATAGCTTAGCGGAAGAAGGGCAATGAAGTAAAAGGTCTTGTTTAGCACGAAGACGTGCAATCCATTGATCTTCACGAATAGCAGTATTATGTAGTGTAATGAGTTCGTTTTTTTTAATTTCAGCTGTTACTGTTGCTTTTTCTAAAAGACCACAAGGAATGGCGTGGTGAGCGCGTGCTTCTGCGATGTTCATTATCCAAGCGCGATAAGTATAAAGACCGATAAAGTCTAGCTGATCACCTGGATATAAATCTTTTTTAGCAACAGCACAGACTTCTACTACGGGATGGCTAAAAGGAGCCATATCTTTTTTGCCATAAAGCATAACGCGTGCGCAGGTGAGGGGAACTTCCATTGCTGTTAAATGATAGGGACGGTGAAAGGTGAAATAAGGCCCCTGACCAATTTTTAAATCTTCCATACGTTCGCGTAAACGTGGGTGCGCTATTTCTGCAATGACAAAGACACCTGGAGAAACACCTTGGCCTGTTGAATAATCTACAATACCATATCGCTGCAAAATGCCTCCATCTTGTTTTGGGATAAGCACTTTGTTTAGATCTTGCAGCGCCGCTTGTGGTCCATGCATTCCTGGGCAATCGGGGAGAAGTCCAGTGGCATTGGCAATTGCTGCCATTTCAACCATCGTTTTGGAACCATCAATAAATTCAACCAACATGCGCACATTCATATTACGCCGGAATGCTTCTTCTTCGTAAGCATCAGGTGTAGCATCAAAGCGCAGAGGATTATTTTTTCCTTTACCTGCTGCAACAACCTTATGTCCAAGGGCTGAAACAAATTCTATGAGTTCCATACAAGAAGTTGGTTCATCTCCGGCACCAAGTGTATAAATGAGCCCTCGTTTCTCTGCTTCATGTTTGAGATAAGCGCCAATTGTAACATCTGCTTCAACATTCATCATGACAAGATGTTTGTTATTTTCAAGCGCTTTGATACCAATTTCTGCTCCTGCTTCGGGATAGCCTGTTGCATCAACGATAATATCAATTTGTTCATGACGTAAAACAAGGTTAATATCATCTGTTGCTGCAATCAAATTTTTTTCAATGCTTTGCGTGAGAGCATAAGTATTTTCAACTTCACAGGCATGTCCATCCTCGCCATAGGCTATTGTAGCGGCATCAAAAATACGTGACGGCGTCCTAGTGGCTACTGCAGCGACTGTTATACCATCCATATGCGCGATACTTGATAATAAATCTGTGCCCATTTCACCACAACCAATCAGTCCAATACGGATGGGGGGATGCTTTTCTGCACGTTGTTTTAAATCATGCGCTAAACCTGTTAGGTTCACATTGCTTGCCATTCTTTTTTCCCATTTGAAAACTATTCTGCTAAAGAATTTTTCTCATTCATAAGGTGCATTTGTTTTTAAGACAATTAATCTTTTATTCTTGATGCTCTAATCAATGGATTTTATAAAAGCAAGAGGGGTGGTTGTTTTTATCAAGTAAAATAGGAATAGCGTTATGCAGCAAAAAATAGCAATACAAGATGTTACCAGTTTTATTGGGAAAGAAGTGGGATTATCGGGGTGGCGTCTTGTTACACAGGATATGATTAATCAGTTTGCATGCGCTACAGATGATCATCAATGGATACACGTTGATGAGGAAAAGGCTAAAAAGACACCTTTTGGAGGCACAATTGCTCATGGGTTTTTAACATTATCGCTTTTATCTACGCTCGCTTATGAGGCTCTTCCAGAGTTGGAGGGAAGCACAATGGGGATTAATTATGGTTTCGATAAAGTACGCTTCATGAGTCCTGTGAAAACAGGGGTACGGGTACGTGCGCGTTTTGTGTTAGATGATGCAGAAATTCGCCCTTCTGGTCGAGTGGTTTTCCATTATGGGGTTACGGTAGAAATTGAACAGTTAAAAAAACCAGCTCTTACGGCTCAATGGCTTATTGTGGCAGTGATGGGGGAAAAATCTTCCAATATCTAGATTAGTTTGAGTACTTTATTTTATAAAATTTTTGTACAATTCTATTAGAAGTTTCTTCAATGATAATATTGAGAATAATCTATAGGGTGATAGATATCCTGGAGCTATCATAGCGTTTATAGCCATAGTAGATTGCTATCTTTCCTAGATCGTTTTGAAGAGGAGTTTCCTAGTGAAGATAGTGCATTGCTTCACGCTTTTGTTTATAGCATTCTTTAATGGTATCACAGCTCTCACATAAAACAGAATGTTTCAAATGGAATATACTTGCGTTGCTAATTCACGGGCTTATTTTAAAGAAACATCTCTCAACGCTCGTCACACCCATTTCGCAATGGCGCCTGTGAATAGTATAACGGTAAAGCCATTGAGCATCCCTATATCTTTATGCTTGTGAAGAAGAAAACCGGTACTATCATATTATATGCTAGCACCCAATGTTAAGACAGGTCTTGGTGCTTGAGATAATTCATAAGAGGCACGCCTTCCTTGCTTGTATAGTTTTTACTCACACGGCTCTTCCCGCTTGTAACATGCAAGCGAGAGGTTTTGATTGATTCGATATGGAACAAATTTTGAATGAGAGAATCTTACGGTATTCAGAATTCTCATTCAATATGAATAACGTCATATTATCACTATAAATTCAATATGTTATCTAAGGTTGGGAAAGGTCGTGACCAATGTCTTAATTTGACATGATAATTTATCATTTTTATGTTAAGAGAGAGTCTCACATACTGTGAGATCTCTCATTTTATTCCCTTTTATATTCAATCCGTTAAAACTATTTTCTTTCATGTTACAAACGGATGGGGAGAGATAAAAACTGTTTAAGAAAAAAGTTCCTAATCTCTTATGAGCGTTTTCGATAGGCAAGGGTTGTTGCACTTGGAAAGTGGCAAAGAGGATGATGGTACTGGTATGTGAAATTCTAAGTCTTTTAATGTTTTGTTTTATCAAGTTTTTGTACGATTTTATCAGAAGTCCATTGGGTTATAATATTGAGCATGATCAAAAGAATGATGACAATGGTCATGATGAAGGTATTATAGCGTTGATAGCCATAGCGGATTGCCATATCCCCTAAACCGCCTCCACCAAGATATCCAGCAAGTGAGGTGGCTCCTATGAGAGAAATGACCATGACTGTAAAACCTGTAATCAGGCTAGGGAGAGCTTCAGGAATAAGAACATGTCTGATAATTTGAAGACGGCTTGCGCCCATAGAGCGGATCGCTTCAATGAGACCGTTTTCAACGGTTTTAAAAGAGAGTTCCGCCATGCGTGCATAAAAAGGGATAGCTGAAATGGTCAGTATAAAAATTACAGCAGGCATTCCTATCCCTCTTCCTACAACGATACGCGTAACGGGAAGAAGATAAAATGCAAGAATAATAAAGGGAATGGCACGAATACTGTCAATGATGATGCTTAAAGGGCGATTGATGAGAGATGAGGAAAAAATCCCCCCACGTGCTGTTGTGTGAAGAAGAAGACCAAGGGGAAGTCCTATAATAAATGCCATAAAAGAAGCACTAAGTGTCATCAATATTGTATCAATAACAGCTTGGGGAAGTTCATGAGACAAAACATTAAACATAACCTAACACCTCGCAATATCGTCCTTTTTCTGTTAACCATTGAACGGCTTTTTTTAAAGCTTCTTTATCTTGAGCAGGAAGAGCAAGGAAGAGGCGCCCGATGGTTTCGCCTTGGACTGTATCAATGCCACCATGGAGAATACGTGCTCTTAAACCACTCTCATTTTCTAGAAGATGAAGAAAAGGTTGTTGGGCGATTTCGCCGGCAATATTGATTTCAATGACAGCTTCTCGCCCGATTGGTTTGAGATTTTTCGCAAATTTTTCAGGAAGTTGCGGGGTGACAAGCTTGAGCATGGCTATGGTTGTATCGTCTTGCGGTGATGTAAAGATGTCTTTCACACGTCCTTCTTCTACGATGTTCCCCTGATTAAGAACAACAACGCGATGCGCTATGGTGCGCACAACTTCCATTTCATGGGTGATGAGCACAATCGTGAGATTGAGGTGTTTATTAATATCAGCAAGGAGTTCTAGAATAGATTGTGTTGTTTCAGGGTCAAGAGCAGAGGTGGCTTCATCTGATAACAATATTTTAGGATTAGCAGCGAGCGCACGAGCAATGCCAACGCGTTGTTTTTGCCCCCCTGACAATTGTGCCGGATAACAATATTCTTTTCCATATAACCCAACCAATTCAATCAGTTCAAGGGCACGTTTGTGGCGTTGTTTTTTACTTACACCACTTAATTTAAGCGGCAATGCAATGTTATCAAGAATATTTTGCGATGAGAGAAGGTTGAAATGTTGAAAAATCATCCCAATTCGTTGACGGTAAGGCGCCCACTCTATCTCTGATAGATTTGAAATATCAACACCTTCAAAAAAAATGGACCCTGCATCAATCTTCTCTAACCCATTTAAACAGCGGATAAGTGTTGATTTTCCTGCTCCACTGCGCCCAATAACCCCAAGGATTTCACCAGCATGGATATTTAAAGAGAGATTATTAATTACCGGAACACCAGCCGTTTTGTTAAAACAACGGCTGATGTTTTTTAAGGAGATAAGAGTAGGTTTTTCCATTCACAATTACTCGGATATTTGGCACAATTACCAAGAAGTTTGGGCGGTTTTGCCAAAAATCTCTTTTATTTTTGCACGGATGAGATCGTTGTTGTAAGCGGCAACTAATTTTTTAACCCATGGCTCATCTTTTTCGCTCGTGCGTACAACGATGATATTATCATAAGGATTATTTTTTGCACTCTCCCATGCGACGACATCTTTTTCGAAGTTTAATCCGGAAACAATAGCCCAGTTTGTGTTTATAATTGCAAGATCAAAATCGTCAATAGCTCGCCCTAACATACCAGCATCGAGCTCACGAATTTGCAGGTTTTTAGGATTTTCGATAATATCAAGTGGAGATGCAAGAATATTATGAGGATCTTTTAACTTAATGAGACCTAAAGAATTGAGAAGAAGTAAGGCTCTTCCACCATTAGATGGGTCGTTCGGAATACCAACATGTGCACCATCACGTAGATCTTTTAAGTCTTTGATTTTGTGCGAATAAACACCAATTGGAGCAATAAAAGTATAGCCAACAATTGAAAGTTTATAGCCACGTTGTTTCATTTGTTCATTAAGATAAGGGGCGTGCTGAAAAGCATTCGCATCGATCTCTCCTGCGTTAACAGCGTCATTAGGCAAAGCGTAATCAGAAAAATAAACGAGTTCAATATCTAAACCGGATTTTTTAGCCTGCTCAGCAGCAGTTTTCCAAATAATCGCATCCCGCCCTTCCATAATACCAAGTTTGATTTTTGATTTGTCTGTAGCCATGACGCAAGCAGTAGATAAAAAAAGTGCAAAGAGAGAGAGGAATAATCCTATAATCTGACTGCGAGAAAAAATTTTTAATGTCATGTGCTTTTAACTTTCTTTTCCAAGAGATTTTTTGAGGGAAGTTTCAATATACTCTGTATTTTTTTAGGAAGATTTAAAGTTATACAAGCTTTAGAGAATATTCAATCACTTTTATTTTTAAAAGATTATTATTTTTCCTTTTATTTTTAGTATTTTGGGGGCGTATCATCATTCATTCTCTGTAATTCAGGCAATCAATTCTTTTATTGCAATCATTTGTTGAGGGAACCAATAACACTTTAAAAACTTCTTTAAAGGACGATTGGTTGAAGAACCAAACAATCAGATGATGCTTTAGGCGTAAATTCATGAAGAACATACTGCGCAACCAAGATCAAAAGTCCGTGTTCGTGTAGAGGGGGGAATAAAGAGAGATTTTGTTGCAATGTTGTGGGGTCTTTTTGGCGGGAAATAAAGGTTGCTGATCATTGGATTTAAACGCGGCAAATTTTTGCAAAGGCGAAATTTTGCCCTTCACATGTTTTGAGAGAGGAAGAAAAATAATGTTAAGAAAGAAATTTTTATCAACAACAATGATTTTATGGGCTTTGGGAGCGTCGGGGGTGGTTGTGACTGCTTCTCACGCGGAAGCTGGAACCATTGCTGGAACAGTTGCTCGTGTTGCATCAGGTCAGGTATCTTTACGCACAGGTCCTGCAACAGCTTATAAAGTGATCACAATGGTTCCAATGGGAGCAAAAGTGCAAATTTATGGCTGTTTATCCAATAAAACTTGGTGTTCTCTTGGTTATCATGGAAAAGTTGGTTGGGCATCTGCACGTTATGTCAATGTTAGCGATGTTCCTACCATTGCTTTTACAAAGATGCCAGTAAAGCCAAATGCTATGATAAAATCGTCACAAGTAAAAAAAGAAAAAGTAAAACAGGCTGTTTCCGATTTTAAAGTTCTTCCGGCGATTCAAAAAACACGGAAAAATATGCAAAAACTATACAGAACAGATATGATTATCGATTCTACAGGTGTCAAGAAAAGGGATGAACGAACAATTTTAAATCCGTCGCCAAAAGCACAAGAAGTCTCTGTAAAGCGCGTGAATGCTTACAACCCCTTGTTTCCTGATAATGTCAATTACAAAAATTTTGAACGTAACGAAACGCGTTACCGTGTTGTGACCTATCCTGCTCGATAAAGGTAAAGTTAATTTCACAACCGGAATGACAAAAAGGATCAGCAGCATGAAGCAAAAAATGCTTATGCTGCTAATCCTATTCTACGATAAAATGGCATTAAGGTGGCGATGATTAACTTAAGGCGGCAAGGTATATCATGGATATTCAGAGTAAAATTGTTAATATCCCGAATCACAGTCCTTTAAAATGGCGATATGAATCCTCAGCAGGAGATAAGATCCTGCTGAAGAGAAACCCGACTTTTGACAGACCGGCGAGGGCTCTTCATCCTTTTGGACAGGGCGTTAATTTGCGGACTTAGGCTTTATCAAATTACGAGAAATGAGCAATTCAGCAATTTGAACGGCATTCAATGCTGCTCCTTTTCTTAAATTATCGGCGACAACCCAGAAAGCTAAACCATTTTCAACGGTGATATCTTCACGAATGCGGCTAATAAAGGTGTCATCTTCTCCTGTACATTCATAAGGTGTGGTATAGCCACCATCTTCGTGTTTATCGATAAGCTGACAACCGGGAGCATCGCGGAGAAGCGCTTGTGCTTCAGATACGCTTAGTGGTTTTTCAAATTCAACATGGACAGCTTCGGCATGACCGATAAAGACAGGGACCCGAACAGCAGTGGCCGTTAACTTAATCTTCGGATCGAGAATTTTCTTTGTCTCAGCAGTCATTTTCCATTCTTCTTTTGTATAACCATCTTCCATGAAAACATCGATATGAGGAATGACATTAAAGGCAATGCGTTTAGTGAATTTTTTTGATGTAATTGGGTCAGCAACAAAAACTGCACGTGATTGTTCGAAAAGTTCATCCATTCCTTCTTTACCAGCTCCAGAAACCGATTGATATGTAGAGACAACAACACGTTTAATGATTGCAGCATCATGGAGTGGTTTTAAAGCTAAGACCAGTTGAATTGTTGAACAATTAGGGTTTGCTATAATATTACGTTTAGAAAAGGCATTTATAGCTTCGCCATTGACTTCAGGGACGATCAACGGAACATTGGCATCATAGCGCCACGTGGAGGAATTATCGATGACGACACAGCCGGCAGCAGCGATTTTAGGGGCGTATTCTTTGGAAATGCTTCCTCCCGCAGACATAAGACAAAAGTCTGTGTCAGAAAAATCGTAAGTATCCAGTGCTTTTACTTTTAAAGTTTTATCTCCATAAGAAACTTCTTGTCCTAATGAGCGTCGTGATGCTAGAGGGACAATTTCATGCGCAGGAAAACCACGTTCTTCTAAAATTGTAAGCATTTCACGACCAACATTTCCGGTTGCGCCGACAATTGCAACTTTAAAACTCATTTTCTATATACTCCTCATGTCTCTCCACGTTTATTCCCCGTGCTATACTCAGGAGAGAGTGAGTTGGTCAAGGAACATCATTAAATTATATTTTTGATTTTCAACAACTCAATTTTGTGCACACCAATCATCATCGTCAGCACAATAAATTGTTTTATTTCAAATGATAAGTCTTTTTTAATCTTTCAGAATTGAAAAAATTGAATATTGTACGCTAAACTATTAGCTCGTTAGAGAGCACTTTAATTAAGTGAATTCTTTATCTTCTGTCAATGTTTACCTTTACACTTTTGAATTTTTTAAGGATGGTATTACGTATCGCGTTGGTGGAATCTTTTAATATTCTATCTGTTAATTGTTGAATTATTTGATCTTCTCCCTATGCCTTTAAAAGCGAAGCTTCCTATTCAGTCTGTAAACAGCCAGATTCTAGCGGTTACTTTTAGCGGCTTCCCATTTTTCACTTGAAACTTAAGGCTCAATAAGAAAGCCTAAAAATATTTAAAAAGACATTTAGCATCTAAAAACATTTGAATGTTTCAAGGAGGTATGCATGTTTCATATTTTCATACCTTAAATGATAGAATTTATGGCACAACAAGATAAACTTAAGTATCCATTATATAAATAAATTCTTATGAAAGTTATACATATAGTTTTTTCGTGTCTGTTTTTTACTTTAATCCTGTTATGCTATAAAATATCGTCATTTGAAGTATGGTGGTATAAGATCTTTAAGCTTTCTTGATATATTTAAGTGTTTTTTAGTGTGTGTGAATATTCGTAGGCTTGTTTGGCGAGCCTTTTGTTTCAAGTGGATTATATCAGTGGAAAGCCGTTGAACACCCCCATGTTTAATAAAAGAGTAAGTTAGCATCATCATACATTTTTCCGGCATTCAATGCGGCTACAGTTCTTGGTATGTGAGACTATTCAATTAAGAGGTATGCCTTTTTTGTACATTTTTACTCACACGCTAACTCTGCTTGTAATGTGCAAATAAATGATTTTGATTGATTCAATATAGAACACGTTTGAAATGATAGAATTTTACGATATTCGGAACACTTATTCAATATCAATAACGTTAGATTATGATTATAAATCAATGCACTATTTCTAAGTTAAACTCGTTAGAATTCGGATTATTTACAGACCAGATTAGATTAAGTATTTTCATTCTCATTAGGTGTGGGGAGACAGTCACAATTCTTGTCAAGATTATTAAGGACGTTGATTGTATTTTCAGTGAATTTATGAAAATAAGGGGTTATTTTTTCATCAGAAATCAACTGCAA
Source organism: Bartonella sp. MU37NMGALS (assembly GCF_042194015.1). Lineage (NCBI taxonomy): Bacteria > Pseudomonadati > Pseudomonadota > Alphaproteobacteria > Hyphomicrobiales > Bartonellaceae > Bartonella > Bartonella sp. MU37NMGALS. The sequence goes on from NZ_JBHIML010000016.1 coordinate 16,611, forward strand.
AATTGCTCTTTGTTTTTTGCGGGTCAGTATTCTGAAATTTTTTAAAAGTAAATATTCTGCTTTGCTTGCTATTCTGTCATCACAATGATAGAGGTTCTCTTCTTTTTTTGCGCCATCAGCATAAAAGAAGGAAACGGGAACATCTAATATATGAGCAATTTCCTGTAAACGTCTTGCACTTACGCGATTTAAGCCTTTTTCATACTTTTGGATTTGTTGGAATGTTACGCCTAAATGACTTCCTAATTGTTTTTGAGAAAAACCCATGACATTTCTTCTGAAGCGAATTTTTTGGCCTAAAGAAATATCGTAAAAATGTAGATTTTTGGCTTTCACTTGATGTCCCCACCGGTTGCGAGCGCCCTCGCATTAGTATTCCGGGGTCTGGAAGTGCTGACTCAAAACAGCCCCTTGCTTTTAGTGCTGAAAGCACTTGGACATAACAAGAGCCCCCGGAAATTCCGGGATATCCGCAAAAGCGGTTTTATTTCTAGTTTGAGTTTTTCGGGCTTCCAGACCCTATTTGATTGTCGCGTATACAACCAAAAACACAAGCCTCCTTCATAAGGCAATTACTTTCAATCGTCAATTGAAATTACAACAGTGTTTCTTGTTTGTTGTTTCAAGTTTTCACGTAATTAATGCGTATATTATACATAAAATATTGCTTGAGATACTTTAGATACTTGTAAAAATTGTAAAGCGAAATTAAAGGGTGATGGCAAGGTAATGGGGTGATTTTCTCCTTTACGATTTTATGTTTTCTCCCCAAAATTAGGCTGTTTCCCCGCTTTGAAAAGTAAACAAACAGATAAATATTCTTGTCCCGATATGGTATACATAAGATGATACAGCTTATCGTTTTTCTTCATCTTAAATCGAGGTATCTCAAACATGTTGCTCGTGAAGGGTATAACGTAAAGTTCATGAAATATAACAATTTTTATATTTAATAAATAAATTTCATTTACCTGAGTTGGTTCAAAATGTTATTATAATTCTTGCTTTTAAGAAGTTCATAAGAGCCATTTTTATTCCCTTTTTTAATTGTTTTTGTTCAGATGCTCGTGTGGTGCAAGCGAATGGTTTTGATTGCTTCAGTATGAACAGGCTGGAATGAGAGAATCTGATGATATTTTTGGCTTTTGTTACAAGATGTAAAGCGATATAAATATCTTTATTGTAAAACTCTTTTTTCAGAAATCGTAGATATTGAGATATCATATTGATAGAGGATTGATAACAGTGGGCTTGTAGAGGAAAATTGCATGAGGTTTTTTTATTTTTTATGCGTTATTTCTTCATTGTTTTGCAAAGGGCGCGCTTCTGAAGCAAGCATAATGGGAACGCCATCACGAATAGGATAGGCAAGTTTGGCTTTGAGAGAGATGAGCTCTTGTGTTTTTCGGTTGAAAGAGAGAGTGCCTTTCGTCATTGGGCAGACGAGCAATTCGAGCATTTTTGGATCTGTGGTCATTTTTTTCATGTTTGGACGTTCATTAGTTTAAGCGGTAATCTGTTCCTGTTTGTTTCATGAGTGAGCGTTCTGTTAATGCAAGAAGAGTTTGGGCACGGCTTTCGATATCTGGAGCTTCAAGGAGAGCTTGTTTTTCTGCTGGTGTAAAGGGGATAAGGGCTGAAAAAGCATTAACCAATATAGGTGTAGGGGCTTCTATGATACTGCTCCAATTATATTCCATTTCATGTATGGTTAGATATTTTTCTACAACGTCAAGTAAGCTTTCTCGGTTAATGCTTTCTTCAACATCAAATTCTTGCAAGTCTTTTATGTTTGATTGGATGAGAGCTGTTCGATAGGATTTTGTGTTTGTCAATTCTTGTTCTAAGGTGAAGCGGCAAACACCTTGTAAGATAATGAACAGTTGTCCATTTCCTGTTTCACTGTAGTTTGTAATGCGCCCTATACAGCCTGTTTTATAAAGTTGTGTAGAGAAGCGGTCTGTATCCGATGAAAGTGGTTGAATAATGCCCAATAGACGATCAGTTACCATAACGTTTTCAACCATTTCAAGTGATTCTGGTTCAAAAATGTTGAGTGATAAAAAACCACCGGGTAGTAAGAGTGCACCTTCTAAAGGAAAAAGGGCAATTTGCTTTGGAAGATCATTTTCGCAATTGTAAGAGATATTACCAGCTTTCATGAGTATTTTGTCACCTTTGTTCGGTAGTTTTAGTCTGTAAATAGTTGCAATTTATGACACTATTGAGAAAGCAGAAAACCCACTTCTTGTGCATTAAAATCATACTTATAAAATACTTGAAGTCCTAATTCTAAAAAAGAATATGAGACCCTATCTTTAAGGTTGACTGCGCGCGAAAGAATGTTGCTTTGCGATCTTTTTAGTGTGTGACGTTTTGCATGATTTTCAAGAGGTATTTTTGTTTATAGCTTTTGATTTTTTTCTTAAATTTCCTAAAATGTGTTCCTTGCAATTTTTGTAAGGTTCAAAAGGGTGCTATTATAAATCTTTTGAAGCAGCTTATGCAAGTTTTAAAATGAGAACATTTTCATCACTTTACTAATGACAGTGTGATAAAGATAGGCTATAGGTTTAAATATGCTGGAAAGAGCGTTATCGTTTCTTTCATTCTTTTGCGGGAGAGTGCAGATTGCAAATTTTCGCATTGCCGCCGAAGGGGAAATAGCCCATAATCTCTCAGGCTTTAAGGACCGTAAAAGGAAGAAGGCAGATCTGGAAAGTCGGGAGAACCCGCGCCGAAGGTGTAAGCGAAAAATCTTTTCGCGAGTCTCTCAGGTTGATGACAGAGGGGGCAGAGACGGCCATATTCTGTGGGCGTTAGCGCAGCTTTGGAGTTATTATGGGCACAGCACAAGAAACATCTTTTTTAAAAACACTTCCTTTATATGATTTGCATGAAAAAGCAGGAGCAAAATTTGGTGCTTTTGCGGGCTGGAACATGCCTTTAACTTATCCTCTTGGCGTTTTGAAAGAACATCTTCATACGCGTGCACATGCAGGACTTTTTGATATTTCTCATATGAAATTGATTGCGGTTGAAGGGGCACAAGCCGTGGAATTTTTGTCCTATGCTTTTCCCATTGATGCAGCAGCTTTAAAGATTGGGCATTCACGGTATAATTATTTGCTTAATGAGCAGGCTGGTATTCTTGATGATCTTATCATTACCCGTTTGGAAGAAGGCCGTTTTATGTTGGTCGCCAATGCTGGGAATGCACAGGCTGATTTTGTAGAATTGGAAAAGCGTGCGGTTGATTTTGAATGTCAAGTGATTGCTCTTGAAAGGGTATTGCTTGCTCTTCAAGGTCCTGAAGCGGCTGCTGTTCTTGCTGATGCTGATTTACCAGGGAATGAATTGTTCTTTATGCAAGGATTCGAACCACAACAGGATTGGTTTATAACGCGTTCTGGTTATACGGGAGAGGATGGTTTTGAAATTGCTTTGCCTATAGGGCATGCGCATATGTTGGCTGAAAAATTGCTGAGTGATTCTCGTGTTGAGTGGATTGGACTTGCAGCACGCGATAGCTTGCGGTTGGAAGCAGGGCTGTGTTTGCATGGAAATGATATTACCCCTGATACGACACCTATTGATGCGGCTCTAACATGGGCTGTTCCTAAAAGTGTTCGAGAAAAAGCACAATTTTATGGTGCGAAGGCTTTTCTTGAAGCACTGCAAAAAGGACCTGCTCGTTGTCGTGTTGGATTAAAACCGCAAACGCGTCAACCTATTCGTGCTGGTGCGGTGCTTCTTGATGATCAAGGTAATGAGATTGGCATTGTAACATCAGGTGGTTTTGGTCCTTCTTTTGATGGTCCTGTCGCGATGGGTTATGTTCCTGTTGATTGTAAAGTTGAAGGGACACAAGTCTTTACAGAACTGCGAGGCAAAAAGATTGTATTATCAGTTCATTCACTTCCCTTTGTTGAACAACGTTATTTTAAAGGATGATTTTTTATGTCTAAAACTTATTTTACACAAGACCATGAATGGCTTAGCGTTGAAGGAAAAGTGGTGACTGTTGGGGTTACGCATTATGCGCAAGAGCAATTAGGAGATTTGGTTTTTGTTGATTTACCAAAAAGTGGGACAAAACTTTCCAAAGGAGAGGCGGCGGCTGTTGTGGAATCGGTGAAAGCGGCTTCAGATGTTTATGCTCCTCTTGATGGTGAAGTGGTCGAAATAAATGAAGCATTGGCTGATAATCCTGAATTGGTAAATCAGAAAGCCGAAACAGAAGGCTGGTTATGGAAAATGACATTGCAGGATGAGACACAACTGGAAGGGTTGTTGGATAAAGATGCTTATAAGGCTTTGATTGGATGAGTATCATGATCGAGCGTTCTTTTTCTTCTCGACATATTGGGCTGCGTCCTGATGAAACACAAAAAATGCTTGATGTTTTAGAGCTTGATTGTGTTGATACACTCATTTCTCAAGCTGTTCCACATTCTATCCATTTGGGACGTTCATTGAATCTTCCAGAGGCTGCTAGTGAAGGACAAGCCTTGGAAGAACTCTCCAAGATGATGGAGCGTAATTGTGTGCACAAAAGTTTTATTGGGCAAGGATATCATGGAACTTATGTGCCTCCGGTTATTTTACGAAATCTGTTTGAAAATCCGGCTTGGTATACTGCTTATACGCCTTATCAAGCAGAAATTAGCCAGGGTCGTTTAGAACTTTTGTTTTATTTTCAGACATTGGTTAGTGAACTAACAGGTTTGCCTGTTGCTGCTGCTTCCCTTCTTGATGAAGCAACTGCTTTAGCTGAAGCCAATGCTCTCGCTTTTCGCTTTTCCCGTGAGAAAAAGACGAAGATTTCTGTTCAGAGTCTTTTACATCCTCAGACTTTAAGTGTTGCGCAAACGCGTGCTGAAACACAAGGTATTTGTATCAGCCAAGAGAGGAAAATTTGTTCTAATACAGCGGCAATTGTTTTATCTTGGCCAGATACAAAAGGTGCTTTTCATGATTACAGTGAGATCATAAAAGAGGCAAAGGAAAAAGGAGCTTTAGTTATCGTTGTGGCTGATCCTTTAGCACTTACCCTTATGGAGCCACCTGCTCAATGGGGGGCAGATATCGTTGTTGGCTCTATGCAGCGTTATGGCGTTCCGATGGGGTTTGGTGGTCCACATGCTGGTTACCTTGCAGTGAGTGATGCGTTAACGCGTCTTATTCCAGGGCGTATTGTTGGTCAATCCGTGGATACGAGAGGGCGTGTTGGTTTTCGTTTAGCTTTGCAAACACGTGAACAACATATTCGACGCGATAAAGCGACGTCAAATATTTGTACAGCTCAGGCGTTGTTGGCTAATATGGCAACTGCTTATGCTGTTTGGCATGGGCCGAAAGGCTTACAAGCAATTGCGCAGCGAATTCATCATTTAACATGCCGTTTTGTTGCTGGTTTAAAGGCTGCAGGTGTTTTTTGTGAAGGAGAATCTTTTTTTGATTGCGTAAGCGTTGTTGTGAAGGGAAAAGCGCGAGAGATTGCGCATCAAGCCAAAATAGGTGGGCGCCTTATTCGTGTTCTCGATGATGACACTATTGCAATTAATTTTGATGAATTATCAACAGAAGAAGATGCTTGTGCTTTAGCGCAGCTTTTGGGGGCACAATTAGGCGATCAGGTTTCTCCTCGACTCTTTGGCAAAAAGCGGGATGCTGCTTTTCTTTCCCAGCCTTTTTTTCACGCGGTGCATTCAGAGACAGATATGATGCGCTTTTTGCGTCGCTTGGCAGATAAGGATTTGGCGCTGGATCGTGCTATGATTCCTCTTGGTTCTTGTACAATGAAGCTTAATGCGGCGGCTGAATTGATGCCTGTGAGTTGGGCTAGTATGGCCAATATACACCCTTTTGTTTCACAAGGGGATGCAGCGGGTTATTTGGAGATGATCGATCAGTTAAATGCGTGGTTGTGCGAAATTACAGGATTTGCGCAAGTTTCTTTTCAGCCAAATTCTGGTGCTCAAGGTGAATATGCGGGGCTTTTGGCTATCCGACGATATTACCAATCACGGGGAGAACATCAACGTACAGTTTGTCTTATTCCTGCATCTGCGCATGGTACCAATCCAGCTTCGGCGCATATGGCAGGTATGGAAGTCGTTGTGGTAAAATGTTTAAGCGATGGTGATGTTGATGTAGACGATCTTAAAATGAAAGCGCAATTGCATAAGGATAAATTGGCTGCTCTCATGATCACTTATCCTTCAACACATGGTGTTTATGAGGAAAGCATTAAGGAAATTTGTTCTATTATTCATGAAAATGGCGGACAAGTTTATTTCGATGGCGCTAATCTCAATGCGCTTGTGGGGCTTGCTCGTCCTGCAGATATTGGCGCTGATGTTTGTCATATGAATCTTCATAAAACATTTGCCATTCCCCACGGAGGTGGTGGTCCTGGTATGGGACCAATTGGAGTTGCAGCGCATCTCAAACCATTCTTACCAGGCCATGAACAGGATGGGACAACACATGCGGTTTCGGCAGCTCCTTATGGAAGTGCGTCTATTCTTGCGATTACATGGATGTATATTCGAATGATGGGGGCTGAGGGTTTAAAATATGCAACACAAATAGCCATTTTAAATGCCAATTATATTGCTGCACGTCTTTCACCCGCTTATTCCATTCTTTATCGGGGCAAGCATGGACGTGTGGCTCATGAATGTATTGTGGATACACGTGTGTTGAAAGAGCAGTATGGGGTGAGTGTTGATGATATTGCAAAACGTCTCATTGATTATGGATTCCACGCGCCCACGATGTCATTCCCTGTTCCGGGAACTTTGATGATTGAGCCAACGGAATCAGAACCAAAAGCAGAAATTGATCGTTTCTGTGATGCTTTACTCTCTATTGCTGAAGAAGCAAAGAAAGTTGGTCGTGGGGTTTGGCCAAAAGACAATAATCCATTGGTGAATGCTCCTCATACAGTGGCAGATACTTTAGATGATGCTTGGGAACGACCCTATTCGCGACAAGAAGCTGCTTTTCCCAACAGTTCTCTTGATCCAGCCAGTAAATATTGGCCTCCTGTATCGCGTATTGATAATGTTGCTGGAGACAGAATGCTCATTTGTTCGTGTCCGCCATTGGGAAATACCTATTAAATAACAAATATGTATTTACTTTGTTTATTTACATAAACAAAAAAGCCCACACATTTTGTGTGGGTTTTTTACTTATTGATCATGTTATTATAGAGTTATTTGTCTATTTTCTAGAATTTTGCATAGTTTTTTATAACATGAGAAAAATCGAAAAAGTTGACAAAAAAACTGTGTTTTGTAGGCAATAGGCATGCTCTTCTTTGCCTTCTATCGTATGACATGGTTTTAGTGACTAGATGCATTGGTCTAGCCAGCTAATTCACGTAAACGAGAGTGAAACCTACGGGGATAGGGTCCAGTCTGTTGCATGTGTTGTGACATATTACTCTCACTAAGGTGACTACGACCGGTTGCAGAAAGAATAAAATCAATTTTAGTGCTTTTGATGATAAAGCCCCGCCAAACTCTATTGTTGCATCGTCTTGCGTCAAGAATTGTCTAAATATTTCTCTTTAATCTGTTTTTTATAAATATGACGCAAAAATATGTAAGAACATCTGTTTGAATGAGTAAATACACAAAGCCAAATGTATTATGGTTGTTTTTCTACAGGGTGTCTTATAAAAGCCGGCACATTTTTCCAATCCATTGTAGGTCAGTTTGTGACTTTACGGTGTTGTTGTTCTAAGAGCTCGTTGGTTTTAGCTATTGCCTGTAAATCAGCATCCAAACTTAACGCAGCGACATGTTTTAAGTCAGAGATTGAGGCAAGGGAGAGCTTTATGAGTAATTCCAGCTTTTGTATATCAGATGAGGGCGAAGCGATTGCGTATTTCTGTTGACGTAATCTTTGAAACTGATAGACAATTTAATTTCAGAGAAATCTAAAGCCGTAAAGGTGAAAATCAATCCTCAGTTTGTCATCTCCTTTTGATTCAGCTTTACGGCTTTCAAAAGCATCTAACGTAATGTTTTTTATAATGGTGATGACACATTGTCCCATGCTTTTATTTATTGTGTTCTTTAATGGGGGTACGACCCTCATGTAAAACATAACGCTCCGAAAAGAATATACTTTGGTTGTTAATTCACGTGTTTGTTTTAAAGAGACATTTCTCCCTCAATCCCATTTCACGGTGATGTTCGTGAATGGTATATAAAAAGCAAGTAAAATAAAATAGTTATGTCTAATATGAGGGAATAGGTGAATCTTGATTCTATTGAGTTTTTTTGCCTCTATCCCTCATCTTTTTGAAGCTTTTTTATGGCTTCAAGAGCAAGTTTTTTACGGTCTGCGCTCTTTGTGTAAAGAGATGCCATAGCGTCATCTGTCCAGCCAAAAATTGCTTTGAGTTGTGATACTGTTGCACCAGAATTAGCGGCGCGTGTTGCTGCTAATTTTCTTAAGCCATGTGCTGATTTTTT
>NZ_JBHIML010000157.1:0-562 GCF_042194015.1 Bartonella sp. MU37NMGALS
GTCCAGATTGTTGTGTACGCTCTAAAATATGCTCTGGTTTTAAATAGAGAAGGCTAGGCTTTATTGGATGATAAGAAGTAGAGCTTTCTTTATCATTTTCACGCTCCTTGCGCGCATCATAATAATCTTCAATAAGACGATAACGCTCAATGAGCACTTCTTCAGTGAGATGCTCAAAAACAACAGGTAAATCACCACAATGGTCAAAAAAGCTGTCAAGATTCTCATAAAAAAACGGGAGCCAATGTTCCCTACCGGAAAAACGCCGTCATTGAGAAATTGCTTGATAAAGCATGTTATTTTTTTGTAATATACCAAATGTAGCGATATAATTGCTTTTAAATCGGCTTACGCATTCAGGTGTAAGAACAACCTCACTCATCGAGTGTAATAAAAATTCTGTTCTTTTATTTGTTGTTCTTTGCGTTTCTGAATCAAATACACGGATAGTTTCTAGAGTATCCCCAAAAAAATCAAGCCGTAAAGGTTCAACATCAACGGGAGAAAAAATATCAAGTATTCCACCTCTCACAGCAAATTCACCAACATCACGAACAACCGT
>NZ_JBHIML010000158.1:0-560 GCF_042194015.1 Bartonella sp. MU37NMGALS
CAGGGCAAAAACACGAAAGTGGATATGCAAGCCTCTCATGCCGTTGGCTCTTCGATAAAATCGGGAGGTGATACCACTGTTATTGCAGGGCAGGATGGCAAACCGCATGATCTTAGCATCACGGGAAGTTCTGTTGCGGCTGATGGCAAGGTAGGGCTGAAAGCCAGCAACGATGTCCTGATCACCAATGCAGAGGATAGCTTACACTATGAGATGTCGTACCATAAAGACGGTGGAACATTTAGTAGCAGCAAATCCGTTCATAACAAGGTGGATGCTACCCAAGTTTCCGGTTCACTCATATCTGGGGGTGAAGGCGTTGCCATTGAATCTGGAAACAACACGGAAGTTTTAGCCTCGACGCTCATAGCCGGTAAGGCAGGGGAAACGTCAGAAGAGAAAGCACTGGGAGATCAAAAACAAGCGGATATTACCATTCACTCTGGGGGAAAGATTGTCATAAAAGGCGCCCAAGAACAGTTGGATCAGCAAGCACAATCGTCTTCAAGTGGCTTTTTGCATGAGGAATCGTCCGATACATCTCAATCGCATACCACAAC
>NZ_JBHIML010000159.1:0-559 GCF_042194015.1 Bartonella sp. MU37NMGALS
TGTTGATGGGCTAAATACAACTCCGCTTCACTAGGCGCTCTTCCCAACAGACGGCTTAAATGATTGCGATTATCAAGCGTCAACCGCCCCATGGCATCTGCCGCTTGCATGGGATCAAACCTATCCTGCAAACCATATTGTTTGGCGGTGCTGTCTATAAATTGATACAACCCACCAGCCGAAGAACGTGGATTCCTTGCATTCGGATTGCCTCCACTTTCAACTTGCGCAACACGGTATAAATAACTCTCTGGCAAACCATATCGCGCTGCTGCTTGACGGATCGCTTGATTGACAGAAGGACTATAACGGATCATCGGTTAAACATCCTCACAACCTCGTTTCCACTTAATCTAAACAAATCAGAAAAACGCTTTTTCACCCACTCTTTCGTAACATATCCATTATGATGCGCTTTCACCATGCGTTGAATGAGATCGACAATTTGATCATTCTTAATCTCTGTCCCCCCTGTTAACAACTTGACAACATCCTTTTCAATCCGTTGACGCTCTCTAAACGCCGCCTCTTTGAAAGGAATCCAAGCTGCCTTCCCAGC
>NZ_JBHIML010000160.1:0-549 GCF_042194015.1 Bartonella sp. MU37NMGALS
AAGCACTCTTTTTAAAGATTGTATCTAATCAACTTAACAAGAGAGGTATAGATTATGGTTATAAGACTCTATACCCCCTTGTGAGTTTAGCAAGCCAAGTCTATTCAGTTTCTCTTATTTCCAATTTTGGTAGGTTCTTAACAATCTTCATTGTTTCTAAATTTACGGTAATAACCCTTTGAAACAACTCTAATGGATAAGCAGGGTTGCCAACGGTTTCAACAGCATAGTGATTGGCATCATTCACAATGCCACTCTTTTTATCTGTTTTTACACATTGACGTTCCATAACCCATTCAAGAGTGGGCTTGCCATTAACGATATACTTATAAGCTTCAAGAGGGATATCTGTCATGATGATATTGCTATTGTAAATAACAGTCGATTTATCCTTTTCCTTACTATTCTTAATTTTTGCGAATTTCATTTCAGTCACATAATAAAACTTTTCTGGATTATAGATCTCTGTTTGTTTTGGATTACCCTTTTTAAAGGTCACTGGATAAGGTTCTACAGTTTCATAATTCACGTGCAAATGACCGAGTTCAC
>NZ_JBHIML010000161.1:0-549 GCF_042194015.1 Bartonella sp. MU37NMGALS
TCATTATTATCCACGTCAGTGGCGTGAGCCTTATCTTTCAAGGCGTCGAAAAGTTGGTTTAGATCTTTATAAGAGTCTTGGAATTCAAAAAGGTGAACAGGAAAAAATACTTTACCAAAAAGCACGGAATTTTTTGTTTTTTGGGGCACCTGTAGGACTTTTATTCACAATGGATCATGACATGGAAATAGGGAGCTGGCTTGATTTAGGCATGTTTATGCAGACCATTATGTTGGCAGCGCGCGGATTTGGATTAGATACCTGTCCTCAAGCAGCTTTCGCTGATTATCATAAACAAATTCGTATACTTTTATCAGTGCCTTCTGATAGGCGCATTATTTGTGGTATGGCGCTTGGCTATCGTGATGTGAATGCTCCAGAAAACAATTTTGAAACAGAACGCGAACCAATAGAAAATTTTGTACGTTTTGTATAAGCATGTTCAGAAATATTGTTATGGATTTGAATGTAAAATTTTAAGAACTTAAGATATTATGAAAAATATTTTGGTGAGATCTTCTTATTCTTATGATATTTTTATATTGCATA
>NZ_JBHIML010000162.1:0-544 GCF_042194015.1 Bartonella sp. MU37NMGALS
CTGTCACACCAGCAAAAGACTTTTCATGCTTTTCTTTTGCGTTAGAGGTATCATAGCTTTCTGATAGGGTGATATTATTGCCAGCATCAATGTTGACATCACGATCCGCCGAAACAATGGTTGCTTGTAAATTCACATCATTGCCACCATTGATCTGCACATCTTTTCCCGCCTTGAAATGAGATGGCGTATTGGTATTTTCCCATTGGTCCCCTGTGTCTTTAGCGCTCGCAATTCCAACACCTACAGAAGCACCGCTAGGGTTCTTTTCAAACTGAAACCCAAAACCTGTGCGTTCTTCCTTTGAGCTTGCCCTATGACGATTGTGACCAGGTGAAACATTCACATCATGGGCTGCCGAAACATGAATATTTTCTTGCGCAGTAAAATCAGAGCCCTCCACGTTCACATCTTTTTTGGTGGCGGTGATGGTGATATTTTTCCCATTGAGAGAAGAGCCTTGATGCTCAAAACTCTCTTCATTTTCTGTCTTTCCCTCACTCCCGTATATCGACACAAAGCCCTTGCCTGATCCCACACCAAA
>NZ_JBHIML010000163.1:0-543 GCF_042194015.1 Bartonella sp. MU37NMGALS
TTTGGCGATACGCTTGAAACTTATCGCAAAGCAGCAAGGAGTTAAAGCATGACTTTACGCATTGTACGCGGTTTTACCTTGATTGTTGATGGTTTTATGGGCACCATCTCACAATTGACAGATTTTTGTAAATCTTTGCCTCATCGCATGAAGGGGTGGTTTGGGTCCATTAATTTAAGAGAGTTTTTGCTAAGTTTTTTGGGAGGCACAACAGCCATTCAACCGATTGGACAATTTGCGGGGGCGGGGCATGCCAATTACTCTGTGAGAGAACAAAGAGACAAAGACCGTTCCACCACCACCCACAATCAAAATATCACAGTGCATGTCAATGGCGCCCGTGATCCTGTGGACACTGGTCGTGCGGTTGCCCACGCCATTCAACGGGCACGCGCTAATGCTCTGCATGGGGGGACAGAATGAGGGGAGGGAACCTATGAGAGATCCTTTGATGATGTTAGGACCGCATCAATTTTATGTGGACTGGCTGAATTTCCAATCCTTTGAAGAAGAGTTTTCTGCCTCATGGGTTTGTATGGAGCG
>NZ_JBHIML010000164.1:0-542 GCF_042194015.1 Bartonella sp. MU37NMGALS
ATAAATAATGATTTCAATATGTACACTGTACAGTATGCGATTATTTTTAGATAAAAATTATTTTTACTCTTGACATTGTTGCGTCAATGTCTATTTTCGAATCAGGTGCCTAGAAAACACCTTAAACACATAGCGGATTGGTTGCCGAAACAATCTATCTTCTGAGCATTAAAGATTTTGACTCATTATATGCTGTAGCATATAAAGATCTTGTCGGGTGTGGTTACGCTATACAATACTCTTTATGGGGAAAGCGTAACGACGGACTATTGGCCGTGTTTCTTAGCGCCCGGCATTCTTCTGGAATGTCAATAAGAAACCTCTAACCAATAGGAGTTCATCATGAACACTCTCATAGAAATTAAAGAACAAATGATTGGACAAGAACCTGTTCAAACTGTTAACGCACGTGAATTATATATGTTCTTAGAAGTCAACTCTAAGTTTGCAGATTGGATTGTACGCCGTATTAAAGAATATGGATTTTTGGAAAATCAAGATTATGGTTTTACGTTTCTCAAAAATGAGAAACGTAAAAATGT
>NZ_JBHIML010000165.1:0-538 GCF_042194015.1 Bartonella sp. MU37NMGALS
TTTACTTGGCCAGATAGCTCAACATGACTTATTTTTTCGCCTTCTTCCTTAATCTCGCCATACATCACACAACGACGGTTTAGCAAAATTCCTTGTTCAATTATTAAACGTTCATTAGTTTTTAGTTGTCCACATTTTAGTAAATGTAAAGCTATTGGACCAACAACAGATCCAGTTCCTGCATCTTCTTTTACTCCATAAGCTGGTGAAAACATGCGATTTTCTACTCGAGTTCCATCCCATGTAAAACAATTCACGGCTAGATTCTCTAATTCGGCCAACATCTCATGGTTAGGACGTAGAGTATGCAATGTCGTAACACAATCTACGGAAACAAGCACATGTCTAGCGCCTGCATCATACATTACCACCGGTAATACACTGTGCTTTAGTCCGAGAGCTTTCAGAAGGTATTTTTCTGCGCTAAAAGGTATTTTTTTGGCAATCGGAACGTCAATTTTAACCGTACTTAAGGTGGTACTTTGATGTTCCACAGACACTTTCACTGCTCCGATATCGGTATGGAAAATAAATGCTT
>NZ_JBHIML010000166.1:0-535 GCF_042194015.1 Bartonella sp. MU37NMGALS
TAACACTTTCAAGTAATGCGTGATTCACGCCACACGTGAATTGCATCTCAATGTAAGGAGAAAAGATATGGCGCCTCGTCCAGCTGCTATAACGCAACCAGCCATTGCACGCGCTTTAAGAGAAGCTAAAAAACAAGGTTGTGAACTCGTAGAAATCAAACCTACCGGTGAACTGCTTATCTATCTTAAATCCGATATTCCAATACCAAATTCAGTTAACCACCCAGACAAACTTTTAGATTTGTCAAAGAATGAATATTACGAAACCGCACTCTCTAAGATGTAAAATACCATGCCAAAACCACGTCCTCCTCATCTCGTTAAACAAATTACTCAACATGGCAAAATTGTATGGTATGTACGTATTGGTCATGGCAAACGCATTAGAATACGCGGTACCTATGGAACGCAAGAGTTTGTTGATAACTACAAAAGCGCACTTGCCGAGTTACAAGGGCTTATACTTCCTAAATCAAAAACCGGTAAACTTGTTGAAGGTTCATTTGCATGGCTGCTTAAACAATACTTTAACAGC
>NZ_JBHIML010000017.1:0-23868 GCF_042194015.1 Bartonella sp. MU37NMGALS
CAAGCGCGCTTGGGTAAAGTCACTGCTTCAAACGTTTACAACGTACTCAGTAAGACAGCAAAAGGTTTGCCTACAAGCAAATATGAAGACTACAAAACGAAACTCATGATAGAACGCTTAATAGAGGGAATAAGCCAATCTTATACAACACCTGCTATGCAATGGGGCATTGAACATGAAGAGAATGCCTTGAGAGAATATGAATTCATTTATGACGCAGAAGTCACAAGATGCGGGTTTATCCCACACCCAAAAATGAAAATGGTGGGTGCAAGTCCTGATGGGTTCATTGGAGAGGACGGTTTAATCGAAGTCAAATGTCCACAATCAACAACTCATCTTCGTTTTTTTATGTATGACGAAATCAAACCAGAATATCACGCACAAATGCAATTCCAAATGGCATGCACAGGACGCAAATGGTGTGATTTCATTAGCTATAATCCAAACTTTGTAGGCAAATCTACTGGTTTGAGAATGAAAATCAAACGCGTCCTCCGTGATGAGAAACACATTGAAGAGATTAATAAAGCGGTCGAAATCTTTTTAGGGGAAATAGAACAAGAGATGCAAAAGATTTTGGCAAAAGCTGCTTAAACCTATGGGGGTGCTCTCTCCTTCTCCTCTTGCTTAAGCACCCCCACCCATTTAATTAACATAAAAAAGAGAAAGGTAATGAGATGATATTTGATGATGGAGATAGATATGTAACGACACGTGAGTGTGCACAGCTTTTTAGTGTATCCACAACAACGATTCGCAATTGGGTGCTTCAGGGGGTGTTTCCGGAGCCATATAAGCTAGGGAGAGCAGTGAGATGGAGAAAAAAAGAGATCTTAGCCTTCACTCCAAAGAAAAATAAGGAGCAAATAAGAACAAATTAGGTAAAATTATATAAACTGTAGAAGGTGGTCTAAAAGGTGGTCTGAAAATGGCTATTTAAAGAAAAAAGCTATATATTTCAATATGTTAAACACAAAAAGTGGTGCCCAGACGCGGATTCGAACCACGGACACGCGGATTTTCAGTCCGCTGCTCTACCAACTGAGCTATCTGGGCATGCTTCATAAAAAATATAAAGCGTTTGCGGTTATAACATTAAAATTTTCTCTGTCCAGTCATCAAAAGAAAAATAATTGATTTTTTAATAAGTTTATCTCCTTATTCTAGAGAGTTATCAATGAATCTTTATCATAAAATAAATTTGATAGGCATATTGGACGCGTTAGTGTATTGTTAGTAGAATGCTGTCTTATCATGGTGATGATACAAAAAAATAAAAGAATCAATCGAGAAGCATGATTAAGAAAGATTTTTTTATAAAGTTTCCGTGAATTTTAAGCATACGAAATAATAGAAAATATTTTTGACTTTTTTCTAAAAAGATTATTGATTAGTATTTATAATAATTTGTTTTTCTTTATAAAGAAAGAAAAACATCTAAAAGGGGAGAAATAATGATAATGTTACAAAAACCAAGCAGTCGTCCCAATAATACTAATTTTTCTTCAGGTCCTTGTAGCAAACGGCCTGGTTGGACTCTTGATGTTCTTAAAAATGCATTAGTTGGGCGTTCGCATAGATCTAGAGAAGCAGAATTAAAACTTGCTGAAGTTATTAATTTAACCCGTGAGATTCTTGAGGTTCCTTCTGATCATCGTGTAGGAATTATGCCAGGTTCAGATACCGGTGCTGTTGAGGCTGCTCTATGGTCTCTATTAGGTGAGCGTGGCATTGATATGGCGGCGTGGGAAAGTTTTGGATTTGGGTGGAATAAAGATGTTGTCGAGCAATTAAAGCTTTCTGATGTACGTCGTTTTGAAGCTCCTTATGGTGAAATACCAGATTTAACACAACTTGACTTTGATCGTGATGTTGTTTTTACATGGAATGGGACAACTTCTGGTGTGCGTATTCCTAATGCAGATTTCATTCCCCATAAGCGGGCTGGATTGACCATTTGTGATGCAACATCTGCAGCTTTTGCGCAATATCTTGATTTTTCAAAATTAGATGTTGTTACTTTTTCATGGCAGAAAGTTTTGGGAGGTGAGGCTGCGCATGGTATGGTGATTTTAAGTCCTCGTGCTGTTGAGAGGCTTGAGAATTATGTTCCAGCTTGGCCTATGCCTCAACTTTTCTATATGACAAAAAATGGAAAATTGAACGAAGATATTTTTAAAGGAAAGATAATCAATACACCTTCTATGCTTTGTGTTGAGGATTTTCTTGATGGGTTGAAGTGGGCAAAATCTCTAGGAGGTTCAGCGGCATTAAGAGCACGGGTGGAGAAAAACTTTTCTGTACTTGATGCTTTTGTTCGCAAAACGCCATGGTTAGAATATTTGGCAAAAGATCCTGAAGTGCGTTCTAACACCGCTATTTGTTTAGATATTGTGGATCCAGTGATTACTGCTTTGGATACGGAAAAGCGAGTATCTTTTATAAAAGCGGTTGTGAAACGTCTTGATGAGGAAGGTGTTGCTTATGATATCGGTTCGTATCGCGATGCTCCTCCTGGGCTTCGAATTTGGGCGGGTATAACAATTGAGGCTTCCGATCTTGAAATTTTAACACAATGGCTTGAGTGGGCGTTCCAAGTTGAAAAAGCACAGCTTTAAATAATTACTGGTGATTTTCACAATGTGTTTTTAAACAAAAAAGGATACGAGAGATTATGATGATCTTTCGTATTCTTGTATCAGACAGACAGCCTCTAAATATTACATGAATTGTAAAAGATTAAGAGAGAGAATGAATGCTCTGTCAGGTGTTGGATACGCACAAATTAAAATCTCTATTTTTTTTACTTTGTTGTAGCAAAAATAACAGATTTAAAATATTTTGGTATTTGCTTATCTTTATTATCATAAATTTGAAAATTTAATCACTTGAAGATTGAGAAAAATCTGAAATGAGGAGTCGCACTTGCTCTAAGGTTTCGTTATAAAGAAGTATTTGTTTTTGAATGCTGGTTTTTTGACCAAACACGACGGAGAAAGTTATGGCCAATGTAGTTGTTGTCGGTACACAATGGGGTGATGAAGGCAAAGGTAAAATTGTAGATTGGTTGTCTGAGAGAGCAGATATCGTGGTGAGATATCAGGGGGGGCATAATGCTGGCCACACATTGGTTATTGATGGAGCTAGTTATAAATTATCACTTTTACCGTCTGGT
The DNA here is from genome assembly GCF_042194015.1 of Bartonella sp. MU37NMGALS. Lineage (NCBI taxonomy): Bacteria > Pseudomonadati > Pseudomonadota > Alphaproteobacteria > Hyphomicrobiales > Bartonellaceae > Bartonella > Bartonella sp. MU37NMGALS. The sequence goes on from NZ_JBHIML010000017.1 coordinate 3,179, forward strand.
TTAGTGCGTGGCAAGTTATCAATTATAGGCAATGGTGTTGTTGTTGACCCTCATCATTTTGTTGCAGAAGTAAAAAAACTATGTGATCAGGGTGTAAAAATCACACCAGAAATTTTGCGTATTGCTGAAAATGCTCCTTTGATTCTTTCTTTGCATCGTGATCTTGATGCAATTCGAGAAAGCGGTTTATCTGGTTTAAAAATTGGTACAACAAAGCGTGGTATTGGACCGGCTTATGAAGATAAGGTGGGACGTCGTGCTATCCGAGTGATGGATTTAGCAGAAAAAGATACACTTATGGCTAAGATTGAGCGGCTTTTGAGGCATCATAATGCTTTGCGTCGTGGGATGGGTGTTGCAGAGATTGATTCTCGAGCACTTTATGATGAATTGATGCAAGTTGCGGATAAAATTTTGCCCTTTATGGATTGTACGTGGCGTCTTTTAGATGAAGGTTATCGAGGAGGGAAACACATTCTTTTTGAAGGTGCGCAAGGTGCTTTATTAGATAATGATTTTGGAACTTATCCTTATGTAACGTCATCTAATACAGTTGCTGGGCAAGCATGTACAGGTTCGGGGATGGGACCTGATGCAATTCATTATGTTTTGGGTATTGCAAAAGCTTATACTACACGCGTTGGAGAAGGGCCGTTCCCGACAGAGCAGATAAATGATATTGGTGAATTTCTGGGAGTGCGTGGGCATGAATTTGGTGTTGTAACGGGTCGAAAGCGTCGATGTGGTTGGTTTGATGCTGTCTTAGTCCGTCAGATGGTAGTAGTTTGCGGTGTTCAAGGTATAGCATTGACAAAACTTGATGTTTTGGATGGTTTGGATGAAATAAAAGTTTGTATTGGTTACGAGCTTGATGGTAGAAGGATTGATTATTTACCTTCTTCCATGGGAGCCCAAGCCCGTGTGAAGCCTGTTTATGAAACATTAGAAGGTTGGAAGGAAAAAACAGCCCATGCATTGAGGTGGGAAGATTTACCAATGCAGGCTGTTAAATATATACGCTATATTGAAGAACTGATTAACACAAAAGTGGCTTTATTATCTACGAGTCCAGAACGTGAAGATACTATTCTTATTACAGATCCTTTTGCAAATTGATTATTATTTTTAGGTTTCCATATAGATCTTTTGTTCACTTCTATATCTTTTAACAAAAAGAGTTTTTAAGAGTGCGTGAAAGAAAGGTGTAAAATGACATTGTTTATTTTTCATATTCATTTTACACTATGACAATAGTTGTACCAATATAAATGACAATAAACTTATGAGCCTAAAATAAAGCTGTTTTAGCCTGAGTGCTAGGGTTTCTTTGCTTAGTTTAAGAGAGATTATAGAGGAAATGGTAGATTTCGTTGGAATCTTAAAAAAGACAATTAATGCACAAAATAATATTACACCACAAGTGCGTAAGCGGATTTATAAGCGTGCTACCGAAACACTAGAACATCAATTTTTAACAGCAAAAATACCACAAGCAATAGCGGATGAACAGAGAAAGATTCTTCAAAGTTCTATTGCAACTGTTGAAGGGGAATATTTAGCAGTTGAAAAGAAACGGCTTTCTTCAGTTATTGGGTGGAATCCCACAAATATAAATGAAGATAAGAAATATACAAAAAAAACTATATTACCAAAGAATAATGAATTTTCAGAGGTAAATATAAAAAGAAAACAGGATTTTGTTACGCGTTCAAAGGATAACAAGGTATTTGATGAGCTTTGTGTATTAGATATACCAGATGCAGAGCCTGTTAATATGGAGGCTGATGTGCCTTCTCAGCATGTTAATAGCAGTGTGTTAAAGATTTCTCCTTCGCAGGAAGATAATCCGCATATTGTTTCGCACATTTTTTCTCAGGCTTTACGTCGTGCTAATAAATCGTTAGTGCAAAGGCGTATTGTAATAAGTGCTGTTTCTGTTGTTAGTTTTGTTGTTTTAATTGTTGGTATTTTTTTTGTTGGTGAGCGTGTATTTGTATCAAATGATCATCAGTTTTTAGAAGAAAATCTTCAAGCTTCTCACAGAGTACCAAAGGCATTTCCAATTAAGAGAAAGTTAACACAACGCTTATTAGAGGATGGAAGTGAAATTGATGTTGGTTTAAAACAAGCGATAGATTCTTCGGATGAAGAAGTACTCTCAACAGTTGTTGATAGCAAATTGCAATCGCTTGAAAAATCAGGTGAAGCTGTTTTCTATCAAGCACGTACAAATTATGATGCAGAAAAGATAGCAACGGGAAGTGCTCGCTGGACGCTTATAAAAGAGTCTCAAGTGAAGGGGGCTCCAGAAGAAACAACTATACAAGGTGATATAACAATTCCTGATGAAGGGGTATCATTACGGTTAATTTTACGTCGTAATACCGATCAGTCATTTCCTGCTGCATATATTATGGACCTTGTTTTTATTCTTTCTGATAAATTTTCAGGTAAAGCTATAAGCAATGTTCAAGCATTAACCTTTAAAGCAAGTGAACAATCCATTGGACAGGCTTTAACAAGAACCATTGCTGCAAAGATTAACGATGACTTTTTTCTTGTCGCATTGAGTGGTAATCATCCATTTCTTGATCGAAATTTGCAATTGATGCGAGAATTAGATTGGATGCGTTTGGTGTTAACGGATAAAAACGGGCGTATAAGTGAACTAACCTTTGCAAAAGGACCAACAGGTAAGTCTATTTTTAATGAAGTTATTGGACAATGGCTTGCACAACAAGATAAGTTAACAGTTCTTGGTCAAAAAAATAAAACATAGATGCAAAAAAATAAACGGCTGTGAAGAATTTTCCACGACCGTCTTTATCAGTTATATACCACATACATTCAATAAAGCTTTACATATCAATAACTTAAAGAATTCGATAGGCTAATTTACAAGTATAAAGCCAAGGCATGCTTTTTTTCATTTTCACATTTAAAGAATGAGCAAACCATTGGCTTTATACTTAACTCTAGGTTTTATACTTGACTTTGAGATAAAGTAGAATCTTTGATAGAGTTTTGCACTTTTTCAAATGCACGCATTTCAATTTGTCTTACTCGTTCTCGACTAATATTAAATTCAACAGAGAGTTCTTCTAGGGTTAGTGGTACATCGTTTAAACGACGCGCTTTAAATATACGCTTTTCGCGTTCATTGAGATTGTCCATGGCATTTATGAGCATGGAACGGCGATTTTCTAATTCACTTTTTTCAATTAAAATTTGTTCTTGATCGTTAGATTCATCCACCAACCAATCTTGCAACTCACTGTTTTCCCCTTCTTTTGTTCGAATTGGTGCGTTGAGTGAAGTATCGCCACCAAGCCTACGATTCATTGATACAACTTCATCTTCTGTGACATTCAACTGAATTGCAATTTTTTTCACTTGTTCTGCATTGAGATCGCCACTATCAAGTGCTTGAAGTTTACTTTTTAACTTACGAAGGTTGAAAAACAAACGCTTTTGATTAGCTGTTGTCCCCATTTTCACCAAACTCCAAGAGCGCAATACATATTCTTGGATTGACGCTTTAATCCACCATATTGCATAGGTTGCAAGACGAAAACCACGTTCTGGCTCAAAACGCTTAACAGCTTGCATGAGTCCAACATTGCCTTCTGAAATGACTTCCCCAATGGGAAGTCCATAGCCGCGATATCCCATCGCGATTTTAGCTACAAGACGCAAATGACTGGTTACCAGCCTATGCGCTGCTTTTAAATCATTATGCTCACGATAACGTTGAGCTAACATATATTCTTCTTTTGGATCAAGCATTGGAAAACGACGCACCTCTTCCAAATAACGGTTTAATCCACCATCGCCTGTGGTTACTGATAACAAATTCATATGGGCCATAATAGCACCCTCCTTTTGTCTGAATTCCCTGATAAGGCAAATTCGATGTTTCAGATAGTAATACCTGCGTGCATTTACTTTAGCATATTTTTCAATTTTGTTCAAAAAAAGATATTTTATTGTGAAATCTTGAGAAGGAGAAAAGTTTCAATTCATTTTTTTAAAATGCTTAATAAGTTTAGCCATATCTTGAGGTAGTGGTGTGGAAAACGACATAACTTTACCGGTAGAAGGGTGTTCAAAAGTGAGACTTGCGGCATGAAGTGCCTGTCTGTTGAATTGATCGATTGCATTTCTAATAGTGGGGTTGAATGCGTTTGATTTTGTTTTAAAAGCGTTGCCATAAACTGTATCGCCTATGAGTGGATGCCCAATATGAGCCATATGAACGCGGATTTGATGGGTGCGTCCAGTTTCCAAGCGACATTCCAGAAGGCTAGCAAAAGATGTTGAGTCTGCATGAGAGCCATATTTTTCTAGCAAAGAAAAATGTGTAACAGCATGACGAGCATAAGGGTTTTGGTTATGGATAACAGCTTGCTTTGTTCGGTTATGGGGCGAACGGCCAAGTGATGCATCAATTGTCCAAACATTGCGGTGAGGTGTCCCCCAAATCAAGGCACGATAGCGTCGGTCTAATGCACAGGTACGTCCATGATCAGAAAATTGAGCACTGAGACTTTTATGAGCTCGATCATTTTTTGCAACAACCATAACACCGCTTGTATTTTTGTCAAGACGATGGACAATGCCAGGGCGTTTAACACCACCTATACCAGATAAACTATTACCGCAGTGATAGATAAGGGCATTAACCAACGTACCGGTCCAATTTCCATTGCCAGGATGAACAACAAGACCTGCTGGTTTGTTAATAACAATGATATGATCATCTTCAAAAAGGATGTCCAATGCAATAGCTTCAGCACTAGGTTCTGCATCACGAAGGTCAGGCATTGCCAATTCAATTATTTGCTTAGGTCTTAATTTTGTTTTTGGTTCCTTTATGAATTGACCATCAATTTTAAGGTAGCCTTCATGGATGAGGGTTTGCAAACGCGAACGTGATAACACATTATGATATTGTTTTGCGAGCCACTGATCAAGACGTTGCCCAAGAGCACCTTCATCCGTTATTTTCTGTATTACCATACGATTCCTATTAAGTTTTTAATAAGATTTTACCAGTACGAAATTGCTTTACTATCGAGAAATTCTTTAATTCCCCACTGTCCCCCTTCACGGGCGCGTCCAGAAAATTTTACACCCCCAAAATAGCTTCCACTAGGTAATCCATGTCCGTTAACTTCTACCATACCAGAGCGTACTTGTGCCGCAATACGACGACATTTGTTGCGATCTTGTGATTGAATATAGTTTGTAAGACCATACTCAGTGTTATTCGTTAAAGCGACAGCTTCTTCTTCTGTATTAAAAGCAAGAATCGAGAGAACTGGACCAAAGATTTCTTCTTTGAAAATACGCATATGAGGTTTTACATCAGCAAAGACTGTTGGACGGACATAATAACCGCGTTCAATTCCTCTTGGTAAACCAGTTCCGCCTGCAACAAGAGTTGCACCATCATCAATTCCTGATTGGATAAGATCTTGAATTTTGTCATATTGTTTTTTTGAAACGACGGGACCAATATGATTTCCTTCTTGGAAATTTGGTCCTACTTTTGTTGTTTCTGCAATATCTTTAGCTATTTTTATGGCTTTGTCATAGATGCTTTGTTCCACAAGCATACGAGTCGGTGCATTACAGCTTTGTCCACTATTATAAAAGCAATGTCGCGCACCACGTTGAATAGCATCTGAGTCGGCATCAGCAAAGATAATATTCGCTCCTTTTCCCCCAAGTTCCAGACAGACTCTTTTTAAAGTAGCGCTAGCATTTTTAGAAATATCTTTTCCTGCTCTAGTTGAACCAGTAAAGCTAATCATTTCTAGATCTGGATGTGCTGAGAGGTAAGAGCCGACAGTTGCACCATCACCATTGATTAAATTAAAAACACCTGCAGGGAGCGCGGCTTCATCTAAAAATTCAGCAAAAAGCATAGCAGAAAGAGGCGCAATTTCAGAGGGCTTTAATACCATGGTACAGCCAGCCAAGAGAGCAGGGATAACTTTAAGAGTTACTTGATTCATGGGCCAATTCCATGGTGTAATTAATCCTACGACGCCGATAGGGTCGTAGTGAAGAATTGCTTGCTCATTTCCCTTTATTAAAGTTTCTTGGAACGAAAACTCTTTATAAGCTTCGATAAAATTGCGAATGTGGGAACTGCCAGTTGCAGTTTGCGCATTAAGAGCCATATCAATCGGTGCTCCCATTTCCATTGAAATGGTTTTTGCCATGTCTTTAGAACGTTTTTCATAGATATTTAGAATTTTTTCAACGAACCTAAGACGCTCACTTGGTGACGTTGTTTTCCATTTTTGAAACGCTTCTTTGGCTGCGTTAATTGCTTTATCGGCATCCTCTGTACTTCCAAGGCTAATGACAGCACAAGCCTCTTCTGTTGATGGATTAATGACGTCAAAATCGTGAGGAGTTCTTGGGTCATCCCATAGACCATTGATATAAAATTTCCGTTTATTAAACATAATTCACTCCCTTTTTTCTATTTGTGTTTATTTAATTATGATTATCTTAGTCTAAGCCGTTTTAAACGAGGATAACAAGGGTAATCTCATAAAAACGCGAGAAATTAGATTGTATCATGATAATTGAGCATGGAGAATTCAATAGAGCAATGCTTATATACCCATTTGTATTATTGGGACTAATTGCTTTTATGAAATAGGAGAGAAAGAGGGCTATAGACAATTTTCCTGAAGTTTTCTTCAAAACAAATGAAATACGAACTCTATGACATCATAAACGAGACAATTTATATCGTAAATATTTATATCGTAAATATGCAGAAGGGGGATTATGAATATGCATTATGGCATTATTTTTTTCATTAAAAAGTGACCATCAGCAAAAGGTTATTAACCTTCGTATGATAGTTTCTACGAATTCTTTTTGAAAAGGTTATTTTTCTCATTGCTATAAATTTGTTGGGTGCCATGCATAATTCGAAAACAAAATCTATTTCTACGCCTTCTTTTTCTGATGATGGTACGAAAGGTGCATCAAGAGAAGATTTATCTGTTAAGATTACGGAGATATTTCCTTATCCGGAAGTATGGAAAAAGGCATTTACCCTCGGAAAAAATGTCCGTTTCACGCGAACCCCAGAAGTTGAGATTTTGCGTCGTCGTATAGAAACAGATCCAGTTTTTGCAAAGCAGTTTAAAATTTTTACGAAGCAAGATCAAAAAAAAATTACAGATACAGATATTGCACGTTGTAACAAGAAAACAACAAGCGTTTCATCGACAAAAAAAGTCATTAATCCTCAATCAATAGAAAATAAAACGTCGGTTTGTCATTCAACAGTTTTGAAGCAGTTGTCACGACAAGTTACTCGTATACCATCAGAAAATATCCCACTTGAGGAGGGTAAACAAGAGCATAAATTACCAGTAGAAAATATGCTACAAAAAATGAATCCTGCTTGGCATCTTTCCGATGATGCATTTTTTGAATGCGTATCTTTGATATTTGAACATATGGATACTCAAACTTCAAAAGAGGATCAAACATCGATTGACACGACAAATGAAATTACATCCGATATTCCTTCTATCTTTGATGAGTCAATAACTGCTCTTTACCGTGTTCTCGAATACCGCTTTCCGCAACTCTATGATTCAATTACATCAGAATCTCCAGCGGAAAGGATGCGAGGCGTTGAGCAAATTTCTGATTTAATGCATACGAATAATGATATTACTAAAGAATGTCATTCTAAGCTTTCTGTTGAAGATTCCGCTCATACGTTAAGTAATGCAAGGGCGTTAAACGATACTGTGGCACTAAGCGACGCTGAGTCTAATATAGAGACGAAAAAAACCAATAATAATATTGTCGACTGCATAACAAAGAATGTCACACCAAATTTAAAAGATTTGTCTGTGATGCAAACAAACGGTAAAACGAAAATATTGCAATCTGCCCGCGTGCCATTAAGCAATTATGATTCTGCTTTTATGCAAAATATTCAATCTATTGACAGTGATGCTTATGAGTTTCCTCCGATCAATTTATTACAGGAACCTGTTTTTCATGAAGGTACGATGATTCCTCAGGAAACATTGGAACGCGGTGCTGGGTTTTTGGAAAGTGTTTTGGAAGATTTTGGCATTAAGGGTGAAGTTATCCATGTACATCCAGGGCCAGTGGTTACAATGTATGAATTTGAGCCTGCTGCGGGTGTAAAATCATCGCGCGTTATTAATCTTTCTGATGATATTGCGCGTTCTATGTCTGCTATTTCTACACGCGTTGCTGTCATTCCTGGACGGAATGTTATTGGGATTGAATTACCCAACGCGGTTCGTGAAACCGTTTATCTACGGGAATTAATTCAAACACGTTCTTTTCGTGAAAGTGAATTTAAACTTGCTCTTGCTTTGGGGAAAGGGATTAGTGGTGAGCCGGTCATTGTAGAATTAGCAAAAATGCCTCATTTATTGGTTGCAGGAACAACAGGATCAGGTAAGTCTGTAGCAATTAATACAATGATTTTGTCGATTCTTTATCGTATGACACCAAAACAGTGTCGTTTGATCATGGTTGATCCTAAAATGCTAGAGCTCTCTGTTTATGATGGCATTCCACATCTTTTAACACCTGTTGTAACAGATCCTAAAAAAGCGGTAACAGCTTTAAAATGGGCGGTTCGTGAAATGGAAGAGCGTTATCGCAAAATGGCTAAGTTAGGTGTACGTAATATTGATGGTTTTAATGCACGTGTTGCACTTGCGGCTCAAAAAGGTGAAACGATCATGTGTACTGTACAGTCGGGTTTTGATAAGGAAACAGGGGAAATGCTTTATCATGAAGAAGCCATGGATCTTACGCAGCTTCCTTATATTGTTGTGATTGTTGATGAGATGGCTGATCTCATGATGGTGGCAGGGAAAGAAATAGAAAATGCCATTCAGCGCTTAGCACAAATGGCGCGTGCAGCAGGTATTCATCTTATTATGGCAACGCAGCGCCCTTCTGTTGATGTTATCACAGGGACAATTAAAGCGAACTTTCCTACCCGCATTTCTTTTCAAGTAACATCAAAAATTGATAGTCGCACGATCTTGGGTGAACAAGGTGCTGAAACGCTTTTAGGTCAGGGGGATATGCTTCATATGGCAGGTGGGGGGCGTATTGTACGCGTTCATGGACCTTTTGTCTCTGATGAAGAAGTTGAATCCATTGTTGCACATCTTAAACTGCAAGGAAAACCTGATTATTTAGCAACCGTCACGGATAATGAAGACGATAACAAAGAGGATGCTTCTGCCGATTCAACGGTTGAAGTTTCTGAGGAAGAAAATTTTGATGAAGAGGGAGAGGAACTTTATAATCAAGCTGTAAAGATTGTTATGCGTGATAAAAAATGTTCAACATCTTATATTCAACGCCGACTTTCAATCGGCTATAATAAAGCAGCTTCTCTTGTTGAGAGGATGGAAGAAAACGGCATTGTTGGAGCCGCTAATCATGTGGGAAAACGTGAAATTTTACTCAATGCAGGGAAATAAAAAAGCACATTAAAATGTGCGATTTTTAAAATGTTTGACAGACATTATTTAAATAGCGAATGCTTGTTTTATTTTTTAAAGCAGATGTGACCATGTATTTATAATAATATTAAAAAATTGAATGAAGAGTAATAAAACAAAAGTGATCTTTTGACTGCTGATACAAAAAGGAAAGATATTTCTAACATTTCTAGATGATCTGGCATGTAAAGAAATTAAACAAATCTTTATATGAGGACAGGTGACCTTTGTTCTCTTTTCTGATTGCGGAAAAATTCTTTGGTTAAATAATGCAGTGGTATATTTTTTGTTTTCTCTTCTATAGCGGTTCTGATGAAAGAAAGGTCTTTTGTGGATTATGGAGAGTATTATAAGAAGAGTATCCAATATGCAAGTTTTGTTGTATTAGTTGCTTTGAAGCACTATGCTAAATCTGGTATCATTTGATATTATTGGCGCAAGAAAGATGTTCTTACGAGAGGCTTTATTTGAAATAGATTTTTTTATTTTTATAATACAATATATTGATTTATAATAATAATTGATCATTATAAAGATTGAAGAGAAGTTTTAAATATCGTAAGATTTTTTCATTTAAAATCTGTTTCTGTTGAAACAATTAAAACTATTTTCTTGCGTATCATAATAATGTAGGGGTAAAAAAGTTTAAAAAATAAAAATGCTGCTTATGAACGCCTTCAAATGTCAAAAACTATTGGCAACATTAGGGGTTGAAATTAGTATAATGATAGTACTAGCAAGCTCTTTTATAAGCATAAAGATGTAATGTACAATGCCTTGATATCCGCTATGGGGACCTTTACATTACACCATTTACGGATATCGTTGTAAAATAAGCTTGAGGACCTTGGGAGATATCTTTTTAAAGCAGGCCCATGAATGCGTAAAATAAGTGTATTCTTTTTGAGTACTATTTATGCGAGGGAGATGTTACTATTATTGTAACAAGATTTATTACAATAATGGGTGAATAAGCAACAGGAGCTGGAAGCTTCTTTTTATTCTTGTTTTGTTGATGAAACAGTCAAAATTTTGCTACAGACAATTGATATGAGATATTAAGTTATTTAAACCAGAACAGATAATTGTAAACAAATTAGCATTATTCATTTGAGAGTAAATCCAACACTTTTTAGTTTTAGTTATGCCATTAAAAGCAGATGAGTTAAAGTTAAATACAAATGAATTAAAATGTCAGCAAGAAGCTTTTCGTTTTACACCAGAGCTTTTGCCACGGCCTTTTACGTGGGAAATCGATCATAATGGTTTGTTTTGTGAAGTTTCAAAAGAGCTAGCTGAAGTTGTTGGTCCTCTCTCTTCCTCTATTTTAGGATGTAGTTTTCAGGAGCTTGCTCATCAATTTCATGATGATCGATATCTGGTTCTCAGTCATTTTATTGAAGCTGCTATGCCTTGGAGTAAAGAGATTGTTCAATGGCCTGTTGATGGTTGCTTACAATGGCTTGATGTTGAGTTGTCGGCTTTGCCAATTTTTGATGTTAAAAAGCAGCTTAAGGGGTTTCGTGGCTTTGGTGTTTTAAAAATACGAAAAAAAGTCCAAGAAAAAATAGATGAAAAGCTGGAAACAGAAATGCCATGTCTTACGGAGATAGAACGTTCAGCTTTTCATGAAATTGCAGAGAAATTACGTGATGAATTGAATTCATCGGTAAAAGAAAAAAAATTAGTTGAAGAAACAGCTATTCAGTTACCATATACACAAACATTGCCGGTAAATGCTATAGAACAAGCTCTCGTAAAAGAGCCCGCAGCAGTTTTATCATTGTTGGATACAGCAACAGATGGTGTTTTATGGTTGGATGAAGAGGGCTTTATTCAATCAGCAAGTAGGGCAGCCTTAGCATTAATGGGTTATGAAATAAATGAACTACGAGGACAGCCGCTCTTTTCATTATTTACTTTGCAAAGCCGACTTTTGGTTGAAAAATATTTTAAATCAATCCGTGTGGAGGGGAAAAATCAGGTTTTAAATCGCAGAGAAACAGCTGATTTAATGACGAAAAATCATAAAAATATAACCGTTTTGATAACGATTGTATTTTTGGCACAGCAAGGCAATTATGCTGTTATGTTGCGTGATAGGACACAAACAGTTCCATCAGGAGGAAAAAAAGCAGAAGAGGATAAAATTGTTGGGGTTGTTCATGATATACGAACACCTTTGAATGCTCTTATTGGTTTTGCAGAAATTATGAGAGAAGGCCGTTTTGGTTCGATAGAAAATGAGCGCTATCATGGATATTTACGCGATATTATTTCCTCTGGAAAACATATATTATTGCTGATTAATCAATTACTAGAGTGCTCGAAGATAAATTATTCTGGTTTCAATAACCAGATTGATTCTTCCCTTATTTCTGAAACATTTGATGTGATATCTTGTTTACGTGCGACGATAGCTTTTCTTGAAACTCAAGCTAATCAGAACGGCATTATCATGCGCATTGTTGCTCCACCTCATGTTCCATTTATTCCTGTATCACAACAAGTGTTTCGCCAGATTATATGGAATCTTCTTTCCAATGCTATTCGTTTTACACCTTTTGGTGGACAGATTATTGTTCACGTTTCTTATAGAAAAGATCGTGTAAAAATTTCAGTGAGTGATAATGGTATAGGGATGAACGAAGAAGAGATTATAAAGGCACTGCAGCCTTATGGTCAAGTAGAGCGCAAAGATGGCCGATCTGGTGATAGCGCTTTTATAGGAACAGGTTTAGGCCTCCCAATGTGTAAAGCAATGGTGGAAGAAAGAGGGGGACAATTTTTATTGTTCTCAAAACCCAATCATGGAACAACTGTGGAAATGTTTTTTCCTCGTGTTCCATGATGTAAATCTTGCATAAAATTATTTTTTCTTAGCCAAAAGATCTCTAATTTCTATTAAAAGTTGTTCTTCTGAAGACGTTTTTTTGGGGCTTTCTTCTTCTTTTCTACGGATTTTATTCATAGCTTTAACGAATAAAAAAAGAACCCAAGCGATAATGAGAAAATTGATAAGTAAAGTAATAAAGTGTCCATAGCTAATGGTTGCTCCAGTTGCTTTGGCGGCACTCAATGTTGCTTGTTTTTCGCCAGCAAGTTGAATAAACATATTAGAAAAATCAATTCCACCTGTAATCAGCCCAATGATTGGCATAAAAATATCATTGACAATTGAGTTAACCAAGCTACCAAAAGCACCTCCTATAATCACACCGATAGCAAGATCAATCATATTACCTTTTAGGGCAAATTCTTTGAATTCTTTAAGCATTGCGTTTTCCCCTTTATGTAAGCGATATACGGTAATTTACTTACCGCTTTTGATGAAAAAGGAAAGGGCAGATTTTATTTTTAGGATTATATTACAATATTAATGTTATTTTCAAAGAACTTTATAAGGTTTAATAACGAGCATTAGGGCTCTATTTGAATGTACATAGAACCTTTCTGAGAGAAAAGCTTTTTTGATAAAAACTATATCTGCTTTTTTCAACAGAAAGTAGAAAACCGTAACTTAATTTATATAATTGCCTCAAGATTTTTATGATAACATTAAAAAAAAGATTTTCACAGAATACCACAAAATGAGCAGCGTTGAAAGTTGAGCTATCAGGACACTTCTCAGATGAAGTGCATATATTTGTATAACATATTGTTATAAAAAGATAATTTTTAAATAAAAAAATATATTTCAGTATTGATGGAAGAAATGGATAGATGAGGCAGGAGAAAACTTATAATTTAGTAAGCGATAATGGCAATTAGGAGGGCATTATGGCTTATCTAAAAGCTATTTTTACTGGGGTGCATGAGCTAAAATGGCGATAATTCTGATGGAAGAAACACGTTTCATCTACTGGAAGATTGTATTAGTTTATAAATAGCAGAGCTCTAGGGTTTGCAAGATCATTTTGGTTTGGAAATCGTTGGTATGATAGGTGGGAGTTCAATGATCAACTGTCATTACTTAAAATATATGTTAGACAGAGCACTTATAGATGCAAAATTGTATTTAGCGCATCAGAAATGGCAAAGCAAACAATGCAGTTTCTTTAAAATTTTATCAATAGAGTACAAATGATTGAATACCCTGTTGCTAATAAATAGCGCAACAATAGTATGAATTTAGATAATTTTATGAACTATGTATTCTATAAATGCTAGGAAAAATAGCTTTATAGAGCAAGCTCTGTTTCTATTGGCAACAATATCACACAAAGGAACTGTGGGAATAGGGATAATTTGCGTGCATTTTTAAGAGAATTATGAGCTTTCCTGCATGAGATGTCACAAAAACATGGTTATGGTGAAGAGCCATTGATGTTTCAATTCATGCTGCATTCTATAAGATTAGGATTCACATTTTAATCTTTAAAAAATGTCGAAAAAGAGAAACGTTTTTTAAGAATAAAAATTTTTTACACAGTATACATCAAATAAACATGTATGGCTATTGTGTAATGAATTTTCTTCTAGAAGGGGAATATTATTTGGATAATATGCTCTCTTTGATTGGTGATCTTTTGTGTTAAAAGATAGAGGTGAGGTGCGATAGATCATTTTTATGTTGTGGAGAAGAATTGATGAGTTTTTTTCGTTGTATTGGCCGTTCTGCCTTATTTATGTTGGATCCAGAGCAAGCACACAGTTTAGCGATTCTCGGGCTGAAAAGTGGATTAAATGGCTGTCAAAAGGTTATCGATAAACGTTTGTGTGTAACTGTTGCTGGGCTTGCTTTTGAAAATTTTATTGGTCTCGCAGCGGGGTTTGATAAAAATGCAGAGGTTGTAGATGGTATTTTTCGTTTAGGATTTGGTTTTACTGAAATTGGGACAGTGACACCAAAGCCTCAGATTGGAAATCCTAAACCACGGCTTTTTCGTTTAAAAGAAGATGAAGCGATTATTAATAGAATGGGCTTTAATAATGACGGACATCAAGTTGTTTACAACAGATTGCGTGCGTGTAAAAAAACGGGTGTTGTAGGAGTCAACATTGGAGCCAATAAGGATACGGTCGATAAGATTGATGATTATACTGTTGGTATTGCTCATTTTTATGATGTTGCTGATTATTTTACGGTTAATATTTCTTCTCCCAATACACCAGGTTTACGTGATTTACAGGCCCGTGACAGTTTGCATCTTTTGTTGAGTGCAGTTTCGCAAGCGCGAAATGAGCAAGAGAACAAGCATGGATTCTCCATTCCCATTTTTTTAAAAATTGCACCCGATTTATCAGAGAAAGAATTAGATGATGTTGCTGAAGAAATAAAACTTTCTGATTTTAATGGACTGATTGTTTCTAATACAACTCTTGCACGCCAAGGTCTTAGCAATAGTCACCTCAGTAATGAAGAGGGGGGGCTTTCTGGACGTCCACTTTTTGAGCGTTCTACTATTGTGCTTGCAAAAATGCGTAAAAAATTAGGGAAGGACATTGCAATTATTGGTGTTGGCGGTGTAAAGGATGCACAAACCGCTTTGGAAAAAGTAAAAGCTGGTGCAGATTTAATTCAATTATATAGTGGGATGGTTTATGAAGGTCCAAATCTTGCTATAACTATTCTGCAAGAGATTTTGCAGATGATGCAACAAGACGGTGTTGATAACATAAAAGACTATCGTGATCATAGTCTTGAGCATTGGGCAAAATGTTCTTTGTAAAAAAACGCTTTTTTCTTCACAAAAAATTGCGAGATTTTTTTAAAGGGGCTTGCAAACTTTGTTGATCTTCCTTATGTCACATAAGCGGAGAATAAATGTTTACGAAATCGTGAACAGTTATGATACATTTGCTTTTTATGCGGTTGTAGCTCAGTTGGTTAGAGCGCTGGTTTGTGGCACCAGAGGTCGTAGGTTCAAATCCCACCAACCGTACCATTTGTCTTGTTACAACTTTTCTAATTCTTATTTTTGGCGTTTTGT
This sequence comes from Bartonella sp. MU37NMGALS, assembly GCF_042194015.1. Lineage (NCBI taxonomy): Bacteria > Pseudomonadati > Pseudomonadota > Alphaproteobacteria > Hyphomicrobiales > Bartonellaceae > Bartonella > Bartonella sp. MU37NMGALS. The sequence goes on from NZ_JBHIML010000017.1 coordinate 18,660, forward strand.
GAGGCGGTTAAAAGCCGTGCTTGGCGGGCTTTTTTGCGTGTGAGCTGTCACGGAGCAGAGACCTTGCGCGGATGATTTTTCTCAAATTTTGTCCAAAACGGAATGATACGATCAATAATCGCTTGAAATATAAACGGGTTAACTAAATCTATAATTCTGATTGCAATTGCAACAATAAATATCTCTATCAGTATATTTACATACTTTTAGTATATTTTGTAAACTAAGAGAATCTTATTTAACTTTCATTATTATTGCTCATAATATAAACTATTAAGTTTAAACACATAAAATAAGTAAGCATAAATTTACTAAAATATGCCATATTTTTGACATAATATCCTTGATTTTGTCAACTATATATTATAAATGCGAACTTGCATGAAAGTGCATTCATATCTCTAGGGGGTGTTTCGGTGGTTGATTATGGTAAGCCATTCTGGCGCGGGGACATAAGTAACCTTGGGGGATTTATTTATGCACTAAATTGGAGAAAATAAATAGGAAGTTCAAATCGTTCGCACGATTATTGCAGTGCCGATAATTTTAGTAGCAAATATAACTCTGGTACTGCGTTTGGTAGCAAGTATGGTGGTAAGGTTGGCTTTGCGGGTGGTTTTTTCATAGGAGCAGCGGCATCGCGTGATCCTGTTACTACCATGACCTCAGCAGGCTTTGGGCAAATTGTAGGCAATGAATTCGGAGACACCATAGGCGGTTATGCTGGTTATGGTGTGGCTGCTGCCCAGTGTGGCACACAGTTTTTGGGTCAATCTTTTGCTAATTCAGGTGGTGGGATGTTGATGCACTTTTGATGTAGTTCTTTGGGTTATTCTAAAGCCTAGAACGGTGGTGTTGTAAAAGGTGCCACCTTTATGTTTGGAATATTGCACAGGAGGAGCTATGGGCGCGTTTGGTTTAGTGCTCGCTTATTTTTGTCTGTGGTTTGGCATGTATCTATTCTTCAAAACTATTGCTATTAATGGAAAAAGCATGTTATACAAAGGGAGCATGGTTGCATTCATAGTGGCGGCATTGGTTATTCCTCCCCTCATATATGTCTTTGAGGATATAGGCGGTGTGCCGATAACATCTCCTCATGTTGCTATAATTATGTTCTTTCTTTCTTTTTGCATTGAATTTATACCCAATATAGTAAACAATATAAAATGCTTTAGTTTGGCCATTATCGCAAGTTGCCCCATTTTTTTCATCGCAGCTGGTTTTATTGGTATGAGTGATGACCTTCTGTTAGATTTTTTTGATCTGCAGCTTTCGAGCTATATTTATCTGCTTTTCATTATTCCGTTGATGATAGGGGGGGCTCGCTATGTCCTAATTGCTAAAGCTTTGAAGGAAAAATCTATTATCAGACCTTCGAGAAATCTATCAACAGATAGGTTTTGCAAACAGGGAGGCAGTGAAAAAAATGTTTGATTATGCAGTGTTTGGTTTTGCTATTCTAACGGGCCAAGTTTTTTTGACATTTTTGATGGTTCTCTTTGTTACTACAAAGAAATATTATTGGTTGGTCCTTGATGTTCTTGCAGAGCTGTTTTTTAGCCTCTTTGTTTCTTATTATGTAGCGTTTGTTCATACAGATGATGACTATAGAATGGTTATAAGGTGGATTTGTTTGCTGTATGTTGTTTATGTGTACGCGCGTTACATTAAATCAAAGAATGTGAAGCTTAGCGTGATTAACCCGTTTAAAAAGAAAACTGAGTGAGAAGACAGGAGGCTATAGTTCTTTGGGTTATCCTAAAGCCTAGAGCAGCCACCCCAGGAGGGGCAGTTTCTAGAGCAATAGTAGGCAGGGTCCCGTGGCGCAGCCGCGGGTATTGCTAAAGCTGGTTAGGATTGTGCTCGCTCTAAGTGGTGAAATTGTTGCTTGACCTGGCTTTTTAACAAGGTAAAGGCCTTGCTAAGGGGTACACTATCAGCCTCTTAGCAGGGAGTTTTTCTCCCGCAATAATATCTTGGTATGCTTGGGAGGGCAAGGCGCTTTAAGGAAATTATATGTCTGACTTAATTTTTGGAATGCTGCTTAGTTTTGGGATAAGTTCCAGCCCTCGTCTCCTTAAAAACAATGGCTTGTTGGGCGAGCACGTCATTTTTTTTGGGGGGGGCTAGCTGGCCTTTTCTGCGCTATCATCTTCGCTTATCCACATAGTGAAAGTGGGCTTCCAGACTTATCTTTGCTTTTGGTATGTTATCTTGGCATTCTTTTAATTCTGCACGAGCACTACTTATATAAATATTTAGTTCTTGGGTTCTGTGGTGCAGTTGCTACCTTGTGTATTGGGGCAGGTTTTGTATATTTGAGCTCTTTGTTGCCATTGCCTGCTTTGTCTGCTGCTAATAATAGCCAGCAGCAGGTGGTGCATTACATGAGTTTGGTTGCTGCAAACTATCCCTTTTTTATCCTTTTGATATCAGTTTTAACTGCGGAGCTTTTGCGTTTGTGGTTGCTTCGCGTATATAAGCCAGAATTAGCTGCGCGTGAGGTCCTTTATTTCGGGCTGGGCTGTGGGGGTGTTCTAGACTTATGCTATAAGACCCTCCCAGCTCTTTTTCTTTACTTGAATTACCGTGTTGATAGGGCGCCACAAATGGTGGGCTATGTCGCATTTGAATCTTGTCCACAAGCGATCAGCTATCTTATTGCCGCGGGCATGATTGTATTGATGCATGTTGTAAATACGCGTTTTATGTATCTTGGTTTCCAAGATAAGCGCAAGGTCTATTTCTATCTGCCTTTTGTAATTCATTTTGCGGTTGGTCTTTTGTTTATGTTTGACATTTCTTCAGGCTATGCAATATTAATAAATTCTATTTTTGAGGTTTGCAATAATGCTTGACAAATTGACATTATCTGTTATCGGCGCCGTTTTTTGTCTGGTGCTGATTATTTTTCCTTTGATGAAGAAAAAAACATTGGTTGAACATTTGGTTTTCTTGCTCGTTGTTTTGTGTCTTGTTTTTCTTTATGTTTATGGCGCTACGAGTTATTTTCCTTATTATGTTTTGGCGCTTTCGCTTATATTGGGGTACCGCTGGTTATTCTCTTTGGTTAAAACGTTTAAAGGTACGAAGGCGATTATTGGGTCAAGCGCTGGTTGTTATGTGCTTTTGATTTTTTTTCTATACGGCTTTATGCGTATGATAGGCAGTTTGATTTTAGATTTTTCTGCTTATAGTACGCCTAATATTGTTTTTGCTGTTGGTCTATTCCCTATAGGCATGGCGATTATGCAGTTTTTTTGCTCTCTCATTGGGTGGCAGAAGATAATGGCAATGGTGTAGAGGCAGGACTGGGCGTGGGAATGGGGATTTGGGGGGCTGCTATAGGGATTGCACTGCTTACATCTCTACCAGAAACTGTGATGATCCTAAAAGGGGCCTTTAGTCTTGATAGGGATGCCTTACTTTCTTTACTTGAGACGGTAATATATTATGCGTTTATTATAGGTCTGATTCTTTTATCAACTTTCTTAATGCTTGTGGTTTGCCTTGACAAGAAATGGCGTTTTTTTGTTCTTATCCTGCTTTTACAATGCTTGGCGGCTTGGGCGCGCTTTTCATGGCGGGCCGCTGAGCCAGAACTTCTTGCAATTGGGCATTATACAATCGCTACTATTCTTATGTTTGCTCTTATGCGGCAAATTTATGATTTTGTGCAAGACAGATTATCCATGAAGAAAAATAGCAGTTACGTTGTAGTAAATGAGGGGGCATAATAATGTTGGTTTTATTTATTACTTCGCTTCTCGCAGGCCTTATTTATGGCGCTGTCATTTATAATTTTTTTCGCTCTACGTTTAGTTAGATAAATGTGCTGTTGAGCGGCATAGTTTTTGGGGTGATTGTTCTGTTAGTATGGCGTTACTCGGAAACAGAACATAAACTTGATGCCTTACGTTTACTGCAAGTGCTTGGCGTTGTTTTTCTTCTATGTGTGTTTCATCATTTTCTGAAGTTCAAATTGGTTGTCGCTGGTGCTGTGGGATGGTTTGTTGCTAGCTGCATTGCTGGCGGGCTTATTGCTTTTTGGGAGCAATCTGTAATAAAAACGCTTTATATGATGAATATTGTTGAAACCAAGAGTCGTGCAGAGCAGGGGCTGGCGCTTGTTTTTTTATTTTTAACATTTTCGGTTTTTTTTGTTGTAGCAGAAGAAGCTATGCGTCGTTGGTTAGTTACTAAGTTTTATCGGTGCTCGCCTAGTTTTTTGTGGCGTTTGCCGCTGAATATTGGCATAGGCTGGGGTTTATGCGAATTAGTTTATAAGGCGCTAGGACCTTTCCTTGTTTATAATGGCTGGCCTATTCGATCTAGTTTATTAGCCGGTGAATATGTAATTTTTTATTCCTGGACGCAAGCGAGTATTTTTTTGTGTGCTTTAATGAGCGTTATACTCATGCATATTTTCAATACATGCTTGGCGTATCGTGGTGTTGTTACGCGCTCTAAATTTTATGCGTGTGCGCCTTTTTTTGTCCACGCTATTGCTAACTGTTTCGGTGCAACAGTGATGGTTACAGAGAAGGTTTGGTTTAATGTTGGGGGCAGCTTGTTTATTCTACTTTGTGTGATATTGTTCGTATATTTTGAAAGCAAAAATCCTTTAATACAAAACATAAAATTGCGCGCTTAAAGTGTTGTAGAGTGATGAATAACTTTGCGTACTCTAAGTATGGCTAGAGAGCCTGATACGCGCTTTCTGTTCTGCAAAAAATAGAGAAGGTTAGCACCGGCGTAACGCGTCCAGTACCAAGAGCGACGTCATTTCTGCACTAATTGGGGGGAGGGTGTGCTACTGGCCACGCGCATATGGGAGCCTAAAAATATGCTATCGTGCGACTTTTTAGTGTCCTCCATGAGATTGAAGCTGGGAATCTTGAGGCGGTGGTAACGCATTATTGCAAAAACAAACCCTGGCCAAGGTTTGGTCACCCGATTATGCAACCGGATGTTCGGGTTGATTTCTTTTTTTACGCTTTCAGGCGCCTATGCGCCCCTTCAGTTCGCTTGCGCGATCTATTTTGGACAATACAGGCAAATAAAAAGCAAGTAAAATAAAATAGTTATATCTAATATGGGGGAATAGGTGAATCTTGATTCTATTGAGTTTTTTTTGCCTCTATCCCTCATCTTTTTGAAGCTTTTTTATGGCTTCAAGAGCAAGTTTTTTACGGTCTGCGCTCTT
>NZ_JBHIML010000167.1:0-530 GCF_042194015.1 Bartonella sp. MU37NMGALS
TCATGGAGAAATTGGAGGGCTTCTTCATTGCCTTTAAGCGTTTCACCCTCGCTTACACCACGCCCCATAATCTGTGCTCGTAAGCTAAACGTAACACAATCTCCGCCTTCTTTCCTAAGTTCATTCTTGACTTGAATGATACTATTGGAGTCTTCTCCCATTAACGGTTCAATATCAAGCGCTTTGGACGCTTCATAATTTAATCTCTTTGACCAAGCTTGCACTGCTTGTGCATCATTAATAGGTATACGTGTTATTGCCATTGATTTCACCTTTCTTTGCTGTAAAAAAACCGGCTTTAAGCCGGTGAAAAACCCACATCAAAGCGGATTATATTATGCGCCTAGACTATACTCAGCCATCGCGCCCCATTAACTTATCAAAAATGATTTGATTTTTAGGATTGCTATACCATTCTCCAAATTCTTTATCAGACATATCACAAATGGTTTTTAAAGTGATTGGTCCAACACTGCCCCCTCCACCAGATGCCGTCAAAGTCCTCGCAGAATTCTGCCGGCTTTGAAGTT
>NZ_JBHIML010000168.1:0-528 GCF_042194015.1 Bartonella sp. MU37NMGALS
CACGCCACGGGTGAATTGTACGCAAATCAAGGAAATAAACCATGGAAAAAAAATACGAACTTACTGATGAAACAATTCAGTTTGATGGAAAAACTCTTCACCGTATTCGTGCTTTAAGGGATTTTGATGATGTCAAAAAAGGAGATCTTGGTGGCTTTATTGAAAAGGAATATAACTTAGGTCATGATGGCAATTGCTGGGTCTATGATGATGCCAAGGTGCTTGAAAGCGCTACCATTTTTCATAATGCCAAGATATTTGATGGCGCCTGTATTAGTGGAAATGCTTCAGTTTATTCTGATGCACAAGTTTACAGTCGTGCTGTTGTTTTTGGTAATGCCGAAGTTTCTGGTAGTGCACATGTTTTTGGTGATGCTGTTGTTCGCGACAAATCTCATGTTTACGGTGATGCAGAAGTTTACAATAGCGCACTCATTTATGGTGACGCAGAAGTTTTTGAGAATGCACGAATAAAGAATAGTGCCAAGGTTTACGACAATGCTCGTGTATATGGGAACGCAATAATTT
>NZ_JBHIML010000169.1:0-527 GCF_042194015.1 Bartonella sp. MU37NMGALS
CGACGTTTAATGTTCCCGATTTTCGGGGGATGTTTTTACGGGGACTTGATAATGAACGCAATCTAGACCCTTGGCGTTCTTTTGCAAGTCAGCAAGGCTGTTCTTTAAAAGCGCATGAACATTTTATAGGTCCAGCGTCATCAGAAGGTCTTTCTTCTCGAAAAAAACGAGATGTTTCTTCTTCTGAAGCTCACTTGCAAAGGCGCAAGAGAGCTATAGACGAAGAGTGTGTAGGTTTGAGTGGGGATAGCTTAAAGAAATGTCATGAAGAATTTGACCGAATAGTGGGCATTTCAGAGGTTCCATTTTGGTTTACAGAAAAAGATAAGCCGCCGCGTTTACCTTGGTTTATCAGGAGCCCGTTTGCTAATTTTTTATATTATTCCACGCCTATAACAGAAGGTCTAAATGACAGAGAGCATCATGAACATCACCTTATGGCAGAGAGGGTTGGTGGTGTTGAAACGCGCCCCGTTAATGTGAGTGTAATTTATGGGATCAAGACATGAGGAGTTGAAATGTCATTA
>NZ_JBHIML010000170.1:0-525 GCF_042194015.1 Bartonella sp. MU37NMGALS
AATCTCTTAAGGCTCTAATTCGAGTTAAGAAATGACCATCGATATATTCACAATCATCAATAAATTCGTATTTTTTTGCAGGCTCTTGTTGATTAACAGACGCGGTTTCATTTGCAATATTAGAGATAACGGGGGTGGTTTTTGAGATATTTGTCATAATTAAACCTTATCATAAAATTGTTTTTCAATTGACAGCTTATAAAAGCATCGGGTGTTGAAAAACACGGTGATAAGTCCGTTGCTTACACTTTTCCCATAAGGGTATTGTATGGTGTAAGCACACCCGACAAAATCACTATATATGCCAACGATAGCATAAAAGATAGTCAGTTTTTTAAAGACTTTGGAAAGGCTGTTTCGTAGTCTATCCGCTTATCAAAAAGTGTTTTTCAATCACTTGATTATTTATATAACAAAATACGTATTTATTGTCAAATAATATTTTATCTTTTTTGATATTTTTTCTTATTTTTTAAATACGTTATGTATTGATAATATCTTATGCTTATTAATTGCTTCTTTTAT
>NZ_JBHIML010000171.1:0-523 GCF_042194015.1 Bartonella sp. MU37NMGALS
AGCGAATTGACTTATGGCGGTTTAGACTTTCAAAGCACCAATGCCCTTGATATTCACAATGCGCGGCTCCAAGCCGTGACAGATCAGGGTGGAACTGGAGATATTCTCTTTATTGCTCCAAGCGTTATGGTTGATAAGGCAACTTCTGTTTTAGCGGCGCGAGATTTCGTGATCAAAACGGGGGAGCTTGGAAATAGCGGTCAATTGGCAGCAGGGCAGGATTTAGTCTTCAGCGTGACGGGCAATGTGACCAACAACAAAACGGGCTTAATTTATGTGAAGGGCAATGGTGCTTTACAAGTTGATGGGACTTTGCTCAATGATTTTGGTGCCATAATGGCAGAGGGTGATTTATCTTTCACCAATGCAGATGGCAGCGGAAAAAGCCTTTCGCTTGTCAATAAAGCAGGCTTTATTCAAGCTGGTGGAAACTTAAATATCCAAACCAAAACCCTGAAAAACGAAGCCGATAGCACGCCTGTCATCACAGAAAAAACGGAATATAGCGATATTTCTTTCCAAA
>NZ_JBHIML010000172.1:0-523 GCF_042194015.1 Bartonella sp. MU37NMGALS
TGTTGAGAACCAGCATCTTGGTGAGGAACAGTACTCTGTTGTGGCTGTGCAAACTGCTGTGGTTCTACAGGTGAAATAGACTCTGGTAATTGAGACTGCTTTGGTTGCAATGATGCCAAATCTGAAGTTTCAATTGCATTAGGCAAAGGTTCCATACCTAAAGGATTTGGTTGTGAACCAAAGGTCGCTACTGGTAAAGAAGGGACTGAAGACGGTACATACGGTTTTCTGCCTGCCGATCTTAAAGACGAACTTACATCTGGCAAAGGTTCCATATCCTTCGATAAACCTAAAGGATTTGATTGTGAACCAAAAGTTGGTACAGATGAAGAAGGGATTAAATAAGGCAAATTATTTGCCTGTTGTTGTGCATTTTCCATACGTTGATTTTGCATTAGTATACGCGACGCGAATGGGTCCATTGCATACATAGACTTAATTAGTCGTGATAAAATGTTATCGTTACTATTTTGCATAACTACCTCACTTTTTTCCTGCAAAACCAGAAATACCAGCTAAAATC
>NZ_JBHIML010000173.1:0-522 GCF_042194015.1 Bartonella sp. MU37NMGALS
AGAAAAGGTGCTGCCTTCAACGAAAATCACCTCCAGAGGATTGGCATGTTTAAGAGAGCAAATCCATGGAGGTGTACAATGAATACCAGTATCGACTTTTTATGTGATTTATGGATGGCTTTGTTTCAATTTTCTGATCGTGATGATGTCGAAGATAAGGCTTTTAATGCTCTCATTGAGACCATGGATGCAATAGAAAACGCTTTAATTTTAAAGCTTCAAGGTGAAAGCCCAAATGCACTCAAAATTTTGGCAATGATTACAAATTGTGGGACCTTAAGCCCGCCACCAATTATGAAGCCTTTGTTGAAAGCTTATGAACCAAGTTTAGATAACCCCATTAAAAAGGTTGCTTAAGTAAATATATACTCCCTCCTCGTTCTCAAAAATGGGGAGGGGATTAAGAGGCTTCTTCTAAAGCTGTTTGCTCTTTACTATTCTTTTGAATAGGCGTTAAACTCATTTGTAAATCTAATGCACTTAACACACTAAGAAAAGTAGAAAGTCGTGGATCACCTTTAT
>NZ_JBHIML010000174.1:0-521 GCF_042194015.1 Bartonella sp. MU37NMGALS
CCTTTTGCTGCCGCCATGTTTATCAAACGTGATAAGCAAAGGGGTGGTGTTTTTTGGTCTCCCTCCAACCAAGATGTTAAAGGCATTTTAGGTACGGCGCGCCCCATTAGCTATTTTGATGGCGAAATCGATCATGAGGCAAATCGCCTCAACCAAGCCGATATTGCTACCTTTATTCCCGCACGACTTAGTCAAAATGCGCATGGAAAAATTGCTGCCAATGGACGTATTTTATGGGGAAATCATACCACCTCCAGTGACCCATTGTGGCGTTTTGTCAATGTGGTGCGCACCCGTGCAGCTTTGGAAAAAACGATCATCAACAATTTCCGCCCTTGGGCCAATGATGAAAACCTTACTGGTCAACATGTTATTGCTATTACCCGCAGCCTCACGCAGTTTCTTGATGATATGATTGCGCGTGGTGCATTGCTTGGTGGCCGTGTTTGGTTTGACCGCGATTTAAATTCCAACAGCACTTTACAATTGGGAAAATTGCGGGTCGAGTTTGATGCAGAAGA
>NZ_JBHIML010000175.1:0-521 GCF_042194015.1 Bartonella sp. MU37NMGALS
GATTAACAAGATGCCAATGATCTCCATTATAAAACAATGTATAAATGCACCCTTGTTGGATTTCGCCCCCTGATAAAGGACCAACCCCTAATTCTGTCGCCTTATAAACCGGCTTGCCATCTAAAGTGTTTAAGACAATCGTGGTTGCGCCAACATTCTTACCCGTCGCCATAAAGCGCAAAACGATACCATTCTTATACTCTAAAAACTGTGAAGTGCTTGCAAGCCTTATCACACTCGTTTGTTGGACATGATCATTTGTAACAATGCCTTCAAGCTCTCCACCCGTGTCTGACAAATACTCACTTATCCTTTGCATCATCACACGGGCGCTCGTGTTCACACTGCTAGGCTGCTGTCCTTCGGACCAATCAATCAAATCATCCACGCGCGTATTATCCGCCGCTCTAAGCGACCAATCATAAATCGTTGACATCTCTCGTGAATCCTAATTCCGGTAAAATGGTCCGTAAAACGCCCGCATGAATTGCGTCATCAAAGGATTATCATCATCACTCTCT
>NZ_JBHIML010000176.1:0-521 GCF_042194015.1 Bartonella sp. MU37NMGALS
CTTTCTCTATAGCTGTTATGTTCTTTATAGCCATGGCATCATTTTTCATGTTCATAAGAGAAATGATAAATAGGATAATTGTGATTTATTGCTTGTTATGAAAACATCTCAATAGAAACTGATCATTATAGAGATGAGCAAAATCCCTTTTAATAAACTTTTGTCAGTCTTGTCAGTTCTTTTTAGACCCTATATCATTTTTTTCAAATGAGAGAAAATTAAAATCATTATATTTCAAGTTGTTAAGTTTTATCTATTTTTCAAAAAAAACAACCTATATTAATAATACAATCTATAAATTCAACTAATGCTATATGTTTTTGTAGGTTTTTTTTGGGGGGGTAGAAACATTCAAAACCTATAAGTAATATAAGAAAATGAATATACATAATTCTGTTTAAACAAAGCTTTTGAAAAGGATAAAGCTATCATTTTAGATTACGATATAATCTTTTAAAGGCAATCCAAATAAGAGTATCTAAAAGTGCAAATGATTTCTTTTTAGAATAACGCATATAAGC
>NZ_JBHIML010000018.1:0-13640 GCF_042194015.1 Bartonella sp. MU37NMGALS
AGAACTGGTCAAAAAGACTTTTGCCATTATCCTCTACCAAAAGGACGTAAATCCACATTAAAACCCGTAATCATCGTACAAGACATTGATTTATAATGATAATTCACTGTTTTGTATGTTGAGTGAGAGTCCCGAATAACGTAAGATTCTCTCATTTCAAATCTGTTTATCTTGAATCAATCAAAACCACTATTTGCACATAACAAGTGGGATGAGCGTGTGGATCAAATTTGTATAAGAAAGGACTAAAAATGGCTCTTATGAACCGTCTTAATGCAAGGGCTGTCGCAACATTGGGGGCTGGCAAATATAATGATGGTGCCGGCTTGTTACTTCATAAGCGTAAAGATGGAGGTGCTCAATGGATTTACCGTTATACCATTCATGGTCGGCGCCGTGAAATGGGCTTGGGTGCCTTGAGAGATGTTTCTTTAAAACAAGCCCGTGAATTGGCAACTGGGTGGCGTTCTGTTCTTCGTGAAGGGCGTGACCCTATTAAAGAACGTGAAAAACAAAAGCGTGAGGCAATAAGTAATCTCCATTATTTAAAAGATATCGCGTTGGATGCTTTTGAAAGTCGTAAAGCTGAATTAAAAAATGATGGTAAAGATGGGGATTGGTTTTTACCATTACGCCTTCATATTCTCCCTAAACTAGGCTGTCTTCCCGTTTCTGAGATTACACAAACAGAGATACGCAATACGCTTGCCCCTATTTGGCATTCAAAAGCTGGAACAGCTAATAGAGCTCTTATCCGTCTCAACCTTTGTCTTAAACATGCGGCTGCCTTAGGATTGGATGTTGATTTACAAGCAACAGAAAAAGCACGCGCGCTCTTAGGTAAACAACGCCATAAAGTCCAAAATTTACCAGCCATGGATTGGAAAGATGTGCCGGCTTTTTATAAAACACTCTGTGAAGCATCAACCATAACACAACTGGCTTTGCGTTTGCTTATTCTGACAGGCGTTCGTACCAATCCTTTACGTCATATTCATAAAGATCAAGTTGAGGAGGATATATGGACCATTCCTGCTGAGAATATGAAAGGAAGGCGTGATGCTACAACAGAATTTCGCGTGCCTCTATCAACAGAAGCATTAGAAATTCTAAAACAAGCGCGCTTGCTCTCTCGTAATGATTTCTTTTTTTCTGCTAGAGGTCGTGGTCCCCTCGCTGAGAAATGTATGGCTACGTATATGAGAAAAAATAAAATTGAAGCCTGCCCCCATGGATTTCGCTCTAGTTTACGCAATTGGCTCGCTGAAACAACCGATGCCCCTTATGAAGTCGCAGAAACTATTCTAAGTCATACGGTCGGCGGTAAAGTAGAGCGTGCCTATCGTCGGACTGATTATCTAGAACAGCGCCGCGTTTATATGGATAAATGGGCGGCTTATGTCACTGGTCAATCTTAAGATATGGGGTGCATAACCCCATTATCTGTGGATAACTTTAGCTCTCTTGTCTCTCATTCTTTCTCAATAAGATTCATAAATTATCACATCAGAAAAACTATGATAAAATATTGTTTTCTATAAATAAAATACCTTCAAAAATGAACCAAAATGTGGTTAATAAATAGTTATGATTTGTTCTCATTTTTTTACTTTTGAAAGGATTTTAGTATGACAGAAAATGATATTCTTTTAACAGACCGTGAAAGTGCAAAACTGCTTCATATGAGTGTTTCAACATTCCGCCGTCATGTAACTAATGGCTCTCTCCCAAAACCTTTAAAATTTGGTTTTTTATCGCGTTGGTTACAATCAGATCTTATCAATGTAATCGAGCAAGCGAAACAGCAACGTCAAAGCGACGCAGCATAAAAAGAAAACCTTGTCACGTAAGGACGGACAAGGCTTTCTCAAGCTCATCACCCTAGAGATAGCACAATCTGTCCTATGACGCAACGTTATAGGATTTTAAATGATGTGTTCTTTTACGCATGCGCAGGGCATTACACGTGCTGTGCTGAGGGTTTGGCATGGGCGCCTCTTTCAACCCTATGAAAATGCAAAATAGATATAAGATATCTATTCTAACAGTAGCTATTGAAGAAATAGTAAAAATGTATTACATTAGAATTACATTATAACACATTAAGTAGTCGTAAAATGGCTGAGACAACATTTACCTTTCGCGTCGATGATGTATTAAAAAATGAATTTTCCAAAGCAGCAAAGGCGTGTGATAGATCTGCTGCACAATTATTGCGCGATTATATGCGCGATATCGTAAAAGAACAAAAAGAAAAAAGTGCATACGATTTATGGTTTCGGGAACAAGTTCAATTAGGGATAAACTCTGCTAATGCAGGTGATATAATATCTTCTGAAGAAATCGAATCAGAAGCAAAGGAATGGCGCTTAAAAACACAAAGTAAACTCGATAGATCAACTTTATGAAGCTAATTTGGACACAAGTAGCACACGTTGACCGCAAAAAGATACGTGAATACATATCACAAGATAATCCTTCTGCTGCCTTAAAATTTGATCAACTTTTATCTGAAAAAGTAGAAAAACTTGTTAAATTTCCTACTCTTGGTCGTTTAGGACGAATTGTAAATACACGTGAACTTATTGTACATCCAAATTATATCATGATTTATGATATTTCAAATGGCGTTGTGCGTATTTTACGTGTGCTTCATACAAAGCAAAAATTTCCTTAATCAACTGTATTTTTATGTATTTGCTAATTGAAGCAAATTATTTTCTACAATACTGCGCTCCGTATCAGTAAGTAATGATAGATTACTATTTTTCTAATATTGCGAATATGATTGCATAATGCACTTTGCACACCGCTTAGTTTCTACTCGTAAAAATAATGATGATACTCTTGGTAAACGACGTTTTATTATCAATGATGTCATGGTCGAAAAGCTTAGGGAACTCTTAAAAGAAACCCCCGTGATCTCTTAATGGTGCGTGATGAATTGTCTGGTTTTTTAGCCAATCTGGAACGAAGAGAATATCAAACAGACCGTGCTTTTTATCTAACGGCTTTTAATGAAGATGATCAATTTACCTATGACCGTACCGAGCGTGGAACCATTTTTATCCCTCATGTCACTTTATCTATGATTGGAAACATTCAACCCTCACGAATTATTCCCATCATTCAAGCAATACAGCGTGGAATAAACGATGACGGTTTTTCGTGAAATCTCTGGAGACAATAGCTCCCAAGGCGGTAGACCTATCATACGTTATGAACAGCATCCTTTAGTGAAAAGTCATAAGACATCACACTGAAGCAATTTGGAAATCTTATAAAACATTAAACAATATAACAGTGAACCTTCAAAGCACTCCCCATCATTAGTTTTGGGGGGCTTTGGGAGTGCCGCTTATATGTATTATTTTATTTTTGATTGAAAAATATGTAAAGGGGGGAAAAGGAACCCTCAAAACCTTCAAAACTAAGTACCATAATAGTTTTGATAGCATTTCTTATGATTATAATCCCTTTCTTTTGAAAGGCTTTAAAGGATCATATGCTTTTCATAAAGCACATTTTAATCATTTACTAAAATCACAAGATTCGTCTGTTAAATAAACAGACATAACCGATAAAATAGACAAAAGCCCATTAAAAGAGATTTTGATAATCTATGAAATAATTTTATAGATCTTTTTTTATAGGTTGTTTCATTAAAATCTTGCACCAAAACCATGATCAGAGCCATACCACTGTTGAGTTTTTCAACTAGTGATCAAGACTTTGGAGCGCGTCTTATTTTCTAAATTTCTGAAATCTTTTTGATATTTTTTAGGTGCTATTTCTTGTCTTTTTTTCCGATAAAATTGACTATTTTCTCTTTCCACGAGCGGGGTTGCTCCTTGCTGGTAACCTCTTGTGGATCATCAAGCTTTTCTGCCACCTGTTTAATCAAAGCGTAGCTCACTTGCTTCACCTTTGCTACTTCTTTGGCTAAAGCTAATGCACGTTCAAGGTGGGTTTTGTTGATGCTTTCGTCAAAGCCTAGGTGATCACCTGCTGTAAAACTTTTCTGATAAGATTGTAAGGTCTCAACATCACCCAATAAAGCAAGAGCGCCAAGATGAAGTAAAGCATAATCCGTATCGTTTGCTTTAGACGTAGCGCCTTTTTCCCAAGGAGCAGTGCCATAATCAGAGCGAAGTCTTTTAGAAAGGTCAATGTCTTTGACTGCCCATTCTAGCGCATCATCAAGCGCCTGTGTTAAACGATCCGTAGTGACTTCTGGTTCAAAGATTTCTAATCCCTTGGCTTCAAAATTAAGCTGTATATCTGGAATATCTTCCGTGTGGGTAGGATCAATGAATTTACAAGCGGTGGAAAGAATGCCCGTGCTAATCAAAAAGGCGCTATCAAATTGCGGGTAGTCTTTGGCAATTTCGTCGTTATAAAGAATATCTACTTCACGATCAGCCAATTGATAGCTTGCCATACGGTCATTCTCATTGATTTTCTCGGTTGACCAGCCTAAGCTTTTTAAAAGTGCATGAGCACTTTCCATGGTGAGATGATCATCAGTGTCATCCGCTTCCTCTGTCGCCTCAACAGCAATAGTTTTGGAAGCAACAGATGCTGTTTGCGGATCCAAGCTTAAAATCGGTGCATTTTTCGGAAAACCTGCTCGATAACCCCGTGCAAGAGTAAGAGCGTTGTCAATCGTATATTTCGTGATACCTTCCACAAAGCCTAGATGGTTCTTTGCCCTGAAACTTTCCTTATAAAATTTGAGCTTTTCAATATCACCAATCAGAATGAGTGCTATAAAGTGACGTGCCACAAGGTGAGCTTCACTGTTTGTTGGCAAAGCGGCATAATCATAGATGTTTTGATTGACATTTTGCCGATCAGCCCACTCAAGTATATCTGTACAAATCTCCTTTAGCTTGCCTTCATCCAATTCAGTACTAGAAACTGTATAAAATTCTTCTGCCTCTTTGAGAGCTATATATTGGGGCAATCTAGGAAACATCTCTCTATGAGCAGTAGAAAAGCCAAGTGTTGAAAGCGAAGCCTTAAATACAACAATCGGCTCTTCTTCATCACTTTGAAGGTTATACATTATATTGATGATACGGTCTTTACTTACAAAATAAGCATTGCGATCATAGTTCTTATCGCGATAAACTGTCCACCCCATCCTTTTTAAGTCTTCAGAAACTGTATTAAGAAAAGACAAATCTTGCAAACTAAGACGATCATCTATGGCTTTTCGCTCATTAAAGATTTTCAGATGCTCTTCAGCAAATTGAACTGCGTGATTAACATACTTCTCCACTTCACGGTCTTCTAAATGTCCAGAAATCGTACCGGCTTCTAAAAAACTTTGATAAGATTTCAGGACATCAATTTGACCTGTCAATGCTAAACAAGCCAAATGCCAGACTATACGTATATTGTAGCTATACTTTTGAACACGTGTTTTGCTTTCTATTGATGCTTGTAAATCTTGGGCACGCGCCCACTGTATTATCCGCTCAGAGATTTTGATAAGCTCTTGCTCATCTAATGTCTCTACACAAATATCAATGCCTTTATCAAAACCACTAAAAATCCCCCCCCCAATCGTGTTAAAAGAATTATAAATATTTGTAGGTGATATGCACCGATACTCCCCACTATAGTGAATATATTTACAAGCGACAGAAATCATTTCATTAGATATTTCAGCTTCAATACGGACATTGTAATTATCATGAAGACGTATAAAACCAAAATCAAATTGAATGAAGCGGTCGGGCAAAATCAACCACATTTTTCCAGGCTCCGTAGAAAACCACCCTTGTGTTTTAAGAACGCGCATTGCTGCTGTGAGACTCATCTGTTGCTTTTTTAGCTTTTTACGCATTAGAATATCGTCTAATTCCCCATTTTTATAGGCCTGTGCAAAAAAAAGCAGGCGATCATCCGATGTCATTGTTTTATAATCTGCAAATTCTGGCACAGATAGTTTTGGGGTAGATCTATCACTCCTTAAAGCCTCCATATCACCAAGTAATGCTTGTGCAACGGCAGAATGATTAGTAGCTTCCTCGCACAACTTTTTTTCAATATCCTGTGCTTGCGCCCATGCAACCACTTTGTTTAAAGCGGTTGTGATATGGCTTTCGGAAAGATCTGGAGCTTTAACATTAAAATCCTCCTTCGCATAAAACAGCACATCTCCATATTTACGCTGTGATTTTTCACCTCTAGAATATTCCCGAGCAAGACAATAAGCAGCGGTGGTGAGATCAGCCGAAAGCAAAAACTCTTTGCCACTCTCTCCATAATTTTTTACACCATAGCCAATACCGACAATGCGATCGGGAAGATGATAATGCGCAAAAGTATCACCCACGTTATCACGATAAGGCTCCCAGCCCAATCTTTTTAAAATCTCTGTGACATCTTTGGTTTGCATCATGACTCACTTATCAACCAATTGTGCAACATCATCTAAGGTATAGGTTTTCATAGATGATCCTCAAAACGTGCGTTATAAACGCTCCATATTTCCTCGCTATCAATTTCACCTCTTCCATAATTTTTTCCAAAAGCTCTTGTAAAAAGGGATAGGTTGCGGAGTGGGAGTGTGCTCAATCTTTTCAATCGGTTGGTCACCTTCAGGTATCTCAGCTCCCACGTGTACTTTAATTCTTTTGCAAAGGAATTCATAAAAATTACTTGCGTAATATTCGCAATCTTCAGATGGAAGCATGACATAAAGTGGGCATTCACCATCCCGAAACTGCGTATAATCAAAGTAAAAGGTTTCACCAAAGTCTGTTCTACTAACAACAAGCTGTTCTGGTGTTGCAAAACCATCTTTTCTATCATTTAAGTTCTGAAAAACAATGTCATTAACAGAAACACCTATAGGATACTCATAAAGACTATAGATTTCATCACCACCAATGTCCCCGCCTTTACAATGTTCTAAAAAACTCTTGTAAGACGATGTGAATTGTAAACCGAGAGCTTTCTCCGCCCTTTCAATCACGAGATCATCAACTGCGTCATCTTCAGTACCAAAATTGATAATATCACCATTATATTTATCAACTAATTGTATAACATCATCTAAGGTATAGGGTTTCATAGATGATCCTCAAAACGTGCGTTATAAACGCTCCATATTTCCCCACTATCAATTTCACCTCTTCCATAGTTTTTTCCAAAAGCTCTTGTAAAAAGGGATAGGTTGCGGAGTGGGAGTGTGCTCAATCTTTTCAATCGGTTGATCACCATCAGGTATCTCAGCTCCCACGCTTTCTTTAATTCTTTTGCAAAGGAATTCATAAAAATTACTTGCGTAATATTCGCAATCTTCAGATGGAAGCATGACATAGAGTGGGCATTCACCATCCCGAAACTGCGTATAATCAAAGTAAAAAGTCTCACCAAAATCTGTTCTACTTACGATAAGCTGTTCTGGTGTCGCAAAACCCCTTTTTCTATTATTTAAGTTGCGGAAAACAATATCACCAGCAGCAATACCTATTCCACAATCCCTATAAACGCTACAGATTTCATAACCTCCAATTTCTCCTCCTTTATAATTTTTTAAAAAACTCTTATAAGAAGATGTGAATTGTAAACCGAGAGCTTTCTCCGCCTTTTCAATCAGTAGATCATCAACTGCATTTTCTGCAGTACCCAAATTGATAATCTCATCATCATATTTATTCACTTTATCAATTAATACTGCAACATCAGCTAAGGTATAGGTTTTCATGGATGATCCTCAAAACGTGCGTTATAAACGCTCCATATTTCCACTATCAATTTCACCTCTTCCATAGTTTTTTCCAAAAGCTCTTGTAAAAAGGTATAGGTTGCGGAGTGGGAGTGTTCTCAATCTTTTCAATTGGTTGATCACCATCAGGTATCTCAACTCCCACGCTTTCTTTAATTCTTTTGCAAAGGAATTCATAAAAATTACTGGCATAATATTCGCAATCTTCAGATGGAAGCATGACATAGAGTGGGCATTCACCATCCCGAAACTGCGTATAATCAAAATAAAAGGTTTCACCAAAATCTGTTCTGCTAACGAAAAGCTGCTCTGGTGTCACAAAACCACGTTCTCTATTGAGTAAGTTTCGGTAAACAATATCACCAGCAGGAATACCTTCCCCACAATCTCCATAAATGCTAAAGATTTCATCACCACCAATTTCTCCTCCTCCATATTTTTTTAAGAAAACTTTGTAAGAGGATGTGAATTGTACGCCGAGAGCTTTCTCCGCCTTTTCAATCTGTAAATCATCTGTTTCATTCTCTTCATCATCTTCACTACCCAAATTGATAATCTCATCATCATATTTATTCACTTTATCAATTAATACTGCAACATCAGCTAAGGTATAGGTTTTCATCAATTATTCTCCATAAATTATTCTATAAGTTTCTTTTTTCTCTTTTCATCAACCGTAGAGCATTATTGCCGATGCTCCTGTCCCCATCTGTCAAAATCTATCCCTATGATACTCCATTTCATATCAATTATTCCTCCTAAATTACTGTTTGTTTGTTTTCTATAACCTTTAGCGCGTTCCTTCCAATATTCCTCTCTCCATTTTTTAAACTTTTCTCTCTCTATAAGCGATTGATGTGTTTTAGAAGGAGCATGAATCACGGAATTATATTTGTTATGATCTTTACTGCCAATTTCTGCTATGGGCCCCTCATGCGTTTGCTTTAGGTGATGCAACTCAACAGGCTCACCATCAAATCCTATAGGTGCTTTTCCTGCTTTCATTCTTTCAACATTGGTGCCCCATACCGTTTTTTTGTTTACTCTCCATTTAGAAATTCTGTCAGGATCAAACAAATCGTCTCTCTGATAGGCTTTGTTAGTCTGTCCAAATTTGCTATCGGTAAATTTAGTAGGTTTCTTTTTTAACCACTTCTTTTTTTCTTTAGCAGCGAGTTTGGTCAGTTCTTTCTTCGCCGCATGTTTGGCAGGATCTCCTTGAGCTGCAAGTTTGGCAAGATTTTTCTTGGAAGCGAATTGGGCAAAATCTTTCCTAGCATTGAACTTGATCACAGCCTTTTCGCCAAGCTTTATGCCTCCCTTGACTACTCCAGCTCCTCCAGCAAAGTTTTCTAATACTCCGGCTGATAATCTTCCACTTTCAAAACCAGCATTAAAAGCTCCGTCAACTCCCGCTTTTTCAATATTCTCTTTTACGTAATCTATATCCCCTATAAAGGAATCCTCAACACCTCCCCAGAATTGACCAGCACCTTCCCAGACATCATCAATCACATGTCCACTCACGACCCAAGACGCTCCTGTTCCAATGTCTTTAAAACTCTTTTCAACGCCCCCCCGTGGATTGCTAGCAAATATTATCATTTGTAACATCATGTTCTTCACAGCGCCATCAGCTAACTCGTATAGCTTGATTGGTGCATCGGCAATGAGACCAGCCATAATTCCTGTCGCAAAAGTTCTATCTTGTTGTTCATCAATCTCGAACCATTTTTCGTTAACATCTCTTCGACACTGATCATCAGGGCACTCTTCTAACTCTTTCTTCATCTGAGCGCGTTGTGCACTACCCAAAAAGTTATTTGCAGCGGCATTGCCTGCGGCATCGGCACCGGCATCAACATTGCCACCGGCAAGGGCAGCGGCAACGCCCCCAGCAGCCCGTGCAACATCAATGGTGTGGTCTCTAAAGTCAGCAAACTGCGCATCAATCTTTGCGTTTATACGCGCTTCCTCTTCCGGAGTTGGGGTGCGACCGTTTAGGTCCCCCATTTCCTCTTTCACAATGCCTTGCACCCACAGTTTAAACTGGAGCATAGCTGTGGCTTCGCCCACAGCACCCCCCACAGCACCGGCAGAGCAAGCGCCACTCGCAACCGCGCCTTTTAAGCAGCCAAGACCAGCATGGGCAACGATCTGAGTGACCGTATCTATTTTGCCTTCTGCCTTGGCGGTGCCGATTTCTTCCGCCAACGATTTTCCAACCGTATCAGACAGGGCGATGCGCAGATTGTTAAAAAAGTTCTTGTCAAGAGAGCCGCCTTCAAGAGCCGTTTGAACGCCTGTGCCAATGGCGGCTTTGATCAGGTTCTTTTTCGCTTCAAGGGCAATGCGATCGACAAAAGGAGCGGTTTTTGGCAAAGATTGTCCAACACCTGCCATTTCCGTTATTTGGCTGGTTAAGCCTGCTGTCAACATCGACGAAACAATGCTGAGAATATTCTTGGAAGAGCCAAGCTCATGCAAGGCGCCGGCAATATTGCCGCGATTGTTAACAAGAGCCACAGCGCTTTTGTTAATCAGCGCTTGGACACCTGCCTGTATCGCCGCATTCATGGCGGTACTCGAGCCAAGCCCCAAAGCACCGGTAATGGCACTGGCAGCGCCCGAGGCTGCTCCGCCCGTAACCGCCGTGACAGCCAATGCCACGAGAGCTGCGCCGGCTTCTGTCAATCCTTGGGCTTTATAATCCCAGTCTTTAAATTCAGCCTTAACTGCTTGCCAATCCACTTGCTTGGATAATTCTGGATCATCACGCAGTTGCTTGATCCATGCCAAGCCTGGAGAGTGTGACAATTGCTCAAGAGATTTGTCTAAATCACCAGTTGCCTCATATTCAACAACAATGCCATCACCCGCATCAATCTTCATGCCACCTTTAGCATCTATGGTGACATGCTCGATGGTCTCCTTAAGGTAACCTTCGTCACCCTCACTCCACCACACAAGGTTTTCATTACGCTGATAAACATCCTTAAAATCTTGATCCTTGTTGGTCAGAAACTTGATTTTTCCCGTATCTGATGCCAAATGCATCTCGCCACCACTTTTTGCCCCGATGGCATCAAGTGTGAGATGCCCATCTTTGGCATGCATGGAGAGTTCGCCCTCTGCTTCTATCGTGGTTTTGTTTGTAGTAACTTCTGTTGATTGTTGACGAAACTTATTCTTTTGTTTCGATTTGTCGCCTTCTTTGCCCCTAAGATCCAAGTCAAAACTGTTAAAATCTTGCACCGAAGTCGCGGTGAGAGCGCCACCACTGGTGAAATCACCATTGCCCTTGGCTTTAAACTTTCCCTCAAGGTTAAGTGCACCACCTGTGACAATGGTCAAATCTCCATCACTTTTGACTTCTGTCAAACGGTGCTCACTGCTTTGGGCGTTATAATGCCCTTTTTCCAATGTTTCCTTATGGTCACTCTCTAGCACTAATGAACCAAACGTAGCAGAACCACCGACAATCACCGTCATCGGACCGCCGCTGGTGAATTCCCCACCCTCTGCGCCAAGATCACCAAGGGATTGGATGTTTAATTCATGATTAGAGAGAATTTGTCCCTTCTGCCCAGCTCGATCAACAAAACCATATGCATTCGTGTCACGGATTTTAGCGGTGCTATTGACAATCGTATCACCCGTCATGGTAACCGTATCACCATGAATAACACCGGAAGAATTGGCTAAAAGACCGTTACTGGTGAGCTCTACAGCTCCGGTACCAAGCAAAAACCCACCATTATTGAACAAAGTTTGCGTGGTCGAAACGTGCAGTGCATCATCACTTACCACAGCACCGCTATTGGTAAAACGGTCCGCATTCAAGGTGACCCCATTGCCTTTCAAACGTGCACTGGCAAGATTTTCTTGCTGCGTTTTTGCCCCATAAACATCTTGTGCTAAAGAAGAATTGGGTACCAAATAAACGTGGGGCACTAAGACCTCTTGTCCGTCGACAAGGTGGGTCTCAAGCCAGATCATATCCTTTTTGATCCCAGCAATCTGCTGAGGCGTTAAGGGCTTGCCTAGCACTAACCCCAAAGGACCTTGCTGCTCCACAGCATTGTCATAGAGCCTTTGCATTTGAGCATTGGGATCTTCAATATCAAGAAGAGTGCGATTGCCTGTCAGCTCAAAGATTTGCTCACCCACCAGACGATATTCAAAATAAGCATCCCCCAATCTTTTAAACACGTGCTCAGGCTTATAATTGCCAATCTTTTTTAAGTAATAGTCCGATCCTAAAAATTTACTTGGGTTGATAAAGTCCTGTCGCGTCTCGATTAAAAACGGCACATCCGGTGATTGGCTGCCAGCCAACTCTGTCTTGACAGAGTTAAGCCCATCTTGCGTTGGCACCTGTATGGATTCTGGTGCGGGTGTTTTTGTGCTTGGTGCAAAAAGCCCTTTGTGCCCTTTCAAACCATTGATAATACCGTCCAATCGATCATCACTAATCAGTGGTTTGGAACCGTCAAAATCGGGTGTTTGTCCCCCAGCCAAACCTTGATCGCCAGAGCTATAGCTGATCGACGGTTTGAAGCCATCAACGTCAGTATTTTTAACGCCAGTCAAGCCTTTATTGCCAGAGCTTAAGCCAATTTGACCGGCTCCCTCGCGCACTGCATGATTGTCAAGAGTGTCTGTAACCTTGACATCAAGAGTGCCACCCGCTTCAATCGTGCCGTAAACAGCATCATAAGTGCGCGTGGTTGTTTTGGTATCGGTAGTGCTCCCACGATCTTTAATGCCTGTAAAAGTACACCCTCCTAATAATGTTTTGCAATGTTTACGCCTGCGATGCGCTTCAGTCACAATCTTGGTTGTTTCGATTAAATCACGCCCCTCATTGAGCAAGGTATCGCCCTGCATCTCAATGTTGCCATTGGCAGCAATTAAGCTATAGCTATTACGGATATCCCCAGCATGAACCGTGAGATGACGCCCTACTAAAATCTGTGCAGCTCCATTGGTAAAATGAGGCTGCTGACGAATGATCGTAGTGTCGATATTTTCTTTGATCTGCTCGTGCCTAACTTCGGTTTTTTTCCATTCTCCTCGCACGTAACTGTG
The DNA here is from genome assembly GCF_042194015.1 of Bartonella sp. MU37NMGALS. Lineage (NCBI taxonomy): Bacteria > Pseudomonadati > Pseudomonadota > Alphaproteobacteria > Hyphomicrobiales > Bartonellaceae > Bartonella > Bartonella sp. MU37NMGALS. Next base: position 12,836 of record NZ_JBHIML010000018.1, read on the forward strand.
ACCAACCACTTTATCAGTAACTTCAACCCCACCTTCGCGCATGTTGGTAAGCGCTGAGACATCGAAGGTCATATCGCCTAAGACAGCTTCTAAAAGACCCGAGCTGTTGATCACATGACCAGCCCGCTCTCCACTTAAGCCACGGATGATGAGATTGTCTTCAGCAATGACATCGGCAAAATTATTGATAAAATCCCCATCCAAGGAGAAAATGGCAGATTTCTTGGCATAAATCAGCCCACTATTACTCAGATCAGCGCTCACATTGAGCGCAACCCCATCACCACTTGAACCAATACTGCCGGCATTGTCCAAAACATCTGCGGTTAAGACAAAAGCACCACCACTTTTGAGTACACCGTCTTCACCATTTAAAACCAGAGCAACTTGCCCCAATGACGGATCATGGCTTTCTGCTATAAGCGTAAAACTGTCACTGGCTAAAAGCTGACCTGAATTGGCTAAAGACCCAAGCTTCGCATCAACAACAGTGCCCACCATGATACCGGAATTGCTTAAAACACCATGGCTGTTGAGAGTAAGTACTCCGCCTTGCGCTTCCACAAGCCCAGCTTGGGTGAGTGTGCCTGCCTTCAGCATTACATCATAGGCGGCAACCTTGCTTGGTTCGCCCAGCGTCAAGGTGCCATCGGTTGAGAGCTCTATCCGCTCTTGCGCAACAATGCGCCCCGTTTGGTTTAGAGTGTTTTGCGCACGCAAAGCAATAACGCCATTGCTTGCAAGCATACCGCTATTGGTTAAATCACCGTAACTTTCGAGAGTAAGTTCCTCACCTTGCGCTTCT
>NZ_JBHIML010000018.1:13740-21232 GCF_042194015.1 Bartonella sp. MU37NMGALS
CAGCGCCACATCATAGCCGCCAATTTGGCTTGTCTCACCCAGTGTCAAGGTGCCATCAGTTGAGAGCTCTATCCGCTTTTGCGAAACAATGCGCCCCGTTTGGTTCAGAGTGTTTTGCGCATTCACAGTGATTGCGCCATTGCTTGCAAGCATACCGCTATTGGTTAAATCACCGTAACTTTCGAGAGTAAGTTCCTCACCTTGCGCTTCTATAAGCCCAGCTTGATTAAGGGTGCCTGCCTTCAGCGCCACATCATAGCCGCCAATTTGGCTTGTCTCACCCAGTGTCAAGGTGCCATCAGTTGAGAGCTCTATCCGCTCTTGCGCAACGATGCGCCCCGTTTGGTTCAGAGTGTTTTGCGCATTCACAGTGATTGCGCCATTGCTTGCTATCGTACCACTATTGGTTAAATCACCGTGGCTTTCGAGAGTAAGTTTCTCACCTTGCGCCTCTATAAGCCCAGCCTGGGTGAGTGTGCCTGCCTTCAGCGTTACATCATAGGCGCCAACCTCACTTGTCTCACCCATTGTTAATATGCCATCACTGGAAAGCTCAACCCGCTTTTTAGAAACAATGCGCCCCGTTTGGCTGAGATTTGTTTGCGCATGCAAAGCAATGGTATCATTGCTTTCTATCGTGCCACTATTGCTTAAATCACCATGGCTGGTCAGTTGAAGGTCACCACGCTCAATCTCTATGTGCCCTGCTTGGATCACACTATCAGCAACAATATTAACTGCCCCTTGCGTAGAAATGAGACCATCAACATTCTCAAAACTGCCCACATCAATGCGCAAACCATCCCGCGCTAAAACATGCGCACCTTCATCATGTGTAGCGTTTTGTTGGTCTGAATTTGTCGTTTCAGCGCTTTTATTGACAAAAGACGTTGCAACAATCTTCATCTCACCGGCTAAAGCACTGAGAAGACCAGCCTCATTATTTATATGACCAGCACGTGTCTCTTTCAGCCCACCAATGGTGAGAGCCTCTTCAGCAATAATTCTGCCCTGTATATTGCTCAGATTACCATCACTGAATAGATCCATAGATTTTTTGGCGTAAATCAGCCCACTATTGCTGACATTCCCTGCCACATTAAGGGCAACATTCTCACCACTAGAGCCAAGCACACCGGCATTGTCTAATTGCCCTGCGATCACAACAAAAACGCCACCACTTTGAAGGACACCTTCGGATGTATTCTCAAGAAAAGCTTGTTGCGGATCGGCGCCTTCTTGTGTGCTTACCATCAAATGCAAATCATCGGTTGCAATAAACGTCCCTTGATTGGTAAATGCACCAATATGAGCATCGACACTCTCACCGCGCATTGTGCCGTTATTGATAACCCCATCACGCACTTGAAGGGTTAATGCTCCTTCTTGAGCTTCCACAGTCCCTGCTTGGGTTAAAGCATCAGCACTTAAAACCACATCATAACTTAAAATCGTGCTCTCTTGACCGGTTGTGAGCATGCCCCCCGCTGTCAAGGCAACCTGCTGCATACTGACAATATCACCCGTGTGATTGAGGGCACCATAGGCATCCAGCGTTATCTTCCCATTAGACCAGACAGTGCCTTCTTGGATCAGGGCACCGTGATGCGCATAAAGGTCTATTTTTTGTTCTGCAACTAAATGAGCGCCTGATGTAAGCTCTGCCGCTTGCACCAAAAGAGAGCCGCCGGCGCTATAATGTCCAGCACCTACAGTGAGCGCATCATCGGCGCTCAAGACAATATTCCCCTTGGCACCAATATGGTTGTTTAAAGCGGTGATTTGATTGGTTTTAATTGTCAGATCGCCAAGGGAAGAAACCCCTGTTTGATCATTGTCTTGCATGCGGCTTAGATCAATTGTTGCTGCTTGGATCTCTAAAAGATCACCGGCGGCTATCCGCCCATTTCCCGCCTCAAGCTTTGTCGCTTTTAAGTGCAAAGAACCCGTCGCTGACTGTTGACCATCACTTCCAATACCGCTTGCTATAAGAGCATGAGACTGGAGCTTGATCACATCGGCGCGCACATCAACAGCACCGCTTGCCGCAACGCGAGCTTGCTCAGCCAATTCAACATGTTTCAAAGCCTTCAGTTCAACCGCTTCTTCTGAAAAAAGCAGATCTTTCACATGCACACTATCGTGGTGGGAACGCGCTTTTACCGCACCTTTGGCACGTGCTTTGGCAATCACCAGCTTGCCATCACTTGTCAATCTCATGGCGCCTGCATTGGCAACCATGTCTCCGCGCATCTTAACGCCGGCGCCTTTATCATTGGCAATCACGCGGATCTGCCCCGCATACATTCCACCAAACTCACTGGAATCAATCGCCAATTCTGGCTCTTTGCCATCAGAACCAAGAGAAGTTGCTTCGCGTTTGTCATAATCAAAATGATTGTGACCAGCGATAACAGCCAAATCTCCTTTGACCTGTATGGGACCTCCGATACTGATCTTGCACGAAACAAGATCAAAAATATCTAATGCACTTCCATCAGCTCCACGAGCGCCTATGGTGATATCACCACCCTCAACACGCAACCCACTCAAAGCCCCATCGGTTCCAATAATCGGTTGTCCGGTCGATAAAGTCACCCGTGGGGTATTGATAAAGCCACAACCGTTACAGGTAATCCCATTGGGGTTGGCGATAATAACATCCGCCATTTGCCCGTGTACTTCGCTCACGCCTTCAAGACGCGAGCGATTGGCACTTACCACTTCATTAAGGATAACCTTTGCTGCACCGCTATAACGCAAATTGCCGTTGCCTGGCACCAATCCCCCAAGCTGTGAACGTGAAACCTCCTCAGTCGAATTGTTCAAAATCACGCCATGGGTATCAACATTGAAACTGTCATATTTGTTATGAGAAAGACCCTGACCATTGGGGCGCACAATATCAATCAGCGGCACATCATTGCCGGCTTTCCCCACCGTGGGGCGGAAAACAGAGCCAACCCCATCAGCTGCTTTAATCCCTTGGCTCTCTTGTGCAACAGGACTTCGCGCTCCAAGCGCTTGTGCTTGCAACAACAAAGGCTGAAAAGCTAAGCAAAAACTTAAAACAAGTGAAAGCCCCTTATGGATCCCTCGCTGCAAAACACAAAGAACGCGCTTTCCTCGCTTGTATCCATATCCCAATTTATGCTTTTGATTTTTCAATCCCCGCATCTTCAGCTCCTCATAAAATTCTTTATCTCTTTAAAAAAAACAACCCATATGGGTGTAAACAGCGCAGCGATATTTTTTACCGCCCCTTTGCTCTAAAATCTCAATAATGCCCGTACTTGAAATAACCCTGTCGAATTTCCCTTTTCTCGCACTGTTGATTGGGTTAAAATATTCGAATAAGACACATCAACATCCGTAATGTCTCCGGTTGCATGGAAACCAAGAGTTGCCCCAACGAGGCTCCCGCCAAAACTGTTTTTGTTTGCATCATTGGCTACAGCCCCCAGATCAAGCGCCATATAAGGGGCAAATTGGCTCATAAATTTACGCCCCATGTTCGAAGAAAAACCTGGCAACAACAGCGACAATTCATTACGCCAAAACGCCCCATTATTGCCGTAATAAATCGCCTCACGCACTCCGCGCACAGAGGAACTACCACCAAGCGATATTTGCTCTGAACTAAACAACGTGTCGGGTGATAATTGTCCTGAAAACAGTGTGTTATAGCGAAAGTTATACTGTTTGAGCGAAAAAGGACGCACGTAGCCTAGGGAAAAAGACAATTTGGAAAATTGCCCTTTGGGTGAATTTTTTGTTGCATTCTCTTGCTCTTTATCGTCATAAGCACCAAGAATTGCCAACCCTTTATGAAACCCTATATGCGCGCTTAATTCTCCTCCAAGCCACTTGCGCGAGTGATCAAGCTCAAAGGTTGCAATAGCTAGTTTACGGCTGGAAACATCAACCCGACTGCCCATAATAAAATTATCAGAATATTTCCATGTCAACCGTCCCGTAAGCCAGGTCTTTCCCTCTTGATCACGGTCGATAACCCGTGAAATCCATGGCGTCAGCGATAAAGACTTCCCCTCAGTCATAATATCGGAAAATATCCCCTTAACACTTGAATGATATTGGCTCCACGTCCCATCAAAACCTGTTGTCCAAGTGCCATAGGGAAGAGAAAATGATCCCGTTAGAGTATCACTATTGGGACGCTTGTGAGAAAAATGATACGGACTACCATCCATGGAGCGCTGATAGCTAAACGACCATTGATCATTGATCCCTAACAGATCATCAAAAGAAAGGCTCAAGCGCGTTTGATAAATTCCTGTTGCTTTAGCACCAAGATTATCGCTGGAAAGCGTAATAAGCCAAGGTTTCTGTTTTTCAATATGAACATCGAGTATCGAACCACCCGAATTGCTCCCCGCACCAAGATTAATGGTGGCTTGGCGTGAGAAAAGCCGATTGATTTGATCAAGCCCTTGCTCTATCTGGCGCAGATTGGTCGGCTTCCCAATAAGGTTTGGAAAAGCCGTGGTGATTTCTCCTTGAAGTCTCCTCTCAACTTTATGCCCATCCAGAGTGATATCTTCCATCACACCTTCAACTACAACAATCTTGAGATGACCGCCGCTTAAATCTTGCTCAGGCAAATAAGCCCGCACCGCAATATAGCCGCGCTTCATATAAAGCTTGGTTACCGCTTTGAGCACTTTATTGATTTCGGCAATCCCCAAGCACCGTCCTTCCCAAAGAGAAATGGCTTCATGAAGGTCGGTATGAGAAATCAACTGAGCACCAACAAATTCAATACTTTTGATCAGCAAACAGGTTGTACCAGACGAAGCACCATAGGCAGATGTGGTATCATCGTCTGGCAAAAAGACCCCATGGGTTTCGTTTCTACGGTGCAATCGTTGAAAACGCTGTTCTTGCGTTTGTTGTCGTTGGATGCTCTCTGATTGATTAATCGCTTTCTCACGAATGTTTTCGGCAAAACTCGGCAAAGAAAAAAGGCACAAAAAAGCCGCAAAAACAAAAGTGAAAAAAAATCTATGCATTCATTGTGTCCTCAAAGTGAGCAACAAAATGAACCATATCATCAGCGTCACAGAAAAAATCGCCAACCGCGTAACAATTTTTTAATTTTTTGATGAGAATAATACTTATAACATCTGAGAAAAAAGCACAGACTGTACTGTATATACCTGCTTTATGAGTTGTGCAAACCATATCATTTCCCCCGCTTTTGAAGCTTGTATAATTACACTGTTAAATGACAATCATATGCTCTATATGCTTCTTAATTTTAAGGTGTTGCATGTAATATAATTTTGAGCTTCAAGTAAAGACTGTTATTCATAGAATAGACCAAATTTATTGGAACTGTTACATATTAGAGACAACAAGAGACTACCACTTATTATCGCTTGATAAGAAAAATAGCATGACGATAGTTTATTACTAAAATAAGAAAAAAAGAAAATGCGTAATGCCATAACTGATGAAGAATTAGCATATTTTAAAGCCGTTTATCCCAATGAAACTATCACTAAAGATGATCTGTTTTATTATGTTTACGGTCTCTTGCATTCAGAAGATTATCGTGCCCGTTATGCTGATAACCTCTCTAAAGAATTGCCTCGTCTTCTTTATATAAAAACTGCTAAGGATTTTGAAAATTTGTAACAGCAGGGCATGAACTGGGTCATTTGCACGTAAACTATGAAACTGTAGAACCTTATCCTGAGACCTTTAAAAAGGGTAATCCAAAATTAACAGACATCTCTAATCCCGAAAAGTTTTATTATGTGACTGAAATGAAATTCGCAAAAGCAGTTAAAGAAAATGGAAAATCTGATAAAGATAAAACCACTGTTATTTACAATAGCAATATCACAATAACAGATATCTCTCTTGAATGGGTTATGGGGCGTCAATGTGTAAAGACTGATAAAAAGAGTGGCATTATTAATGATGCCAATCACTATGCTGTTGAAACTGTTGGCAACCCTGCTTATCCATTAGAGTTGTTTCAAAGAGTTATTACCGTAAGTTTAGAAACCATGAAAATCGTTAAGAACTTACCAAAATTAGAACTAAGAGAAATTGAATAGACTTGGCTTGCTAAACTCACAAGGGGTATAGAGTCTTATAACCATAATCTATACCTCTCTTGTTAAGTTGATTAGATACAATCTTTAAAAAGAGTGCTTATATGCGTTATTCTAAAAAGAAATCATTTGCACTTTTAGATACTCTTATTTGGATTACTTTAAGAAACACTATCTTAAAGTGAATACGCTTCTTTTACATTGCCTTTAAAAGATTATACCGTAATCTAAAATGATAGCTTTATTGTTATCAGAAGCTTTGTTTAAAGAGAGTTATGTATATTCATTTTCTTATATTACTTATAGGTTTTGAAGGTTTCTAACTCCCCCAAAACCCTTACAAAACATATAGCATTAGTTGAATTTATAGGTTGTTTTTTTGAAAAATTGATAAGACTTAACTTATTGAAATATAATGATTTTAATTTTTTCTCATTTAAAAAAAATGATATAGGTTCTAAAAAGAACTGACAAAAATGACAAAAGTTTATTAAAAGAGATTTTGCTCATCTCTATAATTATCATTCTTTCTTTAGATGTTTTCATAAAAAGCAGTAAATCATAATTATCATATATTCTATTTATCATTTCTCTTATGAAAATGGAAAATGATGCCATGGCTATAAAGAACATAACAGCCATAGAGAATGCGTGAAAAAAGCAGGCTTTCATAATCACATGCAAATGAAGGCATGATTATAAAGACAGTCCCTATAAAAAGCTGTTAAGTTGCAAATGTGTTATTAAAAGAAATTAACAGAAATCTTAAAAACCATTTAGTAAAAAAATTGATAGGTTATAAAGATAAAAATACGCATTATGAGAGCGTTTTTAAATATTATAAATGTATAGATTCAGAAAATAACGCAATCGTTTCATAAAGCCTATAATATATCTTTAGAAGCACATAAATATAAAAGAAGCAATTAATAAGCATAAGTTATTATAAATACACAACGTATTTAAAAAATAAGAAAAAATATCAAAAAAGATAGAATATTATTTGACAATAAATACGTATTTTGTTATATAAATAATCAAGTGCTTAACAACACTAAACAGTAAGCGAATAGGTTGCGATAAACCTAATCCTATTAAAAACTGACTATCTTTTATGCTTTTGTTAGCATATATAGTGATTTTGTCGGGTGTAGTTACACCATACAATACCCATTTATGGGAAAAGTGTAACGACGGACTTACTGCCGTGTTTGTTAGCACCCGGCGCCTCTATAGAGATGCCAATAACAAACATTTAATCAGTAAGGTTTAATTATGAAAAATATCTCAAAAAACATCCCCATTATTTCTAACATTGCAAATGAAACCGCCCCTGTTAATCAACAAGAGCCTGCAAAAAAATACGAATTTACCAATGAAAAATTCACTTTTGATGGTCTTACTTTACA
>NZ_JBHIML010000177.1:0-513 GCF_042194015.1 Bartonella sp. MU37NMGALS
TGCATCATAAAACGAGCGCTATTATTAACCGTGTTAGGGTGCTGTCCCTCTGACCAATTAATCAAAGCATCAGCACCACCATTCTCAGATGCCGTTAAAGACCAATCATAAATCGTGGACATCTACTAAACCTCACGTCTTGATTCCAAACACAACACTCATATTAATCGGACGCGTCTCACTTGCACCTGAACTTGCCAATGTAACATCACGCATATGAAGGTGGGAATGGGGAAAGGCGAGCTTATGGTGCACACGTATATCCTCTGCTCTCACGCCCAAACGTTCAGCAAGCTTCAACCTTTGCTGGTCATTCAACACATATCCCCAGATGATCGTCATATCACCATGCCAACTCTCTTCCTGATTTTCATCATTCAAAATCGTAAAGGATTGCCTCCCGTGATCATGCTTTCTCATAGCGTCATTTTGTAAAGTGCCAAGATAACGAAAGCGGTCTATCTCGCGGTCATCATCAACACCTCGTAAAAAAACACCACGCAAATCGGGAAC
>NZ_JBHIML010000178.1:0-513 GCF_042194015.1 Bartonella sp. MU37NMGALS
TAAAAGACCAGCAAAATATTCCGTGATTAATGATCTGAATGGAGAGATCACGAACCTGTTTCAATGTGTTCAAAATGCCTTTGATGATTTAGCCAAACGACTAGAATGGTTTGTTTGTTCAAGACAGTTGTTTTTTGAACTTGCGGCGATTGATCCAGAGAGCCTTTCCAAAGTTGAAAGAGCCGCTCGCTTTTTGTTTCTCCAACGTTGTGTGATGTATGGGAAAGAAGATTACTACTCTTTTAGCTTTGTAGGAAAAAAAACGGTAAGCTTTAATCCGGACAAACTTTTAGCAAGGATGAAACGTGTTAGAAAAAAACTGCTTGATACCACTATCTTAAATTTATCGTGGGAACGAGTTGTTGAACTTTTTGATGCGCCCAACAGTTTATTTTATCTAGACCCGCCTTATCTTGTAAAGAAGAAACGTTATAGTTCTGGGAATTTTGTTGAAGATGATTTTGTGAGTATGGCAAAAGTTCTCAAAAGCATACAAGGCAAATTTGTCTTGAG
>NZ_JBHIML010000179.1:0-505 GCF_042194015.1 Bartonella sp. MU37NMGALS
TTCCCACCCAAAAGCGTTTCTGGATTTTGCTCTGAAGGCGTCTTGATCCTTTTAGGCGTTAAAGACCGTAATTTCTCAATTCTTTCTAATTGCTGCTTTTCTGAATACCTACGAGAAAAATTATCTGTTGGGGAATGAAAAATAGCTGAGGAGCGCGCATAAACATTTACACCTGTAAACAAGCCAAAGAAAACAACAATGGCACGAAAAATTCTCAAAAGAGAACTTTGGCGTAAAAATACACAAAACAATACAGATTGCCCCCGCTTTGCACTATTCATGAAGCACTCTTTAAAAGAACTTCATGGAACCGCTAATAAACCCACTCAAAACAGCCACTGCCCTATGACGCTTTTAACAAAAGCACATGCCTTTGTGACCAAAAAAGTGACACTAGAAAAACTGCTTTATTTTAACTGCTGAAGATCTCTCCCCCACATTTATATAAAGAAACCTCTAAACAAAACTGTTTAGCCCGTCAATGGTTAATACATCAATATCCCCA
>NZ_JBHIML010000180.1:0-501 GCF_042194015.1 Bartonella sp. MU37NMGALS
TTTGGTGTGGGATCAGGCAAGGGCTTTGTGTCGATATACGGGAGTGAGGGAAAGACAGAAAATGAAGAGAGTTTTGAACATCAAGGTTCTTCTCTCAATGCGGATGGCAATATCAACATCACTGCCAAGAAAAAAGATGTGAAAATTGTTGGCTCTGATCTTGCAGGTGAGAATATTAACCTTTCGGCAGCTCGTGATGTCAATGTGCTTGTTGGTCATAATAGCCATTCCTCAAGCTCAAAGGAAGAACGTACAGGCTTTGGGTTTCAGTTTGAAAAGAGCAACAGCGGTGCTTCTGTGGGTGTTGGAATTGCAAGCGCCAAAGACACAGGGGACCAATGGGAAACCACTTCCACACAATCACACATCACGGCACGCCAAGATGTGCAGATTACTGCTGACAATGATGTAAATATGCAAGCAGCCATTGTTTCGGCGGATCGTGATGTCAACATTGATGCTGGCAATAATATCACCCTATCAGAAAGCTATGATACCTCT
>NZ_JBHIML010000181.1:0-500 GCF_042194015.1 Bartonella sp. MU37NMGALS
GTGATTTGGAACAATCATGCGCAAGAAGTGGGGCAATCGCAGTTGGGGGGCATTATGCCGGGCAATCCGCATTTGCGCCTCACGGGTTCAGCGAAAGTGATTTTAAATGAAGTCACCAGCAGCAAGCGCAGTGCTTTGAATGGTCCAGGAGAGGTTTTTGGGCGCCCTGCCGATGTGATTATAGCCAATCCCAATGGGATAAGCTGTGATGGTTGTGGTTTTATCAATACGCCCCATGCAACCTTAACCACAGGTGTTCCCGAAATTGATGCGAGCGGTTTTTTAAAAGGCTTTGAGGTGCGAGGTGGGGATGTTACTTTTGGCGCCAAGGGAGCCAATTTTTTCTCAGGCCAAGGGGCTGTTGATATTGTCGATATTGTCTCACGCACGGTGCATTTTGAAGGAGCTGTTGCGGGCAAGGAGATTGGAGTGACAGCAGGGACGGGTCACTTTGATTATGCTTCACGGGAAATGAAAGAACTGACCGATATTACTGGTAA
>NZ_JBHIML010000182.1:0-500 GCF_042194015.1 Bartonella sp. MU37NMGALS
TTTGTGATTTTTTAATAACTATTATTAATAAAATTGACTTGATAAAAATGGTAACAAAAAACCATAATTGTTTATTTATCTTATGAAAAGCTGCTTTGTAAAAACCAACGCTTCCAAATGTAAAAAGAACGTTTTTTGCAGATATTTATTGAATATGCATTTGCTTTTGATTGGATTGTTAAAGCTACCGAGCGTTTTGATTTGTTTGATACGTTTGATAGCCATAACAAGCGTTATAGGTTTTCTCATTCAAATGAGTGATTAAAGATCATATGCATCATTTACATTCCTTTTGATAAGTTTTCATATCTCTCATAGAGCGCTCGCAATATGATACTTTTTGTATATATGCATTCATTACTCCATTGTGGATGATTCATTTTAATCAATAAAAAATGCTATTTGAAAGCCGCGTCATATCATTTGGCACGGCTTTTTTTTATTTTACTCTCTCTTTTATGATATGTTTATAGCAATGCATTTTATATGCGTTTATAACC
>NZ_JBHIML010000019.1:0-4549 GCF_042194015.1 Bartonella sp. MU37NMGALS
AACCTTGGCTATTCAAATGGATTTGGTTTTCCCCATGAGAGAGAATGAGCTCATCTTTTGTCATTCGCAAAGCGCCACCCGCATAACACAGAGCAAGTTCTTGCGGCGAGCGTGCGGGATTAGGCGCATCCTCACTATAACTATCGCGCACCACCAGAGAGGCGGAACCAATTTCGCCATGGGGGTTTAACAAGCGCACCGGATCACCAACATGGAGAGGCATATTGCTTGAAAGAGCGCCAGAAGCTTCTTGCGCTTGTAGCCAAGGCGATAAAACCGCTTGTCCATTAGAACCCTGTTCGGAAAGTTTCACCCGCACCCTATGGCCATCAACTTCTGCAACCCGCCCGATCATGTGCTGGTTGGCAAGACAGCGTTCAAGCGCATCAAGACGCTTCATTATTTGCCGCAAGGTGTCACTCAATAAATGCGCATCATTCATGCCCCCACCTCATTGTCCCATGAAATCAAACCACTTTTGAGTTGTCCTTCATCACAAAAAATATCATGTCCCAACTGATGCAAATCTTGGTGCCATTCCACCACGCTTATCGATACACCACGCTGCTTAATCGCCGCAGAGATAATCGGTTCAATTTGCACCTCACGCGGGGCACTCAAATGCGTTAGTCCCCACAATTGCCCGCTATGACAAAGCACCGCAATGGCTTCTGCTAAAAGCCAACTGGAAACATCACGCTCTTTACCTGTGGTAATAATAAAAGCCCCTAAATGAAGATCAACACTCATCTGTCCAGAAGCAACAGAAATTAAACGGCTTTCTAACACCGCAACCCGTATTGCTGGAGCCACCAGCATCTGTGTTTCCAATTCTTCTAAGTTAAAACGTCCAAATTGACAGCTGCAATCACGCACATCCGGTAAAGCGCCTTTAAGGCTTCTTATCACCGCTTCACGAAACTGATTAATGCGCCCTGCTTGTGTGATCGTTTGACTCATGAAAAGACCCTTTCCAGCCAGTCTTCTGTCGCTTTGACAATTTCCACTTTATTGTGCTCTGAAAGCCCCAAATAAGGGCGTGCCGGCATGGTCACTTGATGCACACAAAAAAAGCGGTGTGCATTGCCGCTTTTAAGAAAAAAGCGCAGTGTCTTGCCATTTTTCGGGCGAATGACCCCACCCAATTGATGAATCCGCGCATAAACCAACCCAGAGCCCACAATCACCTGTTCTGGTGAAGCTTTCATATCAATGGAGCGTGAAAGCGCCCCACTGGCATAAAGAATGGAGGTGCGGGCATAGTTGTTTTTCCACTTCTCTCCTTGGGGAGAGGCTTTTTCGCTTTGAATCCGCCGTCTTGTGCTCTCTTGGATGAGACGCCCAACCCCTTGTGCTAAAGTCCCCATCGAGCTATCAGCTCCCTTTTGTAAAAAGGATAAAGCCGCTTCAAGCCCCATCTCTTTAATCTCAATATGGGTTGCAACAGACATGTTATCTTCCCATCAAACGCGGCTTGGCATGGAAGAAAGCCCCATCACGCACGGGACCATCTTCGCTCATAATTTTAGGTTCATCTATGCCTAAACCCGCTTTGCCTTCGGCAATACGTTTCAGCAAATCAACCGCCTGTTTGTAACGATCTTCAATAGTCGTGGTCAGTGCCGTATGGCGTATGGCTAAATTATAAACAGCAATATTGACACAGATCATACCCAGAGCCGCTGGCTGTCCAGCAATGGGGATTGAGTAGCGATGAGACAAATGCACATCAATCTCACCACTTGCCTGTTCGAGCGCGCGGGCAATGGCTTGCTCTGAAAAAACTGGATCAGAACTCTCATCCATCCCGCACAAATCATCCAAGAAGTCATCACCCCAGAGCTCTTCAATCAATGTTTTGCTTGCATAAGCCATGTTTAAAAGTTTCCCTTAGACAACTTCTTGCAACAAAACGCCGGCATCTTTTGCAGCGACCAATTCACACACCCGTTCCCCCACACGCACCCGTTTACCGCCTGATAAGCCGATATCTGGATCTTGGATCACTCCAGACAAACGCTCGCCCAACTGGGCGCTAAAGCCCCAACTGATCACCGATCCATCTGCCTGTTGTTTGGTAGGGTCAATATAAAGCAGTGCAATCTTATTGCCCCAAACGCGTGCCAATTGTGCCGAACGCCCTTTACGTGCCAAATTCACTTGCGATTCACCAATGAGTAAACGATCGGGGTGTATTTCCATCAGATCAGCAAATTGCGCCTTGGTGACAAAACCATCAGCAGTGCCACCCCCTTTAACGGCTTTAATGATTTTGGGATGACGTTTGAGTTTTGACCAAACAACTTTGCCCATCACAATGGTGTTGGGCGTATAGACGAGACTTTTATCCATCGCCTCATCTAAAGTGGCATAAGGGTCAGATTTCTCATAATCGCTAAATTTATTTTCACCCTTAAGCGTAATCACACGCTCTGGTGCGTAATTTTCACTTCTTTGCACAAGGGCTGCAACACGCACTTCACGCCCCAATTCTAGCAAATTGGCAAGTCCCTCTACAGCTGTCTTTTCTGGGTTATAACGAGAGCGTCGCTCCGCCCTGGCGCGTGCCGCTGCTTCAATATCTGAATTGGGGATAAGATCATCAAGTCCGTAATCTTTGACACTGGCTTCCCGTTCAAAGGCAGAAAATTCCACCACATTCGGGCGCCCTTTCCGCCCAACTTCAAGTTCAGGCACGGTAAAATTTTCCGCTAAGGGAAATTCACTATATTTAAACACCTCACTTAAAACACAAACGCGTGGCAAAACTTTATCGCCAATAAGAGAACCTGCTGGATTGCGATAACCAATAGCAATAGCGGTGAGTGTTGGATCAATGGGAAAAGGTCTGTTCATTTTATGCCTCGATTAATTAATTTTAAAAGAAATAACATCACCAGCAGAACCATCACTCATGGCAATACCAATGGTGCGATCTGCGGCTTCCGCTTTAATGGCGTGTCCTTTGGGGTCAGAGGTCAAAAAATCACCAAAGGAAACATTGCCTCCACAAACCACTTCGCCCCAACCACATTGGCCAACATCAATCATCTCACCAGCCTTGGCACTCAATGACCCAGCAGTCCCTAATAATTTATCACCCTTACCAGAAGCCGTTGCCACCATTCCCTCAGTGCGTGCTGCAACAATGCAATAAGGTGAAATCACATCTCCAGCGCGAAAAGATTTAATCAAAATCATCGTACTCATGATTGGCGCTCCTTTTGCTCGCTAATATACTCAACCGCTTGGCTAATGGTGATGTCAAAGCCTTTTTGCTTCTGCTCTTCCTGATAATGGCGTGCCGCAACAGCAACCTCTTCTGGAGCAAGCTTTGGTTCTTGTGCTAAAGCACACACTTCTAAAGGGCTTGTTGAGGCAAGCGCCGGCAACTTCTCGACCAAACTTTTAAAATGCTCCATCCCCCCTTCAAGGCTACAGAGCGCACGATATTCCTCGCGGGCAGCCGGCAAAATCTTGCCCTCTTCAATGGTCTTGTCTAAAAGACTCTCAATGGCAGTATTTTTTTGCTCTTCTTGCAAAAGCGCTAAATCTTCTCGCGCTTTTGTTAATTGGGCATTTAATTCCACGCGTTCCTTTTCGCGCGCTTTAAGCGTTGCTAAAACCTCATCCGCTTTAGCATCTTCTGCCAGCGATAGTGCACTGGCAATGGCTGTCAAATCCATCATTTTCTCCGTCAAAGTTATAGGGGAAGGCTGTTCACGGCTTAAAGCCGTCATGACAAGGGCTGGACGATTGACCAGTCCCGCACCTGCTAAATTTAAAATTTCACCTTTCTTGGAATGGCGAAACTCCGGCGAAAGATAGCGATATTCTCGGGCAACAATCTTTTTGGTAGCCATATCGGTCCATTTAACACGCCCCCAAATCGCACCATCCCGCTCTGCTAATTCTTCAATCCAGCCACTGGCAGGTGCCTCTAAACCATTTCTCGCACGGTGATGTTGCCCATGCTCATAATCAATTACAAGCGGTCCTTTATTGGCTGCAAAGGCTTTTAAAATCGTTTGCGGGTTATAATGCCATTGTCGTCCATCACGTGCCTTCACATGGGGCGCTTTGGGCAAAAGCTCTACCCATTCAGGCGCTTGGCTAACGGTGGCGTCTTGGCAAAGATCTATTAACGCAGCATGAAATGTTTCTGCATGCCCATCTTTTTGATCTTCGTGAAATTCTTGCTCCATACACATTGCCTATTGCTTTACAATTGTCATTGGCAATACAATGCATGAAACTTACTCCCACCATAAGTCTGACACTGTCAGTCAAAAGAGGATTTCTCAAAAAAGCACTCTTTTCCCTATTCTTCTCCTTGTGAGAGAAACCCCCGTGCCAAACCATCCCATAAAATCGTTTTCAAAGGCACTTCAAAGGCGATAGAGCGCCGTTGTGAAGTTAGAGGTACAATTTATCGCCTTATACAAAAAAAGCCTCTCTCAAGCCGTTTTTTTAAGATTGCTTTTAAACTTTTAAACTGTTACTTCTATCCACGAGGCGTGAGCCAGTTATACCAGGACGGTTTTACCGG
>NZ_JBHIML010000019.1:4649-15993 GCF_042194015.1 Bartonella sp. MU37NMGALS
AAGATTGCTTTTAAACTTTTAAACTGTTACTTCTATCCACGAGGCGTGAGCCAGTTATACCAGGACGGTTTTACCGGATCTGCGAGGAGTTGACCGCCCTCCACGCCTTCTCTTTTCACAAAAGCCAGCAGGTCTTTCCGGTGTTCTCTTTACAACAACCTCTCGCCCTTTTTTTCAGCCGCATCCAATAAGCGTCCAATTTCTCTAGAGTTTTTTTTATGCATGGAGGTCAACCACCATTCTTGTTTGCTTGCTACAAATTTGACCACAAAGCGCCACCATGTCCCACCACTTTCACCAAAAAACATAACGCTCGGTACACCTTTTCGCCTGATAATTCCATGGGGTTTTATGAGTGTTTGAATGGCGCCACGAAAATCATCCAAGTGAAGAGAACGCGCTTGATGCTCTAACAAAATATGTTTCACACTGTCTGCGGATAAGCGAATAAGAGAATTTTCCGCTGCAAAAACATCACCCACCTTTTGTGGTATCGGTGCAATGGGTATAAACCCGCGAGGCATCCGTCCTTCAAACATGGCTTCCAAAATTGGCGAACCCACAATATCTTCAATGGCAATGCGTTTGTCATTGTCCCCCATCACAGAGACTTTATCACTCAAAAAATTGCTTAAATTTTGCGCCCGATGTTTCCCAGGGTTCAAATGCCAACCAGGATCAATCCCCTTTGGTATCTTCTCAATTTTCCCCGTTCGCTTATTGTGCCAAACCTGCTTTTCAACATGAAGTGGCTCTGCCCCCTCTTCATAGCCTAAATCTTCTGCTTCATAACGGCTTACCTGTCGCACACTGCATTTACACCGCCAGCCATTGGGCGGATAAAGCCAATCCCAAACCGGATCATCAACAGGTGCGGTAAACCCCACCCAACTTTCATGTTCTAAACGCTTATGTTCTGAACTTGACAAAGCATAGGTGAGATAGGGCAAAAATTCTTTATTATTTTGTGTGCGCTCCCACTCGCCTGCCGCATGCGCACTCATGGTATTGGCCCAATAGACCGTTTCTAAACGCCGTGGGCTGCCCAATTGTACCACGCTCTTTTCACCAGTTTTGGGGTCAATGGCAGTCTTTTTACCCCACCAACCCTTTTCCTGTAAAATCGGCATCAAATTTTTTTGAAAATCTTGAAAAGGAACTTGATGCTTTATGGCTTCTCCAACCGCTTGCTTAAAATCCTCCAAAATATCATAGCCCACCGATTTTGCCACCGTAAAGGAAAAAGCATGTTCTTCTGGTGCCACATCACGCCAATCAAAGCTTGGAACAAGTGCCTTGGCTTCAAAATAACGGGTGACCTCTTTTGGGGCGGTTTTAAAAAGTTCCTCATCCATGATACCCAAGCCCACGTGCAATCATTTGTACTTTTGCCAAGCGCGCTGCTAATGCGTGATGATCCATCTCACCGAGCAATTCATCTAAGCCTTTTAGGATATCCTCATAACTTTTTGCTTCTCTCACAAGCTTTTTAAAAGGCTCTAAAAGGGGTTCTAAGTCCTCTTCCCAGTCGCTTAAAGCTTCTTCAGAAAGTCGGTCTAATTCGTCGTGATGTTTCCCACCCTTCTCTTTTGCACCCTTGCTCTCTCTTGTCACAGAAACATCAAAAACACCTCCACAATCAGCACAAACATGAGCCTTTTCTCCCCTCTCATCATCAGGCGCATTATCAGGAGCCTTTAAAACATCTTCTTCCTTTTTTGGTTGCGAAAAACCAATCTTATTGCGCACTTCTTGCGCCCCAACACGCAAACCTAAAGGCACGAGTTTTTCCAGCGCATCACTAATCGCTTTAATGTCTTCATTTTCCGAAATCGGCCAATAGACAAGGGGGGTGCGCTCTTGGCGCCCAAAATTAATCTCAACAAAGGGCACAATTAAATCACGATTGGCCGTCAATGCCAATTGTCGTGCATCAGCTCTGGCAATATCATGGCGCACATTTTCATGAATGCGCGCTTGCGAAAAGGACGAACCATCATCCGTCGTCATCGTTTGTCCCAACACACCTTTAGAAATTTGTCGATCTAAATATTCCGCCTTAGAAGCAAACACCGCATTGCCACTGCCCCCTGCTGCTTCAATAAATTCAATCTCCATCTCTTTGGGAATAATCGCTGCCGCATCACTGGATAAATCACGCACCGCTTGAATGAGAACCCGTCGTTCCTCATGAGAAGAGCTCGCACCATATTTGCCCACACGCAAAGGCATACCGTAAACTTCTAAGAAAGCCATCCAATCTTTTAAGGTATAAGATTTAAACAAAAAAGCCCAAGCTGCAAGCCGTGCAAGCCCCGTGCGGATAGGCAACCCACTTTTTAACTTCGGTCTGTGAATAGAAAATTTATAAGCAGGCAACTCAATACCATAGTGAGACCCCTCTTCTTTTAAACGCAAATGAAAACCATCCCGCCGGTCTAATTGAAAAAACCGCTGGTCCCGCCATTTCCAAGCAACCGGCCACCATTCCTTAGCACTCTTGTCCCACAAAGTTTCAACAACCGCATAGCCTTTTCCCAAAGCATCTAACAAATCCGTCACATAATCATCAACAAAAGTGGGTGCACTAATCACTTCTCGCACCGCATCCGCAATCTTTTTGTCCTGTGCACTGTTGCTTGCGGCAATCACTCCAGGCTCCACCCCTGTAAGGGCATTTTTACGCATGCCAAGCACAGCACGATAATGCAAATCACGCTCTTCCATATCATCGGCAAGTTGAAAAAACTGCTCTGGATGCCCCCGTGCTGCCTGTTGCAAAATATCAGCAAGTTGCGCAGGGGTGAGACCACTGACAATGGTTTGTGACCACACATCACGAATACCATTAACGGTAGGGCTTGCGACTTCCCTCTCCAACCCTTTGATATTAAGCGCCCTGCCCCACTGATCTAAAAGTTTTACCATCTCATCATCCCATCAATAAATCTTTGATCGCATTGTTGAAAAAAAAGGCGTTGAAAAGAGCGGGCTTTCATCAAAACGATAAGCCTCTCTCACAGGTGTATAATCATAAATTTCAGGAGTTTGGCGGCTGGCAAAATAAGCCAAAGCGCAAGCAATCGCGCTATCACCATGGCGCATAAAACCGTCACTGCCTTTAAAACGATGATTGTCTGGAATTTTCACAATGCCATTGACATAAGCAAGCGCTTGATGATCGGCAACAATGTCACTATCGCGCGGCAAAACAATCGTCCCATCCCCAAAAGCTTCCAAATAAGCCGGCATTTCTTTGCCATACCAACTTTGTGACAATTGCACTTCCCTCACACAAGCCCCATAACGCTGCGCCGCCTTTTCCGCTAAATAAGCCCCATTGCCCCGTGCATCCAAAGCGCCCCCCAACAAACGCGGCAAGCCATTCACCCCATAAAATAAAATCTCTCTTTGTTGATCAAACGGCGTATTGCGCAATTCCACCATAAACCGTACACGGCGCACCAAATCTTGTCCCACCTCCATCACCACAATCGATGTCGCATCGCCGCTGCGCGCAAAATCAACGCCAAAAACATGTTGGCGCCGCCGGTCAAGCCCAATATGAAGAGGTTTTATATGTTTCTCACACCAAGCAAAAGCAGCAACACTTCGTTGATGTTCCGATTGATTTTTAAAATCATCCACACAAGCAAAACGCAACACCGCAATATCTGGCGCACAACAATTTTCAATCTGTAAGCGTGTTAAAGCAGCCCCTTCTTGATCGGCTGGTATGGCATCTAATTCTTGGCGCATCGCAGCCAAACGCACCCCATAAGACGCACGAATTTGCTCTTCCCATTGTTGCTCAGATGCTAAACTCCACACCTCCCCCTTCATGGCACAAACCCGTTTAAACAAGCCATTTTTAACAGCAACACCAAAGGGGTAACAATGCACCGAAAAAGGCACTTTTCCTGCTCGCGCCTCACGGATCAATTCATTGAAAGGGTTTAAAACACCATTATGGGTGGAGATCACACGGATCTTGCCTCCCCAAATCAACAAAGCATTGACCGCATCCAAAACAGAGCGCACATCTTGATGAAAAGCCGCCTCGTCAATCACCACAATGCCCTGTAGTCCGCGAATATTTTCAGGGCGGCTAGAAAGCGCCTCAACCCGAAACCCCGAAGCAAAACGCACCCGATAAGCAGAGATATATTTTGTTGAACCATCCGCCCTTTGATCAGAGAATAAAAATTCCTCAACATCCCCACTATGGCTCGTAATTGCCGAAGCAAAATTGCTCACATAGCCAATAAATTCCCGCCCCTTGTCTTTGGTGTCACCAATATAAAAAACATTATCGCCCCTCGCTTCACGTGCCGCCGCTGCAATCAGTGTATCATCCAAAGCTTCTGCAAAAGTAATGCCGGTCCGCCGCCCCTTTTCAACCAATTTTAATGGGGACTTATCTTCAATCCATGCCCGTTGATGCGCCATCAAAACGCCTTCCGCTAAGGGATCACTCTCTTTGGGAAAAGTACTTTTCCGCCAAATGTCATAGGTATTCTGATGATCAAAGACATGACTTTTTGAAAAGGGCTGTTCAGCCATGTTTTACCCCCAACACCTGCGCACGAATAGCTCGCGCTGTTTCTTCTGAGAGCCCCGCCGCTGCTGCTGCTGCGTCAACCGCTTTACTTGCTTTGCTGGTAAAATCCTTCTCAAGCTTCTGCCGCCTCGTGGTCGACAAATGTTCAGCCGCCAACACGCCTTTAAGCGCATTGGCCAATTCTTGTGCCGCTTTTGGCGAAAGGTTTTTCCCGCTGCTTAACGTTGAAAAAATCAACTCCTTAATCGCTGCTGCCGTCAAAAGAGTGATATTGTCAGAAGCTTTGGCATCAAAGCGCTGCGAGAGGCTTGCTGCAATTTCTCTTGTCTGTTCTAGGCGCCGTGACATCACGGCTAGCCGCAAAGAATACCGATTAAAACTGGAAAAGGAGGGTATAGAAAAGCTTAAACCCATTTCTTTTTTTAAAGCCTTCAAAGCCGCTTTAAACTCACCATAAATAGCCATTTGCGTCTTCTCACGCCCGTTTAAAGCCTCAGCAGCAGCAGCAATAATTTGATCACAAGCTTGCGGCAATAAATCAATCGCCGTTAAACGTCCACGCCCGACCTTGCGCATCCTTCACCTCGTCTTTTATTGATGAACGTTTAGGCCGCTTAATCCCCTCAATGGAAAAGCTTCGGTCTAAATGACGCGCTCCCCGTTCTGTTAACGCTGCAAGAAAAACCGAACCTAACTGTTTTAAAGTAACAGCACCTTGATCTTCCATCCATGCCAGTTCATTATGCACAAAATCGCGATCGCGTCTGATGCCATAACTGTATAAAAGCCGCTCAATCATCGCACTCGATAAAGTTTCGCTGCGCTCACAAGCAAGCCCTTTTAAAATAATCAACCGCGCTTCTTCACGGATGATTTTATCCATATCTGCTTTCATTTCTTGGCATTCTCCAACAAAAACTCTTGCAAGCGCTCACCAATGGCTGCCACCGGTTGTAATTGTGCAGAAAGCGTGTTGAGACGACCATTCAATTTCTCCATATTCACTTCCAATCTTTGCAGCGCATCACGATCAGGCAAAAAGTCCATCTCCGTTTCTAACTTTTGCACACGCTCTTTAAGCGCCGTGATATCTTTAAGCATTTCCCGCGCACCTGAAGAAAAATAGGCTCTCAAAACCCCACAAATCGCAATAACCGATAACAATAAAGACAACCAGCCATTGGCAACACTGATATCCAAGTTCACTTGAACCCCCCCTCTCTTTTGCCTAAAATCGCCCGCTCCGCAGCTTTTCTGCGTTGTTCGCAGATCAGTAAAGCAGCACGATCACGCCCCCAATAGTGCACCACTTCGCGCGCATTCAAAGCACGCTCTGGCAATAAAGCTGGGCGGGCACACGCCATGCGAACAACAGGCGGCAATTCAACCGATAAAAAATGATAAGAAAGGCTACCCACCGGCTTGTGTGTTGAGCAAGCGCACACGCTCAAGCCCAATGCCACCGCCAGTAACCGGCAACTTCCCATTGACTTCCTCCATTTTCACAAGCTTTTGTTCCAAAGCCGAAATCACCCCTTGCGCTTGATGCTCAGCTTCAAACGCTGCTTGCCTTTGTCGCTCCATCTCAAGCTGTGCGCGTGCAGAAGCCTTGGCAATCTCCAACTGCCAATACAAATCACGCGCCTTTTCCGCCTTTAAAACTTGCACTTTCATAAAGCCAAAAGCCGCCAACATCACACTGACCAAAAAAAGCAGACCAAAAGACAGTTTTGAAACAGGGCTAAACATTGCTTTTATCTCCCCACCTCGTTATCTCCACCCCATCATAGGAGCTGCTATGCCGCTTATGGGAATGTTTCCTATTAGAAAAATCCAACGAACCAAAGCCACGATGCACCCCCAGATTGCCAACAATAATCGCCACCATCGAAGGAATAGAAATGCTCGCCATATCAACAATATGCGGAGCCCCCCACAAGCCACCAGAAACGAGCAAAAAAATAACCCCCCAAGCAAACCAAAAGGACCACCATAAATAAAGCCTAGAACCACGATAAGACGGTTTCATGCCTTCACCTCGCCTCCAAGCCCCAAAAGCTTTTTAGCTCGATTAAGATACGTCAACCGTTGCACAAGACCATTCTTGCCCCCATTAATTGCTCTAGTAATTCTGAGTAAATCATCTTGGTCAGCAAGCCTATTTAAGCCTCTCGTCTGCCAAAACCAAACAGCAGACCAAAGAGCAGCTGGAAATCTTTCCACCATTTCTGGAAAAGCTTCACAATCAACCGCTTGTTCATCGACTAAGCGCCAAAACTTCGTAAAACGGCGATAATTATTGCGTCCCGTTAATTGGATCAAACCACGCCCCTTAAAGCGCACACCATCCCCAGGGTTGACATTGCCTAAATCACGCCGCCCCTCATAAGCGCGCCCAGAGGCATATTCACAAACGGTAAAAAAACCATCACTCTCATGGGCACATTGGCTTAAAAAATGTGCAACACGCAAAGATGTTGTTATCGCTCCATAGGATAAAGCTTCAGGCAACACACGTGCCATTTCAACGATAATAAAATCTTGGCGCGCATGATGCGCCAATTTAGGCGCAAGGCGATGAAGAAAAGAGGCATCTATTGAAACCATAACAAACCACTCAATGAATAAAAATCCATCCGCAGTTTATCGGATTTCAAACCCCCAATATAAGCCTGACACTGTCAGTCAAAACTCTCAATACTCATAAAACTCTGGAAATAATAAACCTTGTGGTTCTTTTGAAGAAATTTTCTTCTTCAAGCGATAGGCTGTACGCACATGCATACCAGAAACAGCAGCTGCAGCATCAACCGACCAGCCTTTTTGCAACGCTTGCACCATTTTTTGCCGCCGTTCAGCATCTCTGCCAAGGGGGATAAGAAGGCGCACACCCGAACCATTAAAACAAAAATGGTTGATCAATTGCTGCGCCTCTTCAAACCCAACAATTTCAATCAACCAATCCGCACTCTCAAGACGCCCGGGTATATAAACTTCTCGTCCACCAAAAGCCCGCATCATATTCCATGCTGCTTCACTGCCCGCAACATCAGCTATTTCACGCAATAAGGCAGGAAAATCGCTATAGATTTCCTCTTGCATACATGCTTACCCCTCGCTTTTAACACCTTTACGGATTTTCCGCCCCCAAACATTCATAACTTCTCTAAAGTCGCCCCCACTCATCTCACCCAAAGCTTTACCACTTAACGCCATAACACTTTGATGAAAAGCTTCCACATCAAATACAGCATCGGGATTCAAACGCTTCCATTGGGCACACAAAATGGAAATGCTTGGTTTCTTCCTCCATGAATCTTCGCGGTTTTTTCCTCTCCAGTCAACCCCACCCTCACGCTGCAACCAACCTTTCAATGCCTCAATAGCTCTGCATGCATCATCGCTATCGCGTAAAAAACGAATATGATCAATCCCTGTCTGTCTTTTCACAAAGGCAAGCAACGCCTTGTCTGAACGATCACGAATAATGCCAAGATTCCACCCAGCAATCCAGAGCGCCTGTAACTTCTTGGCATATTTACCCTCTAAACGCTTCCCATTCGGCTCAAAACCAAACGCTTTCATTTCAGCGATAACCAAGTGCTTTTCTAAAAAGTTCAAATCTTTCGCCGATTGCTTGCCTGTTAAGCGATAGAGCAGTGCGCGATAGGTCTCATCATCAAGACCTAACGCGCGTTTTCCCATATGAAGGACAGCTAAAGACATCTCCCTCCCCTCATGTCTTCGCCAAATCAATGGTCACAGCACGCCAAGCGCTTTCTAGGCTATCGCGCTCATAAAAACGCACATATTCCTTAGATGTCGTCACACGGATCGCTTCACGAATAGCACGCATCGCCTCTTTCCAGCGTGGATCATCAATATCCAAACGCAACAGCATAAAGATCTCCCCCCGATTCACCTTGCCTTCTTTATCCGTATTAAACGCACGCGTAATAATCGCACGGATTTCAGGGCGCGCATCCGCAGACCATTCATTCAAACATTCATCAAGAAGGCTTTTGGCAATTTGCAATTGCGGTCCAAAATCAACACTTTCCTGTACCTGCACCTTAATGCGTTGCAAACCATCAAAGCTTGTGTAAGTACAATTGCCCTTTTTGCCACGCCGCTCCACACCATATTCTTGCGCAAGCAAGCTATCAAAATCACTCAAATCCGCAATCGTATGGTTGTTAAAACGTGCAATCCTTGCCGATAATTCTTTCGCAAAACCCATAATTTTGCGCACCGTTTCATCCTCTAACAAATCCGCAGGGCGGATCAGGTTTACCGGCACCAAAGCCCCTTTCGCATCCTTCATATAACGCGTACCTTCAAGTTCAATTTGTGGATTCATCACCAACTTCCTCCTTATGTTTTTTGAAACCGACGAAATGGCACAACATCCCCTGAAGAAGGCGCACATCCCGCTTTCAATTGCCAACGACACCGCATAAGCTCATGACCTAAAACGTGGTTATAGCCTGCCAAACGACGCAAATACTCATTCAATTCTCGAACATCTTGTCCATGCAAAAAAATCCCATCCATTTCATGTTTTAACAAGGCAGAGCGCAAAGCAATCAAGCACTCTCTCACCATATAGGGGTTGCGTTCCATCATTTGCTTCCTCCAAAATCCATATAAATCACACGATTGCTCTTATCTTCATCTCGATCAGAGCTGTCACACTCAGCCAAAACTTCTGCAACTTCAGCTTCCAAAACCGCATCCGCCTCCCCCAAACGGTGAACACTCAACTCCAATTCAAGCAATAACGCCAAATCAACACACAATTTAAGCTGTTCTCCAATATCAAAACCGCATTGATAATCGTCATAAAGACCAACAAGCGTATCGGATAATTCTTTGTCGCATAAAGGGATCATGCCAATTCCTCCACGTCACGGTTTTTCCATGCCGCTTTGACATGTTTCAGGGTCACCTCACACCCATCTCCAAGAGCTGCCATGCGTGCCAACATCATGGTTTTGTCAATTTGCCGCAAAGCACCAGCCTTTAAGCCTATCCCTGTCAAAAACTTTATCGCACCAACATCTTCAATCCCCCAATCATGAATGCGCGCAGCAATATCCTCACTATAGGGCTTGCGACGCTTCAGATGCATCGCCAATCGGCTTTTAATTTGCGCATAAGAAGGACCATTTTGACGATGAACCAACCGTCCCGAGATCTCATCATTACCAACCAAAGCGAGCCCCGTGCCATTGATATCAACAAAGTGGCGCAACTGATTAATCGCCTCATCCGTTAAATTTTGCGCCTCATCAACGATCAACAACGTGCCACTGCCCACGCGCTCTAATTTCTTACCAATAGCACGCGTTAAGCGGGTGGGATTATATTCCACCACTTCCAATTCTGCTGCCATATCATTCAAAATACCGTGAACACTGCGCGTATGTGGGCTTGCTGTCACCAAATAAACATGCGGGCGGGTAGAGCGATAATGGCGGCAGGTTTCGGTCTTACCACTGCCCGCATCAAGCGTAATCATCACCATATCCCCCGTACTTTGTGCCAGTGTTAAAGTATCAATGATCTCACTGGCAATTCGATTCCTCTGAAAGGCTGGTTTTTCTGGGATCTTCTCCAAAAAACCCGCCGTTTCCTTTAAAACCTCAACCCATTGTTGAACCTTTGCATTTTGCTTACCCAATTGCCCCGCATAACTGCCCGCATACCATTGCGAAAACGTCCCATCCGGCATGCCTATGCGCCGCGCCACCTCTGCTTTCGACCAATCATTCATTTGTCCCAAAGCTCTCACCGCATCCACAAGCTCATTCCATAAAGCAATGTCATCACTGTTGCGGTTTTGTGCTGTTCCATTGGGCTGGATTTTAGGTCGCGCCCAAGGATTTTTATCGACCGTTGCATTTATCGCGTTTTTCATGTATATTCCCCTTTCGTATTGATTTTAGACTATTGATAAGGGGAAGGGCTCCCACCCGCCCCTTATCTTTTGTCTTCAATAAACATTTAAAGCCGTACGCGATACTAAAACGGCTAACCTTGCAAATCCCCTCTCTTTCTCACACATCAGAGAACTTGCTAACTCCACGCATCTCTCCCGATCAGGCAAAGACACCTAGAAAATTCATGTATTGATTAGACTATGAAATGGATAAGATTCCTCCCCCCCCTTTCTTTGTTAACGCTTCAAGCTGATACGCGATACAAAACCAGCTTTCTTTTGAGAATTCTTACAAATCCCCCCTCTTTCCTTTCCTATCGTTTAGGAAACTTGATCACCTCACGCCCCTCATCAGAGGCGGAAAGCTTTCTCAAAGCTTTATGCAAGTGTTGACTGAATTCTTCCTCCCCCAAAACCTCATCATCGTCTGCTTTCAAAGCTAAATTCCCCACATTGTTTGGCATCAAGCGGCTCACCTTTGGCTTTATCGGAAGCTTAGATTTCAACGCTTCATCCTTTTTCTCAAGGCGCCCATAAACATCGGCCAAGTGATCAGGCGCAAGCTTTGCCGCTAGCTGTTTTTCTGCTTTAACAGCCTTCACATATTCTTTACGCAAACGCCCATTCAAGCGCGCTGCCTGCTGGTCATAAAAACCTACATCACAAAGGCATGGTGCCAAACAAAGCAACCGATTATTCAAATCATAAACCCGTAAATCTTGATGCAAATTATCCGGATCAAAGCGTACAATCACTTTTTTCCCCGCATGCTCATTCAACGCCCGCGCCCAATAACGATTGCCATAAAAATGGATCTCGCCCGTACCCTTTTGCGCACGCAA
>NZ_JBHIML010000019.1:16093-19647 GCF_042194015.1 Bartonella sp. MU37NMGALS
GAAATCGCTTCTGCCAGATCACGCCATGCCCGCTCAATCGGTTTAGACTGTCCGCTATAAGGGGTGGTCCATTGCAATTGCACACCCAAACTCGTCAAAAGCCCCTGCGGATCATCCGGCTTAATCTTAAAACGAAAACGGTTTTGCACACCTCCAGAAATCCACTTGCTGGTAAAGGCACGCCCATTATCCAAGGTCATACGCTCCGGTATCCCATAAGCTTCCACCATGTCCCCAATCACCAAACGAACGATTTCCCAAGTCTCAGCATCCGACAGGCGCCACGATAAAATCTTGCCCGAATAAAGATCTTGAATGGCAATCAGATAAAGCCGCACAGGCTTCTCTCCCCAAGGAACACGCACAAAAACATCCAGCTTATGTCCATCCATATTCACAGCTTGCAATGCATGCAAGCTCGAGCGATCACGCCGTTGGGCTGGATAAAGCTTTTTTGCCTTTTCTTCTCCCTCACGCGCTAAAACCACAACCGCTTTGGAAATTTGCGCCTTAAAACGACGCCGCAAAGCCCGCTCAGAAGGAATGGGCTCAAAACCCCGCTCCTGTGCAACCGAAACCATCCGCCGATAACATGCCGAAAAAGCAGGGCGAGACGGGCGCAAATAATCCGAACAAAAAACCTCCCACGCCCCCTCATGACACGGCGCAAATTGCGAAACAGTCTCCTCACCATAACAAGGCGCTAAAGCTGCCAACCAATCAGGGCGCTCATACCCCTCCACCATCTGCCGCCAATTAAAAAGCGACATCCGGCTCACACCAAATTGCACCGCACTCAAACTTGCCGCATCATGCACACCCATACCGGCATGGAGCAAATCTTCCCAAAAACAAAGTGCCTTCAAACGCTCTTCACAGCGCCTTTTATGCGCCTTGGAAAGCCCCTCATAACGCACCCAAATACTTGCCTTTTGATCGCTTTTCTCTGTCTTTTCTTCTACACAAACCCCACCAAACCGCACCAACAATGCCGCCCGCGCCCCCTCCGGCAATAAGGAAATGTGATACTCCCAAACCGGCTTGGTTTTGCCTAATGTTTGGCGAAACAATTGTGTATTCAAACGCCATTTCTTAAGCGCAAGATTGTTGAGACCGATCTTTGTTTTCGGCAACCCTGGCAAAGCTGCCTCAGCCAATTCGGCAATAGTAAACCATTCCTTCATGGCTGCCCCCTTTTAATGCGAACCGGCGTTGCGCGCATGGCTTTCAATTGCGCTGCAATCTCCCGCTGTTCCTGCTGAAGCCGCGCAATTTCTGCTAACCGCGCCTCATCCCCTTGCAACAGCAACAATCCATCTTCACTCACCACCTCATCCCAGAGCCAATAGGCTTCTGTCGCCCGCACAAAGGCTTTAAAACGCGGCAGGGAAATATCCACCTGCTTACTTTCCGCAACATAAGCATCCAAACTCGCCTTACTTAAACACCCAATCCCTAAATAATGCGCCATACGCTCCGCAATCACACTGCGCTCATGCCGGCATTCTCTCAAAGCACGCGCCATCGCACGCTTAATGCGCGAGCGAAACCGCCCTAAATCAATCTGTGCAACGGGTTCACGACAAGGAAAAACCGGCTTTTGGAAAAAATCAAGCTGCCCGCAACCATGCCTCTTCATGACAGCACCTCCCCCGATTGCTTGTTCAAATAATCATAAAACCGCGCCTTTGTCTGCGCATCCGCCCTCTGCCAAACACCCAATAACTGAGCAAAAACCCGCTCTTGTTCATTAATTTGCGGCGGCGTATTAATCCCATTGACCAAATCAACAGCCCGCCGTAAATCCCCCTCAACCTGTTGCAAAGCAATTGCCACACGCCGTTGCGCAACCGGCTCCATCTTCGCCAACTTCAACAACTGCGCTTGGTTATCCGCCAATGCCGTCCCACGCAAAACCGACCGCAACTCCGGCTGTAGATGCTGAGCAATGTTGTTGAGACGTCTTACTGATTTTGAAGACAAACCAATACGGTCCGCCACATGTTCGGCAAAAGATAAAACTGTCCCTTTACCATTTAAGTCACCATCATTTGGCAAAGGGACAACTTGTCCCTTTGCCACTTTGTCTCCTTCACCCCCAGTTTCATGATGCTCTGAAGAACCATCTTTTGGCAAAGGGTAAACTTTACCCTTTGCCATTTTGTCCTTTGTATATTGATTACCATGGTCACCGCCACGTTGAATCTCCCCATACTTTTTTTCCCACAATTCGCGGTAAGTCTGGACAAAAAGCGCACGGTCAATCACTGACAATTCATTGCGAAACAAATTCTCTGCCACTTCTAAAAGCGCAGCATTATCCTTATCCGCCTGCACCACAACCGCATCAATGTCACTATAGCCCAAAAGCTCCGCAGCACGAAGCCGATGCGCACCAGCAATAAGCGTATAATTGCCCTCTTTAGCATTGGGGGTATGGCGCACCGTAATGGGATTCATCAATCCCTCCCGCGCCATTGATTGTGCAAGTGCCTTGGCATGTTCATCATCCACAGGGCGTATACGCTCCGGCACCACAATCACATCAAGAGCAAGCTTTTGAAACTGTGCCATCACGCCGCCGCCTTTCTGATCTCTTTAAAGAATAAATCCATCGCACGCCCCGCCCATCTTCGATAAGCTTTCGCAAAAACGGGTTCTTCCAAACGCCGGTTAATCACTTGCATAGATAGAGAAATAGAAGTCCGCTGACGTGCCTGTATCGCAACAATACGTCGCCGTGGCACCTCAAACTGATAATGCAAGATATGAATAACAATCTGTCGTGCTAACGCCGCATCAAATAAGCCATGCGGGGGGTCAATAATATACCGGATCGGCAGATGCTTAAATCCACTACTCACTGCTTTTAAAGAACAGGAAAGCATCACCTGTAAACGTTCAACTTCTGAATAAGGATTAACGATATCGTTTCTGACATCTGGGGTCCATAAATTACAAGCAGCAACCATAACCACCCCCTATAAAAACAATATGACCACCATCTAATCGCCAGAACCAACCCATGCAAATGGCTGTTCTATGATGCAACTCTATGCAATTTATCTTGCCTATTTCGTACTGATCTTTAGACATTGATAAACCTTTTTATCTTATGGTATTTAAATTCATGGCAAATGCGCAAAAACGCAAAGCCGTGTAACGAAGTTCAAGCAGCATTACCGCGCAAAGCAGAATGCGCACGCGAATCTGTGTTGGCATGTTTTGCTGCTTTAAAAATGCGACGGCGACTTTTGGGGTAGCGGTCGCTAAATACTTGCTCGACGGGCAAACCGATAAAATCGGCAATAGCGCGTTCGGCTTTCTCGTTAGACCGTGTCCAAATGTGTTGAACACTGGATGACGAGAGTTGATAAGCTTTCGCGAGCTCCGCCAAGGTCATATTACGGCGGCGTAGCTCGGCTAAAATACTATGGCGATCCCATACTTGGATGCATGTTTGGGTGGTTGTCATAAACTTCGCTCCTGCTTCAAACGGATGCTCAAACCATCCGTTTTTTGTGGGGTTAATTGTAAAATATCTGCCCTCTATA
>NZ_JBHIML010000002.1:0-164674 GCF_042194015.1 Bartonella sp. MU37NMGALS
GATCAATTTTATTGAAAAGTTGCGTGAACACTGTAAAGTCCATGGAATTCCTCTTTAACGAATTTTCAACTTTTTATATGATTTTTGAGTATTTCTTGTTGAGTTTTTTAGGATAGAATTAAACTTCGTACATCTTTTCAGTCTATGAGAGAGAACTGAATATTATGCACTAACCTTTTCTTTTCACGAGCATACAGGAAAAATAATACACGAAATATTGTTATAAAAGGCCTTATCTAATAAATCTTATGGTAGGCATTTGCGTGTTTTTATTATTCAAAATTTTTATGTTATGCTTGTCCTTCTGCTGTTTAATAAGTGCATGTTCAGCGTTGCGTAAATGTGTGACCATTTGTAGTTTTGCTGTTTCATTTTGTAGCTTAGCGAGCATTCCAATTATATGTGCTTGTAACTCAGCAATACTCTTTAGATCTTTTGTTGTCTTGATTTCATTTAATAGTTCTTCAATTTGCTGAAAACGATTGTTTGCTTCTTCGAAAGTCTTTAAACTTACGGCTTTATCAGTTATGGCTGCATATTGGATACGCTTGTTGATAAAACTGCTAGATTCATGGATAGGGATAGGAATCTCTTCTTCTTTTAAAATATTTTCAAGTGATGTAGCTAGAGCAGAAGATTTATTTCTATTGTAGAGCGTCTCTGGATTTTTGAGAAAAAAACTGCTGTGATCTGTTTGTGCATTTTTAAGTTTTTTAGTGTCGAACTTTTGGCTTCCCGTTATAGACTCGTGTATCTTTTTTGTTTTCTCAAGTTGTTTTTTTAGCATATCGAGAAGTTGGGTATCAGGTTGTGAAGGTTTCTTAGGCGTTGATGTATTTGAAGATGAACCTCCAAAAAAATTGGGCCACGTCGTTGGAACTGATGCTCCCAAATCTGCTGCTCCAGCGCCCCAAACCCAAGCCATTGCTGGGTCTGAAATCCCTAAAGTTATTACAACTACTATTGAAATGACATTTTTTTTCATGTTTCCCTCCTGTCATTTTTTGCGTGATGTAAGAAAATTGGTAACCATATTGCCGGATCATCACCAACTTCCGCGATAATGCTTTCGGCTAATTCTGCGTTATCAGGTGTACCTGATAAAACCAATAGCTCGTCACTAAAGTCGCGTTCGATGGTTTTTCCATCGCTTGTCAGATGGAATTTACCAAGATTCAGTTCTGCAAGCGCAGATTGATCACCCTGCTTAATGAGGAATTGGCGACTAAACTCACCAAGTCCTTTAACGAGTTCAAATTCAGTATCTGTTAGTTTAAAGCCTTTTGTATAATCTTCATAGTTTGCTTTGGGATTGGCTAGAAAAATGTAAGTCGCACACTGTTGAATGAGTGTTTTGGCAATATTACTTTCCAAGGCATCGCTAGGCTCTTGTGTTGCGTAAACAAAAATACCATTTTGTTTACGGATAGTCTTTTGTTTATTTTTCGCTAAATCTTCAAAGTACGGATCTTGCAAAGGCTTCCAAAACTCATCGAAGATATACATAAATCGCTGTCCGCTAATCATGCCCTCTGTGCGGTAAAGCAAGTACAT
Organism: Bartonella sp. MU37NMGALS; assembly: GCF_042194015.1. NCBI lineage: Bacteria > Pseudomonadati > Pseudomonadota > Alphaproteobacteria > Hyphomicrobiales > Bartonellaceae > Bartonella > Bartonella sp. MU37NMGALS. The sequence continues at coordinate 1,555 of NZ_JBHIML010000002.1, forward strand.
CATCACAGGGGTGCGAGTTTCAAAATTATCTAAAAATTCCGTTATATCAAAGCCGTAAATTTGATGTGTTGAGAGATCAAGAGCATCATGGGGATTATCAAATAACCATCCATAATCACCACCTTCACACCATTTTAGTAAGCGAGCATGAACAGATGGGTGAGCATTATAATCACTTAAACGTGGATTTGGTAAAAATTGTACCAGAAAGGACAAACGACGGAGTGATCGGTCAATGTTAGCACTCATAACAGACATAACCGCTTTGTTAATTTCTTCTTCGTCGTGATGCGTGACCTCACCACCAGCTTCTGCCAATTTTTTAACAAATTGTTTCAGAAAAATAAGATTTTCTTGTGTGGGTGGGAGTTGGAAAGGATTGAACCCACTTCTCCTGCCAGGCTTGAATGTTAAATATTTTCCACCCATCGCTCGAATGGCAACTTCCATGCCACGATCTTTATCAAAAACAACAGTTGTCGGCTTAAATTTTTGTGCTTGTGCTAACAAAAAGCCAAGTAACACGGTTTTACCGGAACCAGATTGTCCGATAAGTGCGGTATTTCCAAGTAAACGTTTATCTGTCGAATCCTCTTCAAGTTTGGAGGCATGAAAATTGAAATAAAGCGGTGTTTTACTGGTTGTTTTAAGAATTGTGACGGCTGGTCCCCATGGGTTTCCAGTGGGTTTTCCTGACATAAAATTATGAAAAGATGAAAATGATAAAAAGTTCAATGATGTAATCGGAGCAGGACGTGGTCTCCATTTCCAATTGCCAGGAAGTTGTGCCCAATAGCCAGCCTCTATCGCTAAGTCTACAGGTTTGGGCAGTACCGCAACGTCTAGTAATGCTGCACTTGCTTTGGCCATATGGTCGCGAACTTGTTGAATTGTATCACCATAGATAGTCAATGTGCAGTGATGTTCTCCCATGACAAAATGTCCACTGATAAGCTGGTTTAGTGCTTCATCAATTTGTTCAATTTGGCTTGTTGCCACATCTCTTGCATCAATGAGATTACGCTGATGCCGTTGTAAATAGTCTTTAGCAGCATGTCTGGAGAGTACTGAAAAGCTCTGCGTCAAAACGAACTCGAAGTCACTTTCCAACAAAACATTTAATTGTCCTGGTTTGGTTGTTGCATCATATTCTTTAATTTCCAGCATTCCAAATCGACGCATTCCACTGGTTGTTCGCAGTTCACCAAGAGCACCCCATTTTGAGAAAAAAGGTCGATTGATAGACATATAGTCGGAAAAACGGTCATGGCAAATTGGCATAGGGCGATATTCACCATTGACAAGCATTCCAAGGAATTCAAGTGCAGAAGAATAAACATGCCCATTTTTTTCATAAGCACCAAGAAGTTCTGCACCGTAACGGTTTAAAGATTGGCCTAAAGTACGGTTGATGTCATTGAGTTCTTTGATACATGTGTCTTGTCGCATCTTTTTTTGATCAAGCGTTTCACGTTCATGTTGAGAAAAGAACGACATAATTTTATCCGCTATCGGTTGAAAAATGACAGTCAGATATAAATCATTGACCATCAAATTATAACCAGTAAAGCTTTGCCGATATTTTTCATCAAGTTGATAGCAAAACATTTGATCAAATGTTGAATCGGGATATTCATAAACACGACGGCGCACAATATGCGTCCAAAATGATAAATTGGCTGATGCAAGACCCCGTAGAGTATTGTTAAGCTCTTTTATCCATTGAAAAATATCTTCTTCTGAAGCGCTTTGATGCGAACGCCCATCAATTTTCCAAATTGACAAATATTCCGCATTTTTAGTAGAAATAATCGTATCTGTAATATGATGTGAATAAGGCAGAAACAGGCTTACAGGTGTCTCTGATGCAAGGCGTTTGCTACTTTCAACAACTGTCATGTTTATCTCCTTTTACTATAATCAGAGGGACTATAACTTGATGCGCCCCAAAAACCTTTGTTGCGATTGCGAAATTTAGTATCGATCCATAACCACCAGATACGAAACGCCTTATCATCGTTTTTAGTGATTTGCACCATAATGAACCATAATGGAGGTGCCATAATCCACAAAAAGATACTTACTGTCATAGCAATAACAGCGACCCCCATAACCATAACGATAAATGGCATCATGGGGACACCCCATATCGTTGGAACACGTGTTGCTCCTTTGAATAGGGGAAATACTTTTTGTTCTTGTGATTTCATGGGGTGCTCTTGTCAGTGGAGGTGAAATAATATGTGGCTAATATAAAAGGCTGCACCAGCAATAATGACGCTAAATGCCCATCGTATAAATGTAGCTCTTGCGATGATGCGAAATATATAAATAAGCAAAAGAAATAAAAGAATAATGATGGCGACGATAGGAATAAGTATACTTAACCCATATTGCATTCCTATGAAGGCATCCAAGCTTTCAGTTTCCGTCTGAGCATATGCAGATTGCGTTATTAATAACATCATTGAAGTGATAATAATAACATTAATCCTGTTGCACGTCTTCGCTTGAAACGTATTCGATTGTTTCATATCCTTTATCCCCTTTAATTAAAGTTGCTATAAGTAATATTCCTTTTTTCAGTATGACTACATTATTACTGGTACTCACCTAATAACCGATGGATGTTAAAAACATTACGTATTATACTGATTCATGAATCACCTTTCAATAGTATTGAAGTAAGTTTGGTTGTAGAGAGCACGATAATAATACTGGTTGTTTATCGTATAAACGTATCGTGTTGTATTATTTATAATTAACGCCATTATTACGCTGCTTTAAATAGCAATGTAACAAGTTGGGTTGCAGAACCTGCGATGACAACACCGATTGCCCATCGTACAAATGTGTCTTTTCCGATGTAGCGTCCTGCATAGCCAATTGCTAAGCACAACAGTATAACGGCAGCAGCAATAGGGATAATTTTTTGAATATCGCCTTTTAGACCGTCTAAAGCGCTTTCTGCATTTGTTAAAATGCTCGCGTTGGCGGCGTAAGCAGAACTATTCATAAAGAACGCAGTCATAGCTGCAGAAATTGCGATGATTTTGTTGTTATTTTTTGATTTGAGATTAATTAATTTTCGCATATTTCACTCTTATTAAAATCTAGATAATATTTTTATATAAATAAACATATTGTATTTTATAATTAACGCTATTATCATGCTGTTTTAAATAGCAATGTAACAAGTTGGGTTGCAGAACCTGCGATAACAACACCGATTGCCCACCGTACAAATGTGTCTTTTCCGATGTAGCGTCCTGCATAGCCAATTGCTAAACATAAAAGTATAACGGCAGCAGCAATAGGGATAATTACTTTTAAGTCTGTCTGTAAACCTTCTAAAGCGCCCTCTGCATTTGTTAAAACACTCGCTTTGGCGGCGTAAGCAGAACTATTCATAAAGAACGCAGTCATAGCTGCAGAAATTGCGATGATTTTGTTGTTACTTTTCGATTGAACACTAATTAACTTTTGCATATTTCACTCTTATTAAAATTTAGATAATATTTTTATATAAATAAACATACCGTGTTTTATAATTGATGCCATTATTACACTGTTTTAAATAGCAGAGTAACAAGTTGGGTTGCAGAACCCGCGATGACAACACCGATTGCCCACCGTACAAATGTGTCTTTTCCGATGTAGCGTCCTGCATAGCCAATTGCTAAGCACAACAGTATAACGGCAGCAGCGATGGGGATAATCACTTTTAAGTCTGTCTGTAAGTCTGTTAGAGCTTTCGATGCATTTGTTAAAACGGCAGCTTGAGCATAAGCAGAACTATTCATAAAGAGTGCAGTCACAGCTGCAGAAATTGCGATGATTTTGTTGTTACTTTTCGATTTGAGATTAATTAATTTTTGCATATTTCACTCTTATTAAAATCTAGATAATATTTCTATATAAACAAACACATTGTACTTTAAATTTATAATTAATGCCATTATGGCTTAAATAGCAGTGAAACAAGCTGGGTTGCAGAACCTGCGATAACGACCCCGATTGCCCACCGTACAAATGTGTCTTTTCCGATGTAGCGTCCCGCATAGCCAATTGCTAAGCACAAAAGTATAACGGCAGCAGCAATAGGGATAATCACCTTCAAGTCTGTCTGTAAACCTGTTAGAGCGTTCGATGCATTTGTTAAAACGGCTGCTTGTTGTGCATGAGCAGAACTATTCATAAAGAGCGCAGTCACAGCTGCAGAAATTGTGATGATTTTGTTGTTATTTTTCGATTTGAGATTAATTAATTTTTGCATATTTCACTCTATATTAAAATCTAGATAATATTTCTATATAAACAAACACATTGTACTTTAAATTTATAATTAATGCCATTATGGCTTAAATAGCAGTGAAACAAGCTGGGCTGCAGAACCTGCAATGACAACGCCGATCGCCCACCGCACAAATGTATCTTTTTCGATATAGCGTCCTGCATAACCAATTGCTAAGCATAATAGTATAACAGCAGCAGCAATAGGTATAATTTTTTGAATATCGCCTTGTAAATCCTTTAGAGCTTTTTCCGCATTTTGTAAAGTTTGTGCTTGGGCTTGTGCATGAGCAGAACTATTCATAAAAAATATGGTCAAAGCTGCTGAAAATGCAGCAATTTTATTACGAGCTGTTGTGTGAAGAATATTTAATTGTTTCATGTTCTTTATCCTGATTAAGATTAAAACTCCCACAAATGACCCCTCGTTCATGAAGAAACTTAAAGAGATATTTTGGATCAGCCCAAGTTCTTAATTTTCCTCTTTGTGTAAGTAACGTATATTTATTTGACTTTCCGGTGATTGGATCATCGGAAATAAACGTAAAATACCATTCTCTTTCTGAAAGCATCACGACTGTAATCTCACGCGCTGCTTTTTGACTAAATGCTATATCAACACTGTTTTGTTCTATCATTTTCATTATCTTTGCCCTCAATTAGAAGAGATTTTGTCCAATCTTACTAATTAGAGCTTTAACATTTTCTTATCTACCTTTCATTATAATATCCTATTAAAACTCTAGAGTTTTGTGAAAATATCAGCTGTCACTCTAGCGAGCCTCTCGATGAAGAAGAATCTTCAACCGAAAAAGCATCGCTGGTACCACTTTCTTTACGTGTAAACGCATCTTCTTCTCCCTTTGAAGAGAGAGGAAGAGAATCTACTTTAGTTGCCTGTTCTGGTTCTTCTTTTTTAAGCTTTACAGGCTCCTGCAAGTCTTCATTTCCTCGTACAGCAGCTCTTACTCCAATATATGAAGTAACTTTTTGCGTACGGGTGTGGCTTGAGTTTTCTGTATTGTAAAAATTCAGCACAGACTGCAAAGTCGCTTTTTCAAAGACGCACTTTGATGTTGTTTGTTCATAGCAGTAAGTTAAAGCGCTTTGTGCAGCTGTAAGATTTCTGCAAAAATCAAATGCATCAAAAAGAGAAAACAATTTCACATTTCCAACACCAATTTGCTCTAAAATTATGTTAAAATTATGTTCACTCTGTTCAGCTGTTGCGATTGTTTCCTTAAGCTGAGATGATTGATAGAACAAGTTATCTTTATCATCTGTTACATAGACATTGTCCCGCGCTTCTTGTTCGGCAACAACTGAAAATGCTATGGGGGGCGTATTGGATATGTATGCAGCAGCAAAAAATGTGAAATCTGGAACAATCATTAGCAATACACCTTATTACGAAGAATTTTATTAATACAAATGCTCATTCTTTGTGGTGCATTTTCTCGTTGTTTTTTGATTTTATAAATTTGCAGAACGAGATTGTTTAGCTTAGAATATTCCTTGTGATTATTGTTTTGTTCTCTTCTAAAAATATTTCTAATATATGCGAGTATCCAACCAACAAGATAAAAGTGCGGAATAAAATAGAGCACGTTATGCCAACCAATATTATTGGAATCACGAAAAAAGGCGCTGCTTTTAAAAAATAATAATCTTTGATACTGTATTGAAGCTGCTTGTTTTACATAATTCTCTGGTTGCAAAAATCTTTTCAAAAAAAATTTATACGAAGTAAAAAGCCGTTGTGTGTAAGGGGAGGTTTTATTGTCATAATGAACTACACTATCATTATACAGAGAGGGCTTGTTCTTTGTTGCGTATTGCCATAATTTATAGAGTGACGATTTATATTTACTTTTGACACCTGATTCATGAGAGTCAGAGAGGTGTGATGGTGTTTGAGCACTGCATTTAGTAGTTCCAGTAATTGAACTGAAAAAAGATGCAGTGATGGTAATTGATGTACCAATAAACAGTTCTTTGTGGTCCAAAGCACATCTCCGTCAAAGTGATATATGTATCGTAGTTTTAATTTCGATAATAAATAGACAGAAATTGTCTATAATTGTGTTTAAAATATGGCAAAAAGAAATTCTTTTTTGCAAGGGGAGTAATTAAGGTGAATGATCTCAAGAATATGAATTTTGATGAGCTACAAGAGATGCGTACACAAATCGATGTGGAATTAAAAAAACGGCAAGCAAAGGAAAAGCAAAATGCGCGACGAAAAATTCTTGAAATTGCTAATGCCCATGGAATTGATATCGCTGATCTTGTGAGCAAAGAGCGCCATTATAGAAATCCCAATAACCAATGGGAATTATGGAATGGGCGTGGACGTAGACCTAAGTGGATTAAAGAGTGGTTGGAGAATGGGTATACACTTGATGAACTCGAAGTAACGTAACACGTGTGCGATATTTACAAGATAAGGGAATACTAGGGAATGTAAATGCAAGAAGTATGCTCTTTTGGGTAATTTGATTGTATAAACATACTGAACAAATATATTAAAGTATTGAGTTACCAAATACAACAATAGGGAGCGTGAACAAATTTATTTAAATACAAAAGGTCTTGTTGTTATAATCTGGCAAGCATAATGATGATGCCAGATTGAAATATTGTAATTGCTTTTGGCATTTGAGAGAGGGGGATGTTTTACTTCTTTTTATCGTTTCATTAACGTTGCTCTTTTTAGTCTATGTAAATAAAGAGTTTTATTGATTATTTACAAAAATGGTCGAAATGAGAATAATTTATTGCATAGGGATTTTAACTCAATATGTAAAATGATAATTTTATCAATTAATATGTTAATAAATTAGCATACTTATATTTTTGAAATACTGTTCTGTAGAATAAGCCTGATGTTATAGATTTTGTTTGGTCTTTTTTTTGTAAGATTATATATGAGGCATTTACTTTATTTATCGTTCGTTGGGATGAGTGAGTGTGTAGAAAAATGGAAAATTTCTATGGCTGTTATGGGTTTTATAGAATTTATGACATATTTCTGAGCGTTTGTGATTAAAATTCATTTATGAGCGTTTATGAATAATGAATAAAGAGTGTATTTGAAAATAAAAGGATTGAGTCATTTCTATTGCGGTTTATCTTCTTTTATGGTGTGAAATAGGGGGTGATATGCAGGTTTACAATTGTGTGTGATGGTATAGAGTACGGAACACTTTGTTATATATCAGAATATTTTTTCTAAAATTGTGTGGTATTCCACAATAAGTTAAAGGGTTTGTCTGAGGAACAGAATACCCCAAACGGAATACAGTTGTGTTGCCAATTTACGCGCTTGTTTTAAAAGAAAAATTTTTCAAATGCAGCTAAGCTTATTTTATGGCGTTTCTCGTGAATAGTATAACGTGAAAGTCCCTATGATTACATAAGATCCATTGTAGTCCACCATTTTTTACTTCAATAAAAAGTGTAAGCTGGCGCCATTATACACTTTACTTGCTTCCACTGTTGCTAAAGCACTTGGTACTTGAGAGGGGGAGGCTTTTTATTGCTTTGTTTAATTTTTTTTTATTTATACGATACTTTCGCTTGTGATGTGCAAGTGAATGATTTTGATTGCTTCAACATGAGAGAGATTTGAAATAAGAGTATTTTATGATCTTCAGATTTCTCATTCAATATGAGAATAATGAATTATTATTATAAATAAAAGTGTTGTGTGCTAAAAAGTCTTGTTTATTTCGTTATGACGTGAAATGCCTTCTTTTAAGGTGTGGTGATATAAGGCAACCTCTTTGAGACATTATTTTTCAGTGCGTGGTGAATATTCTTAGAATGTAGCTTGCTTGTCGAGTCTTATGTGAAGTGAAATATGGGAGGAGGAAGTCAAGAGAGAATTACTCGATAGGAATCCGGCTTGTAAACAGATTGGATGAGATAGGAGTTTTTTTGTTCTTTGAAGGAGGGAGGCAAAGGTTGTAAAAAAGTGAAATAGTATGAATTTTTTCTTAAAGTGGGAAGCCGTGTAGGAGACGTGGGGCGTTTGGAGTGAGTCCGGCAGCTTCTTGAATGAAATATTTTTTCATTTTTGGCGCTTGATTAATGATTCCAAGGCCAGTATCGCGGAGCATCCGTAAAAGAAGGCTATCATTAGAAAAGAGTTTATTAAGCCAATCATTACTTAAAGCCATACGGACAATTTCAAAACGTCTCCAGCTTTGATAGCGCTCTAAAGCAGTGAGGGAGCCAATGTCAAGACCTAGTCGTGCTGTTTCAATAATCACTTCAGCGAGGGCAGCGCTATCGCGTAATCCTAAGTTGAGTCCTTGTCCTGCAATGGGGTGGATGGTATGGGCGGCATCGCCAACGAGAGCAAAACGTGGTTTAACGCATTGACGTGTTAAAGAAAGACTCAAAGGAAAAGCTTGACGTTCGCCATCCCAAGAGAGTTTGCCTAACCGATGGCCAATGCGTCTTTCGAGTTCTGTTTCAAAAATAAGGGCATTAGCTTTGAGATAATATTGCGCAGTTTTATGATCTTCATTCCACACAATGGCAGATCGGTTGCCTTTGAGAGGGAGAAGAGCAAAAGGACCGGCAGGTAAAAAATGTTGAATTGCTTGACCATTATGGGGTTTTTCATGTTCAACTGTGCAGATGATTGCTGTTTGTTTATAGGGATGAGAAAAGTTTTTAAGACCTGCTTTTTGGCGTAATTTCGAATGGGCTCCGTCGGCTGCAATAAGCAATTTTGTTTGCCAAACCTCTTCATTATTTAAAGTGACGGTTTTATGTTGGTCTTCTTGATGAAAATCAATGACACGCTTGTTTGCAATAACAGGAATATTGAGATCTTTGACACGTTTTTTTAAAGTGTTGATGAGTTCTCTCTGCTCTACCATAGAAGCAAAGGGCTCACCAGGGTTAATGTCGCCTTCAAAGGTTAAAAGAGTGGGTTTGACAGGGTCACTTGTGCTTGTATCTGTGATGATCATTGAATGAATGGGTTGCGCATAGGGTTTTATAGGTTCCCAACATTGTAATTGTTTTAACATACGAATAGAAGCGGCAGCAAGGGCAATGGTTCGTATGTTAGAAGCAGGAGTATCTCCTTGCGGAGCAGCATCAACGATTTTTATTTTCAGATTAGGGGCTGTTTGCTTGAGTGCTATCGCTAAGGTTAAACCGACAGCCGCCCCCCCTGCAATGAGCAGATCACATTGTTTCGTTTTATGAGATTTAATTTTTTTATTGGGCTGTACGTCTTTATTGCGATTAGAACACACAATACTTCTTCCATTGTTTACAGTTTGCTTTTTTTAAAAAAGAATATCTTTTTAAATTGCCTAAAATATCTTAACGTTTACTTTTCTTTCTACTTTACAAAACGAGGTTTCTTTTTGGCACCAATCTGATGACAGATTGGTTTTTCAGAGTTCTTCTGCTTCATCATTTATGTGATTCATTTTACAGATTTATCGGATAAGCTTTTTTGAATGTCCTCTTCAATTCTTTTTACACTTGGTTGATAAAAAAGAAAACTAAAAATAACCAAAGATGGTCGTGTATTTTTTTAAGTTGTATGAATTACTTTAGTATGCCTGTCCTGAAGGGGGACATTTAGTTAGTATGATAAATAAAAAAACTGTGTTCATTCGTGATGGTTAAAACAGTATTCATATTTTGCCGTTATTATGATGTAGCGTAAAAAACATCGTCTGTTTAGGAGGTGCCTATAGGACCCATGTAAAACTTTACACATGAGGTGTTTTTTGGTTGATCGTGTGATAAAATATTCAGCGAGAGCTTTTTGTGCGCCTTATGAAGGATAGTCTCTTAGGGTGGTGATGTATGAGTGATATGAAGTGGTTAGAAGGTAGAATGCGCTAGACTAGATAAAAAGCCGGATTGTTTACAGGTTATTTGTTTACAGATTGGCACAGAGTTTAAGCTTCATCCTTTTTTACGAGAGAGAGTTATAACTCTTTAAAATATGAAAGTTTTGTATTTGGAATTGATAGATGCACCGAAGTTCTTCTCCTTATGATTCATTAGAAGTGCGAAATTCTCAAGGTTCGCGTCTTATTGAGATGTTTTTACGTCAGATAGGGGTATTTATTGGGCTTGGGCTTTTGGGCTTTATTATTTTTTGTGTATTTGCTTTGGCGACGTGGAATGTTGAGGATCCATCTTTAACCCATGCAAGTACAAATGAGGTTACAAACCTTATGGGGTGGATGGGGGCAATTTTTTCAGATTTTATTATGCAGTTTTTTGGCTTGGCAAGTCTTGCTGTTTTGTTACCGCCATTATTTTGGTCTTTTCTCTTGTTGGCGCAAAAGAATATCTACAATTTGACTTTGCGCTTTTTTTTATGGGCGCTATCAACGATTTGTTTTTTAATTGCTTTTGCCCTTATGTCACCTGTTGCTTCTTTTACTTATTGGCCATTGCCAATGGGATTGGGAGGGGTTTTAGGAGATAAAGCTTTAAGTGTTGCTTCTTCAGTTTTTCCTCTTTTTCTTTCTCCTCTTTACACGGTGTTTTTCAGTGTTGTTTTTATTCTTTTAGGTTTTTTCACTGCTGCTTTTGCTGGCAATGTGATATGGCGGCGTCGAACAAAGAAAAGAAAAGAAAAAAGCATTCCAAAAGATGCAATCGTTAATCCAGTTTTTGAATTGGAAGAAGATACGGAATATGCTGCAGAGGATGAACGTGAAAATCATGGTTTTTTTGCGACAACTTTTGGCGCTCTTTTACATCTTTTTTATTTTTTACAAGCGCGTTTCTTTCGTTTTTTCTGTTTCAAAAGGCGTTTTCAGAGTAAGGTGCAAGGAAAGCCATTTGATCGGATTGAGCCAACTTTTTTGGGTGAAAAAGTAAAGTGTGAGGAAAATCAAAATAAAACCTATGTTGCTTCTGTTAAAAATCAAAAGTCTTTAACAGCTTCTTCAAATGGTGATTTTGTTCTTCCTCTTGTAGATTATCTTTCGGTTCCACCACCGTCTGTTAGAGATGCAAAACTTTCTCCTGCTGTTTTAAGAGCAAATTCTCAGGAACTTGAAGGGGTTTTGTTAGATTTTGGAGTTAAAGGGCAAATTATTGATGCTTGTCCTGGACCTGTGGTGACTTTGTATGAATTTGAACCGGCTGCTGGCATTAAGTCTTCCCGTATTATTGGTTTGGCAGATGATATTGCACGCTCGATGCGTGCGATTTCAGCGCGTGTTGCGGTGGTTCCAGGACGCAATGTGATTGGAATAGAATTGCCTAATGCAAAGCGTGAGATGGTTTATTTACGAGAAATGTTGCAGGCGCAAGAATTTATTGACAGCAAAGCAAAGCTAGGACTTGCTTTAGGTAAGACAATCGGGGGGGAAGCTGTTATTGCAGATTTAGCAAAAATGCCCCATCTTTTGGTTGCTGGTACAACAGGATCGGGAAAGTCTGTTGCTATCAATACAATGATTTTATCATTGCTTTATCGTATGACACCTGAACAATGTCGTCTCATTATGGTGGATCCGAAAATGCTTGAGCTTTCGGTTTATGATGGCATTCCTCATTTATTAACACCCGTGGTGACAGATCCTAAAAAAGCCGTGATTGCTTTAAAGTGGGCTGTTCGTGAAATGGAAGAGCGCTATAGTAAAATGTCAAAATTAGGCGTTCGTAATATTGATGGGTTTAATGCACGTCTTAGGGAAGCAGCAAGTCAGGGAGAGACAATGGCGCGGACAATTCAAGTTGGATTTGATCGCGAGACCGGTGAGCCTCTTTATGAAACGGAAACACTTGATTTTAGTCCTATGCCCTATATTGTTGTCATTATTGATGAAATGGCTGATTTGATGATGGTTGCTGGTAAAGACATTGAAGGCGCGGTTCAACGCTTGGCACAAATGGCACGTGCTGCCGGTATCCACGTGATTATGGCGACGCAGCGTCCTTCTGTCGATGTTATTACTGGGACGATCAAAGCCAATTTTCCTACACGTATTTCTTTTTCTGTAAGTTCAAAAATCGATAGCCGAACAATTTTGGGCGAACAGGGGGCTGAGCAATTATTGGGACAAGGAGATATGCTCTTTATGATGGGAGGAGGACGTGTTCAACGTGTGCATGGTCCTTTTGTTGCAGATGATGAAGTGGAGCAGGTTGTTGCGCATCTCAAAGCGCAAGCACGACCTGATTATTTGGAAACAATTACGCAAGAAGTTGAAGAGGATGGTGCTGATGTTTCTTTAGCTTCTCCTTCAGAAGATGATCCCTATAGCCAAGCTGTTGCTATTGTGCTTCGTGATCGTAAGGCTTCGACTTCTTATATTCAACGCCGTTTAGGCATTGGTTATAACCGTGCTGCTACATTGATTGAGAGGATGGAAGAAGAAGGTATCATTAGTCCAGCAAATCACGCAGGGAAACGAGAAATTTTAGTGCCTGCCGAAGAAGAACGCTTTTGAAAAATCTTTATAGTTGCTTTCTATAACATCTTATAAAACAAGTGTTTATCCTACTGTATCGTAGAAAGTCTGTATTTTCATATACCAGTTCTCGATTTGCGATAGCTCCTTGGCACTTGAGACTCTTTATAAGGGGATTCTTTATCTTATATAACTTTTATCCATACACCAACCTTGCTTGTAACGTGCAAGCAAATGATTTGAGTTGATTCAATATGAGAGAGTATGAGATGAGAGAATCTTCCTGTATTTGGCGTTATGATTTAAGTTAAAAAGATAATTTATTATAAATCAATATCTTGGTATAAAATAATGTTATTGCGAGTGTAGGGGTATAAAAGCATGTAAGGCTTGATATTTAAGTGTCTTTTTAAGTGCGCTCTAAATATTTAGGGGCAAGGCTTATCTGTGGAGCCTTATATAGATGAATGATATGGGGTGGGAAGCTAAGTGAAATCTGCTAAACTTCAAACTGTTTACAGACTGGTTCGGGTGAAAATTTTTATTCTTTTGGATTGGAAGGAAGTCAAAAAAGCATTTTTGCCACTTAAAGGAGTTTTCAGGTTCGCGAGCAATATATGTTTAGTACTTAATCCGTTATGTATTGACTATAATTTATATTGCTTCACAGATTAGGGGTGGGAAAGAATATATAAAGAATATATTATGCGTTTAGAAAATCAGCAGAAAAGCGGGAAATTTGAATGCCTTCGGAAATTTAAACGCAGACTGATTATTTGGAAACGATACCGCAGGCAATAAAGAAGGATGTTTCTTTGGCTTTTTCTTTAGCAGATGATCCCTATAGTCAAGCTGTTGCTATTGTGCTTCAACTTCTCATATTCAACATTGTTTAGGCATTGGTTATAACCGTGCCGCAACATTGATTGAAAGGATGGAAGGAGAAGGCATTATTAGTCCAGAAAATGATGTGGGTAAGCGGAAAGTTTTGGAGATTGTCGAAGAAGAATACTTTTAAAAATCTTTTGATAGTTTTTTCAAACAATATCTTTATTTTATAAAGAAGGGTATTTATTCATCGTTGATCACTTAAGTTATAAATTATAAAGTCAATTAAACATTGCTTGGGAGCATTTTTTATGAAAACGTCTTTTTTTCCGCAAAGAAGAGTCTTTGGGTTGGTGGGAATTATTATCTTTTGGTGTTTAACTTTTCCTGTTTTTTCGCAAGCGTCTGATAAAGTGATAAAGGCGCAAAATGTTGTAAATCACTTTGCGGCAATCAAGACAATGACAGGTGATTTTATTCAGTTTAGTCCAAAGGGAAAAATGTCCCAAGGGACATTTTATTTAGAGCGCCCAGGGAAAATTCGTTTTATTTATAAGAAAATGCCTTTACAGATTATTGCAGATGGCCAATTTGTAGGTATTAACAATCGGGCTTTGAATACTTGGAACTTTTCACAACTTTCGCAAACGCCAATGAAGTTTCTGTTGGCTGATAAAATTGATATATCTTCTGGGCGCTTGTTGGCATTTCGCGAAGATCCAGGGGCTGTGACGATTGTTCTGCGTGATAAAACGATTGGGGCAGGGAAAATAAGGATGGTTTTTGATTCTAAAGGCTCTGCTTTGCGGCAGTGGACAATTGTTGACCAACAAAATTTGGAAACTACTGTGCAGATTATGAATGTGCGGACAGACGTCCGTTTCGCTAATGGAATGTTTGCACTTCCTTCGAAGAAATAGTGCGGTGTTGTTTCATTGGGATTGAAATGGATGTTATTTCGTATTGCAACTTGGAATATTAATTCTATTCGTTTGCGTCTTGTACAGGTTTTTCAGTATTTGGAACTCTTTTCCGCAGATGTTTTGTGTCTACAGGAAACAAAATGTCCAGATGCTTTATTTCCAGTGGGGGCTTTTGAAGCAGCGGGTTATAAGCATATCGCATTGAGTGGACAAAAATCTTATAACGGGGTGGCTATTATTTCTCGTTTGCCTTTTAAAAAGGTAGAAAAGCGTTTCTTTTGCCAAAACCAAGATTGCCGCTATATCTCAGTTATTGTGGAAGCCCATGGGAGAAGCTTGCGGATTCATAATTTTTATGTTCCTGCTGGGGGAGATATTCCAGATGCTGATGTGAATGAAAAATTTCGGCATAAGCTTGATTTTTTAGAAGAAATGTCCTCTATACGTGCGGATCAAGGAGATGGTCTTTCTTCTCTTTTGGTGGGCGATTTAAATATTGCTCCTTTGGCAGAGGATGTTTGGTCTCATCAGCAATTGTTGAAGGTTGTAAGCCATACTCCCATTGAAACCGAGCGTTTACAGGACTTGTGTTGTCAAGGTGGATGGGTTGATCTGATGCGGTTTCATATTCCTGCTCCTACCAAGCTTTATACATGGTGGAGTTATCGTGCACGCGATTGGGCATTTACCGATTATGGACGGCGGCTTGATCATGTTTGGTCTTCTCCTGATTTAGCACCTTTTGTTGTAGATCTTTCGATTTTTCGTGATGCGCGCGGATGGGAACGCCCTTCAGATCATATTCCTGTGCAAACTGTATTTGATTTTTCACGTCAAGTTTGAAATAAGAGGTAAATAAAGTATTAATATTAAATAATGATTCTGAAAGAATGCGGGAGACTAGATGTATATCAGAAATCTCAAAAGGGGCGCTTCTCGTGGATTACTTTCTTGTGTCTTGTTGTGTTTGCTTTTGTCAGGATGTATGGTTGGTCCTAATTACCAGAAAACATCTTTTCGTGTTCCAGCAGTTTGGGGAGAAAAATCTGCACAGACTGCAGGACAGCCAGTTGCGCTTGCCGGATGGTGGCGGCGTTTGAATGACCCTGTTCTAGATGCATTAATGGATTATGCGATTTCTGGAAATAATAATGTTGCTGTTGCCAAAGCTCGGGTACGTGAGGCACGTGCGAGTTTAGGACAGGTTGTGGGAACTCTTTTGCCAAATGTGTCCAATTCAATTTCAGGAACCCGTAGTTATTCTGGACAGTCTGATGCATTGTTAAACCAATATCATAGTGGTTTTGATGCAAGCTGGGAGCTTGATTTTTTTGGTGGGCATAAACGAGCGGTTGAAGCAGCGCGTTATGGTCTTGATGCGGCTGTGGAAGATATGCGCGCTACCATGGTGACATTGTTAGGAGATGTGGCAACAAATTATGTACAAATGCGTGGTTGGCAACAGAAATTGTTAATTGTGCGGCAAATTGCAGTATCACAACGTAAAACCTATGAATTGATGCGTGCTAGATTAACAGCTGGTGATGTTTCTGAGCTCGATGTTTCAAATGCGCAAGCACAAATGGCAAATACAGAAGCAGATATATCACAGATGGAAGCGAATTTAGCAATGAGCGTTCATCGTCTTTCTGTCTTAACTGGTCGTGTGCCTACGGCATTGAAGGCTCTTTTACAAAAAAATGCTAAGCATACAAAGATTCCACAACCGCACTGGCCGATACCAGCAGGAATTCCAGCTGATATTTTGTTAACACGTCCGGATTTACGACGGGCAGAGCGTCAATATGCGCAAGCGACAGCGCGGATTGGTCAACGTGAAGCAGATCGCTATCCCTCACTTACTTTAACAGGTAATATTTCGACAGCCGCAACGGCGATAGATCAGTTATGGAAAAATTCAACGATTGGTTGGTCTTTTGGGCCTGGTTTGCGTTTTCCTTTTTTTAATGGAGGTCAGGTTGAGGCTTCTATTGCGGTAGCGCGTGCACAGCGTGATCAAGCTTTTATTACTTATCGGGCTGCTGTTTTGGGAGCTTTAGAAGATGTAGAAAATGCGCTGGTAAGATTAACTAAAGAACATCAACGCTTAGAAAAGCTGATCATTGCGAATAAAGCTTCTCTTCATTCCTTAAAACTTTCACGGAGTCTTTTTGAGAATGGAAATACCAGTTTTCTTGAATTGTTAAACGCTGATCGCTCTTATTATTCTGCACAAATGGCACTTAAAGATAGCCGTGTTTCTTTGGTTACGCAATATATCACGTTGATGAAAGCATTGGGGGGGGGCTGGGATGGCGTTGTTGATGTATCACGTCCGGAAGTCGTTGATGGTGCACCTCGTTCGCGTGCAAAGGTAGGAAAATGAAAAAAAGTCTACTCAAAAATTTCATTACAAAACACAAAAAACTTTCTTTCTTTTTAGCTGCTATATTTCTTCTTCTCTTGTTTTTATGGTTGCGTTCTGTTGTTTTTGGAACATCTAGCCCAACTTATATAACCGCGGTGGTGAAGCGTGGGGATATTGAGGAAAGTGTTTTAGCTTCTGGTCTTGTACGTCCTTATCGGTTGGTGGCTGTTGGTGCGCGTGCAACAGGGCGTGTGGTGTCAATGCGCGTTTCTCCTGGGAGTGTTGTGAAAGAAGGCGATCTCTTGGCAGAAATTGATCCTACAGATCAAGAAAATGATTTAAAAAGAAAAAAAGCAGCATTATCTCACTATTATGCGAGTTTGGTAGAACAAGAAGCCCATCTTTCTCTTGCGCAGAAAAATTTAGCACGTCAGAAAAAAATGATCGAGTCACGTGCGGTTTCACGGGCTAATCTCGATGATGCTGCGACACAAGTAAAAATACGTGAGGCACAAATTGCTCAACTTCAACAGCAGATTGTGCAAGCACAAATTGATGTGGATAGTGCAGAGGTCAATTTAGGTTATACACGCATCATTGCTCCTTCAGCGGGAACGGTTTTGGCAACAGTTGTGGAAGAAGGACAGAATGTGAATGCGGTTCAGTCGGCGCCAACAATTGTTATTTTGGGCGATTTGTCAAAGATGACGATCAAGGCGCAAATCTCAGAAGCTGATGTTCTTAAAGTTCAAGCTGGACAACCACTTTATTTTACAGTTTTAGGGAATTCGCAGCGTCGTTATGAGGGCGTTTTAGAAAAGATAGAGCCGGCTCCTGAAGCAATTCGTGCTGATGTGAGTATTAATCCTGGTATGGTAGGGGGGTCTAGTGCTTTAATCTCATCAGCTATTTATTATAACGGAATTTTACATGTTGATAATGCGGACAATTTTTTGCGAACCTATATGACTGCTCAAGTTCATATTATCTTAGGGCGTGCTCAAAATGTTTTGTTGGTTCCAAGCGATGCTTTACGCGATGAGACAAAAGAGCATAAGGCATGGGTTTCTGTTTTGGAGGGGGGGAACAAGGTGGTTACTAAACAGGTGAGCGTTGGTTTGAATAATAAAGTGATGGCAGAGATTGTTTCAGGACTGAATGAGGGTGATGTTGTTATCACCGGCTCGCCTGATGGGGTGATGCCAGAACCTTCTGACGTGCATAGTGAAGACGAGATTTAAGCCATGAACACAAACCAAGCAGATGCTGTCCTTGTGTTGGAAAATATTGTACGTAAATTTCCAGCGGGCGAAACATTTGTTACTGTTTTGAAGGATATCAATCTTACCATTAAGCGCGGTGAAATGGTAGCGATTGTGGGAGCTTCTGGTTCAGGAAAATCTACATTAATGAATATCTTAGGCTGTCTTGATCGGGCAACTTCTGGTCGTTATTGGATTGCAGGGAAAGAAACAGCCTCTCTTTCAGCTGATGAATTGTCGGCTTTGCGGCGCAATCATTTTGGTTTTATTTTCCAGCGCTATCATTTGTTGAATGAATTGACAGCTCTTGGGAATGTTGAAATTCCGGCTATTTATGCAGGATGTGCTGTGGAAGCAAGGAAAAAGCGTGCACAAGATCTTTTAACGCGCTTGGGCATGGGCGATCGGGTGAATCATCGTCCAAATCAACTCTCAGGTGGTCAACAACAACGGGTGTCTATTGCTCGAGCGTTGATGAATAATGCGGAGGTTATTCTTGCCGATGAGCCAACAGGTGCACTGGATAAACAGAGTGGACAGGAAGTGTTGCGTATTTTGGATGAGCTTCATCAAGAAGGTCGTACTATTATCATTGTAACTCACGATATGCAGGTGGCCAAAAGAGCGGAGCGTATTATCGAAATCAGTGATGGAGAAATTATTGCTGACAGTATGACAAAGGTTGCGAAGAAAAGAGCAGCGGGGGCAAAGATAAAAACGGATAGTCAGTCTTTTTACGAAAAACAGACACTAAAAGTTAAACAACAGCTTGGCTCTTTTCGGTCTTTTGTTGAACGTTTTCGTGAGGCATTTGTTATGGCTTTGTTGGCAATGAATGCACATCGAATGCGAACTTTTTTAACAATGCTTGGGGTGATTATCGGTATTGGGGCGATTATTGCTATGGTCGCTTTGGGGAATGGTACACGAGAGAAAATTTTGGAAAATTTTAAAAGCTTGGGTGCTAATACATTAACAATTTTACCTGGCAAAAGTTTTTCTGATCCACAAGCAGAGAAAATAACAACTCTTGTTGAAGCTGATGCAGAAGCATTGTCTGGGTTACCTTATGTTTCTGGTGTAACACCTCAGATTTCAACAAGCTCGAAAGTGCGTTTTGGTGCAGTTGAAGTCAATGCCGTCATTGTGGGGGTGGGAGAACAATTCTTTCAGACACAGGGGCTTAAGGTTTTCAAAGGACAGTTTTTTGATCAAAAAAGTGTGCAGGATCGGGCGGTTGATCTCGTGATTGAGAAAGAAGCATTGTCTGTTCTTTTTCCCCATAGCCATGAAAGCCCCCTTGGCAAAGTGGTGCTTGTGGGTAATGTTCCAGCACGTATTATTGGTGTTGTTGATTCACAAAATAACGCAAATGGAAATACATCAAATACATTACAGCTTTATTTGCCCTATACAACAGTGCAAACGCGTTTTCTTGGCACAACAGAAGTTCGTGCGATTACCGTTAGGATTGCTGATGATGTCGATTCACATTTAGCGGAAAACATGGTGAAACGTTTTCTCATTATGCGGCATGGTGGAGAGGATTTTTTCATTAGAAATTCAGAATTCTTTCGTGAACGTATCATGGAGAGTACACATATCTTAACACTTTTAATTTCTTCAATTGCAGCGATTTCCCTGATTGTGGGTGGTATTGGGGTGATGAATATTATGCTGGTCACCGTTTCTGAGCGGATCAATGAAATTGGTGTGCGTATGGCAGTTGGTGCACGCCAAAGTGATATTTTGCAGCAGTTTCTCATTGAAGCGGTTTTGGTTTGTGTCATTGGTGGTGGTTTGGGGATTCTGTTTGGGCTTTCTATCGGTGGTTTATTTCTTCTGTTTAAGGCGCCTATCCACTTGGTTTATACGATTGATTCGATCATCCTATCCCTTACTTTTTCGACCCTCATTGGAATATGTTTTGGCTTTTCTCCAGCGCGGCAAGCTTCACGGCTTGACCCTGTTGTCGCTCTTTCACGCGATTAAGCTTTATCAATTGGAGCATATTTGTTGTGATGTTTTCCACTTGGAAGAAGCGTTTATGAAGCGAAACATGGATGGGAAAAGTTTAGCATTATTCGCTGTTCCATTTTAGAAAACGCTTTATTCGTTAAGTGGAGCGTGCTCTATATAACGTTAAAGGATGACGTTTTACGGCCCAACGTATCATGAATAAATTTCCCTTGTATTTTTATAACTATACAAAATACAAGGCGCGATAACTTTAGGATTTTAACCTAAAAGTTAAGAGGGGAAGTGGAGTGTATATCTGTTAACAAACAAGATAAAAAAGAAGAAAATTTAAACGAAAAACAGCTTATATCTCAAAAAAACGAACGGGTATACGAGGCGAGTTGGTCTTCTATAGTTTTTCTTTTCCTTTTGTTTATTCGTTACCCTGTTTTTTGTCACAAATTGTATGGCAAAGGGAGGGGCGTTGGTATTGGTAACGTTTGGTTTTAAGATTCTTTATGGCTTTATGCGGCGGAGATATAGGCTTTTACGAAGATCCAGTTTTGTAGGGAGAATGAGATGAATGCACTTATGGGCTCATGTTGCTGGGAATGTTAATTGCTGCATTTATTGTTATGTGTATTGGTATAGCTGATTATTGGTTTTATGATATACTTTAATTGCGTTTAGCACTTTCTGAGTATGAACTTATACTCTTTCAATAGATAAATATCAAAAAGAAGCTCACCCAAATAATAAAGTAAATCTCTACATTTTTGTAAGTGATTACATGATATTTATCAGAGATGAGTAGGAAGCAGATTCCACTCTTTTGCTGATAAGTAAAACTTTATTCATTTGTTTTGCTTAGTACATATTCCATTATTAAATAGTCGGTTCATTCAGTAAATCGAGTTATCTAAAGTCTTTTGGGTGAAACAATAGGCATTAACCAGTTTGGCTAGACTCGATAGTTGAAAGTATTTTTCATTGGGGGGAAGCATGACGCTGCAATCGCTTTTACAGACATATCGTGACGAAGCGCGTACCGAACGGGACAAAGGTACGTATTTTGAGCGTTTTGCTCTTGCTTATCTGACACATGATCCTCTTCAGTTTGGGTGTTATGAAAAGGTTCAAACCTTTAAAGATTGGGCTCGTGAAAATGATTGGAATGGTCATGATACTGGTATCGATCTTGTGGCAAAGATTCGTGATGGAGAGGGTTTTGCGGCAATCCAATGTAAATTTTATGATGCAGCATATCGGATTAGAAAAGCAGATATTGATAGTTTTATTTCGGCATCAGGGAAAGCTCCATTTAAGCGGCGTGTTATTATAGATAGTACTGAAAGTGCTTGGAGTGATAACGCTGAAACAATGATACGGGGGCAGGATATTCCTGTTATACGGATTAATCTTTCCGATATAAAACAAAGTCCGATCCGTTGGGAAACTTTTGCAGCCCAGGGCAAAGTTGTGCTGGAGGATAAAAAGAAAATCCGTCCACATCAGCAGGATGCGTTGCGTGATGTGCGTGCTGGACTTATGGAAGCAGATCGGGGTAAGCTTATTATGGCTTGTGGTACTGGTAAGACATTTACCAGTCTTAAAATTGCTGAGGATTTGGCGGGTGAAGGCAAGTTTGTTTTGTTTCTTGTTCCTTCCTTGGCACTGATGTCACAGACGGTTCGTGAATGGACAACGGATGCAGAAATCGGATTGAGATCCTTTGCTGTCTGTTCAGATACACAAGTGGGAAAGCGTCGTAAAAATAGTGATGATGTTGCTGAAATTGATGTGTTTGATCTTGCTTTTCCGGCGACAACCGATGCTGCTAAACTTGCAAAACAGGCGGATAAGAGTGTTGCAGATAGGATGACCGTTGTGTTTGCAACCTATCAATCCATTCAGGTGGTTGCTGATGCTCAGAAAAAGTATGGTTTGCCAATATTTGATCTTATCATTTGTGATGAAGCGCACCGTACAACAGGGGCAACGCTGGTTGGAGAGGATGAATCCAATTTTGTTAAGGTGCATTCTAATGATGTTATTCGTGCTAAGAAGCGCCTTTATATGACAGCGACACCACGTATTTTTGGTGATAACGCAAAAAGTCGCGCGAATGAAGTTAATGCCGTTCTTGCTTCGATGGATGATGAAAAGCTTTTTGGTAAAACACTTTTTTATCGGGGCTTTTCTTGGGCAGTACAAAATGATCTTTTAACAGATTATAAGGTTATTGTCTTAGCAATGGATGAAAAATTGGTCAGTTCCGCTGTTCAGAAGCGTCTTAGTGATGACCAGTCTTCGCTTGTTCTTGATGATGCAACGAAGATTATTGGTTGTTATAAGGCGCTGACAAAACAAGATCTGAAGGCTGATGTTGGTGCTGATCCACACCCCATGCGTCGTGCTTTGGCGTTTTGCAAGACTATTGAAAGTTCTAAACTGGTGCGTGATGAATTTTCTGCGGTTGTTAGAGAATATCTTGATTATACGAAAGAGGATACGGAAAATGAGCACTTTCTGAAGTGTGAAATTGAGCATGTTGATGGCACTTTCAATGCGAAGGATCGTGGTGCATTACTTGATTGGTTGAAAGCTGATAGTGGTGAGGATGTTTGTCGTATTTTGACCAATGCACGGTGTTTGTCTGAGGGGGTGGATGTTCCGGCTCTGGATGCGATCATGTTTTTAAATCCACGTAAGAGCCAGATTGATGTTGTGCAAGCGGTTGGGCGGGTGATGCGTCGGTCTGAGGGCAAAAAGATGGGGTATGTCATTTTGCCAATTGGCATTCCCTCTGGGATTCCAGTGGAACAGGCTTTGAACAACAATGATAAATATCGGGTTGTTTGGCAAATTTTAAATGCTTTGCGTGCGCATGATGATCGTTTTGATGCGACGATTAATAAGGCATCGCTGAGCCAAGATATCAGCAATGTGATTGAGATTATTGGCGTCACACAGAGCACGGAGTTACAGGCTGTTACAGCTGTTGTAGACAATCTTCCACTACGCTCACAGCCTGCACGAGCGGGAATTGGAGCACCGGAATATGATTTAACTCGTACAGATCAGCTAAACAAGGAGTTTTCTTTCCCGGTGGATGAAATTTCTCGTGCGATTTTGGCAAAGATCGTCAAGAAATGTGGGACACGTGATTATTGGGAAGATTGGGCGAGCAACATTGCTGAAATTGCTAAGAATCATATTACGCGTTTAACAGGTATTCTGGCAGAGCCAGATACTGAGGCACGTCAAGCCTTTGACAGATTTATGGCAGAACTTCGTGATGATTTAAATGATGCGATTACAGAGGCTGATGCGATTGAGATGTTGGCACAACATATTATCACGCGTCCTGTCTTTCAGGTGTTGTTTGAGGAGTATCAGTTCACACGTGAAAATCCTGTCTCGCGTGCTATGCAGCGTATTCTTGATGTGCTTGATAAGGCGAATCTTGATAAGGAATCCAAAGATCTGGAAAAATTTTACGCAAGTGTAAAATTACGCGCCAGTGGCATTACGGATCCAAAAGCAAAACAGAGGTTAATTATAGAGCTTTATGATAAGTTTTTTCGTTATGCTTTTCCACGCACTGTAGAAAAACTAGGCATTGTTTATACTCCCGTTGAGGTTGTGGATTTTATTTTGCACTCTGTCAATGATGTCTTAGAGCAAGAATTTGCGCAAACGCTTGGCTCATCGGGTGTGCACATCATGGATCCCTTTACAGGAACGGGGACTTTTATCACGCGGCTTTTGCAATCGGGTTTGATAAAACCAGAGGAGATGAAACAAAAATTTTGTCATGAAATTCATGCCAATGAAATTGTACTTTTAGCCTATTATATTGCAGCCATTAATATTGAGACAACCTATCATGGTCTGATGGGGGGAGGTTATGTTCCGTTTGAGGGAATTTGTTTGACCGATACATTCCAGCTTTATGAGCAAGAAAAAGACCTGATCAGTGATTTGCTGGTGGATAACAGTACACGTCGGGCACACCAGAAGGAACTGGATATTCGTGTTATTGTTGGCAACCCCCCTTATTCTTCTGGACAAAAAAGTGAAAACGACAATGCACAAAATATTGCCTATCCTAAATTGGATCGTCGCATTCGTGAAACCTATGCCGCTCAATCCAAAGCAAGCAATGTTAATGGACTTTATGACAGTTATATTCGTGCCATTCGGTGGGCAAGTGATCGCATAAAAGACTGTGGTGTTATTGGTTTTGTGACAAATTCAGGTTTTATCAATGGATACTCTACGAATGGCTTACGAAAAGAATTGAGTGAAGAATTCTCGAGCATTTATGTTCTCAATTTGCGTGGTGATATTCGCAAAAATATGTTGAGCAAAGGACGTGCTCAAGAAGGGCAAAATGTTTTCGGCAGTGGAAGCATGACAGGAATTGCTGTTACACTATTTGTTAAAAATCCAAATGTTACGGAGCAGTGCAAAATTCATTATTACGATATTGGTGATAATCTCACGACAAAAGAGAAATTATCTCAACTTCAGCGGTTGAGTAGTGTTGGTGGTATCAAGTGTGAACACGGTTGGCAGATGATTACACCAGATGAGCATGGTGATTGGCTGGATCAGCGCAACAATGATTTTGAAAAATTTCTAGCCTTAGGTGATAAGAAGGGCAGTGATAAAAAGCTATTCAAAATTTTTTCTCGTGGTATACAAACTGGTCGTGATGCTTGGGCATACAACTCAAGCCGTGAAGTTTTAGCGAAAAATATGAGCAATATGATTACTTTTTATAACGGTGAAGTAGAGCGTTTTAATAATGCCTACACACATGCTGATCGCAAGGCGCGTGCGAATGCCGTGAATGATTTTGTTAACACGGATGCCAAAAAGATTAGTTGGAGCAGTAGTCTTAAAGAAGAACTGGTAAGAGGAAAGTTTTCTGAATTTGAAAGTGATTGCTTAATTCAAGGTCTTCATCGTCCTTTTACACAGCAATGGCTTTATTATAACCGCATCTTTAATGAGAGAGTTTATCAAATGCCGCGTATATTTCCTATGAAGCAAGCGGTTGAGAATAGGGTAATACAAGTTACCGGTATAGGAGCAAGCAGTGGTTTTTCTGTCCTTATGAGCAGGGTTTTGCCTAGCTTAGATGCAATGGAAAAAGGTCAGTGTTTTCCACGGTATGTTTATGAGGATTCTGCGTCCTTGAAAAATAAAAAGGAAGAGCAGGTTCATTTATTTGCAAATTTTGCAGAGGAAAGCAAAGAAACTGGTTTAGAGCGGCGTGATGCTCTCACGGATGAAGGGTTGGCTTATTTTAATGCAGCATATCCTGGTGAAATGATAACAAAGGATGATTTGTTTTATTATGTTTATGGGATTTTGCATTCAGAAGATTATCGTGCGCGTTATGCACATAATTTGTTCAAACAATTGCCACGTATCCCAACAGTTAAAAAGGTAGAGGATTTTTGGGCTTTTGTAACAGCGGGGCGAAAGCTTGGTGATTTGCATATGAATTATGAGGAGGTTGAGCCCTATCCCATTACCTATAAACAGGGTGATCCAAGAACTTGGATGATTTCTGATGAGAAGAGTTTCTATCGTGTTGAGGCGATGAAATTTGCTGGTAAGCGTGGTGCTATTGATAAAAGTACAGTGGTTTATAATGCGCATATCACGATGCAGAATATTCCTCTTGAAGCTTATGATTATGTGGTCAATGGCAGGTCTGCTCTTGAATGGGTTATGGAACGGCAGATTGTCAAAACGGACAAAGCGAGCGGTCTTGTTAATGATGCTAATCGCTATGCTGTTGAAACGGTGGGTAATCCAGCTTATCCATTGGAATTGTTTCAGCGGGTTATTACAGTAAGCTTGGAAACAATGAAAATTGTGCGCAGTCTTCCAAAATTGGAAGTGAGAGAAACTGAAAAAGTGAAGTTATCCATTGTGCGGTAAACAGCGCTGTGTCGTAACAAACTGGCACTATCATATACTTTGCCAGCTCGTGGGTATTGCGACAGCTCTTGGCACTTGAGACGGTACATAAGAGGCATGCCTTTCTTGTACAGTTTTACGCCACGCAGGCTCTCTTTCCTTGTGATGTGCAAGTCCTTTATGATGTGCAAGAAAATGGTTTTGATTGATTCAACAGAGAATAGATTTAAAATGAGAGAGTTTTACGCTATTCAAAATCCTTATTTAAGATGAAGAATACTTATCTTTATAAATCAATATGTTGCATGTGATAAAACATCATAGGTAGTAAGGTCGCTAAAATGATGACACATGGGCTTTAGCGACAGTGATGAATATTCTCAGGCAGGGTTTTCTTGTCGAGCTTTATGTGAGTAAACCATATAAATGGGGAAGCTGAGAGGAACCTGCCCAGAGAAGTAGAATTGTTTACAAACCTTTGCTGATAGGAATCGTTGTCCTTTGAGACGTTGGGAGGAAATCACAACTCTCATGAAATTTGTCCTTTGAGCAGGGGTGATCGGAAGTGAGCAGGGGGAACCCGTTAGACAAGAAGCTGGATTGTTATTGTTTACAGATCGCTAGAGTTTAAAAATTTTCGTTCTTTTTTGGGGAGGCTGCCAAACAAAAAGTGTTTTTAGAGGGAAATGATTTATGCCAAAAGATATTGCGATAAAAAACGTGGGGTATTTGTAGCGGTGTGCGTTTTGAGCTTATTCCTATCTGTGATCTAAAATGCTCTTATGAAGGTGCTTTTTAGAATGAAGAGATTGTTACTAATATATTGATTTATCATGATCGTTTAACCTTCTCTCTGTTGAATGAGAAATCTAATTATCATAAATTTTCTTATTTTAAACCTATTAAAATTACTTCTTTTCATGTCATATGAGTTTGGTGTGTGCGTGTTTAAGAAAGGCGTAAAGTATGCCTCTTACTAATCATCCCAAGTGGCGTAAGAGCTATCGTAATACTTGGGGGCGGTAAAATATAGGATGGGGCGGTTTGCATTTTTATGAAGGGTAAGACAGTGGTATAAATAGATCTCTATAACAAGTCTGGAGATCTTATAGTTGTCTGGGCGCTCTATTTACAAGAGCTTATATATTGGGATGGCATGTACAGATCCCGTGCTGTGAGATATGTTTGGGATGTAAGAGATGTCTTTGGGTGAATGTGCAATACAGTGATACGTGTATTGGGGTATTCTGTGTTATATGAGGGTAGCTCTGTCGAGCTTTTATAGAGGCAACCTCGTGTGGAAGGATATGGAAAGAACGGTATGAAGCAGTTCGTGGGTAGCAAGGTTTTTAAAAAAGTCAGAAGGATAAAGATTAGAATGCGGTTCTGATATAGACTTGGAGCGTTTTAATATATTGGAATATGAGAATGCGGATTTGATTGATCTGTTGTATTGCGCTTTCAGCATCGCTCTTTTTAACAGGATAAGCAATGAAATGGATATCAGGCATTAAATACTTAAGTTCTCGCATCGAGCGCCACATATGGTAATCATGGGTGACGATATAAAGGGTCTTATAGTGGTGTTTTTTGATCCAAGCAGCACTTTCTTCGGCGTTTCCTCTGGTGTTAATCGCTTGATGCCCAATGTCAATACAACAGGAGACAAGTCGTGGGGTAATATGCATGTTATGCATGAGACTTTTCAGGTTGGTTGTGGTGTTTACACCACTGATAAGGAGTCGTGAACCAAGCCCCCTTTGTAAGAGATTAAGTCCTGTCTCTATTCGGTTTTCTCCGCCTGTCAGCACAATGATGGCATCAGCTTTGGGGAGAGGCTTTGGGGGAGAAAGTCGTTCAGTTTTTTCAGAAAAAACAATAAAACCACCCCAGAAAATAAAAACAATGATTGCAAGAGTAAGTGTTGTCGGTGGAAAATAGCAAAATAAAAAGCGCATAGACCAACGATAATGGGGTCGTTTTGGAAGAGGACGTTTTAAATCATTTTGCGTCAATGAGTTGGAATGGTAGGAGTGGTGAGTCATAAAATTAAAATAAACCGTTTTCACATTGATCGATTTTTTTCAGTTGCGCTAAAATAGTCATGCGGTTTGTAAGGGTGGTAAGAAAAGAAACGAAAATAATAAGAAAAATGATTTTTCCGTAAGGAACGGAACTTATGGAAATATGTCCAAACAAAGCTGTTACTTGGCTAGCTTCCACTCTTCCCAAGTTATAATTCGTCCAGAGACAAAAGGCTAAAAACAGAAATATGCTTGTGAGACCACCATATAAAGCACCACGCAGTGCAGTTTTAAAAAAATGCCAGTCAAATTGGCGGGCAATGAAAATAGTTTCAGTACCAAGGAAATATAAGACATTGATAATATGCGCATTTTCTGCCAATGCATTGCGGGTGGTAAAAATGATGGTAAGAATAAGAGAGCCTAGAACCAATGCTAAAATTGAAAAGCCAATGAAAACAGTGGTGTATGCCATGGTC
The DNA here is from genome assembly GCF_042194015.1 of Bartonella sp. MU37NMGALS. Classification (NCBI taxonomy): domain Bacteria; kingdom Pseudomonadati; phylum Pseudomonadota; class Alphaproteobacteria; order Hyphomicrobiales; family Bartonellaceae; genus Bartonella; species Bartonella sp. MU37NMGALS. The sequence goes on from NZ_JBHIML010000002.1 coordinate 30,045, forward strand.
GCAAAACGATGGACCCAAACACGGTGATCATCAAATTGACCTCCTGGAATTTGGGTTTTAATGGCGTGATTAATGGCTGCAAAATTGATTTTTTCATCTCTCTTCAGAGTCACAATGATAAGGCGGGGAAGGGGCAGTTCATTGATATTGAAACCTGTTCCAAGCCATGGCTCCAGTAATTTTTCTGTAGCTTTTTGGTCAACAATTTTTGCATCTTGTACACCAGAAAATGTTTTGACCAATTGTACGGCATCACGGAGAGCTTTGTTGATATCAACATTGTCAATGGGGCGTATTTGTATTGTTGCTTCATAGCTAATCTGATTACTCCAATTTTGGGCGGCACGTTGGACTAAATCAACACCGATTAAGGTGAGGCTTGAAAGAAATGTCATAATAGCAATAACGGCAACCAATGCTTTTCCAGAAATATTACCACTGGGAATAATCGCTGTTGTATTTTTTTTATTGCTTGTAAAAATGGGGAAAGACTTATTCATGAATCGTCATCCGTCCGTTATGGAGAAGCATACGTCGTGCTGCAACTTGTTCCATTAAGGCAATATCATGGGTGGCAATGATCACAGCTGTTCCAAAACGATTTAATTCAATAAACAAACGGAGTAGGCGTTTTGCTAAGGGCGGATCGACATTTCCGGTTGGTTCATCGGCAAGTAGAATTTCAGGTTGATCAATGAGCGCGCGTGCAATGGCTACCCTTTGTTTTTCTCCGCCAGAAAGAACTGGTGGTAAAACATGAATATGATCTCCCAGACCTACCCAACAGAGAAGATCTTCCACTTCACTGCGATAGGTTGCTTCTTCTTGTCCTTTAATGCGTAAAGGTAAGGAGACATTTTCATAAGTGGTCATGTGGTCGAGTAAACGAAAATCTTGAAAAACTACACCGATACGTTGTCGCAGCGCAGGGAGCTCTTGCCGTTTGAGTAATGCTGTGTCTGTTCCAAATAAATCAATATGACCGCGGGTGGGTTTGAGTGCCAAAAACATAAGACGCATCAACGACGTTTTCCCTGCTCCAGAGGCGCCAGTGAGAAATTGAAATGATCCAGGAGGAATATGAAAGCTAATATCACGAAGGACCTCAGGTCCCATTCCATAGCGTAGACCGACATTTTCAAAATGAATCACTTTTTATTATTACTCCTGATTTTATATTGCATCATTTATTCTAAGAACTCTTACTTTCATTACTTTAGATTTTTGTTTTAAGCTTGTTTATTTTAGATTTCATGGTTTTCAATATTTTTTATACACCCTCGTTATAGATAAATATTTTTGCTCAAGAATATTATCACGTATACTTTCTCTTTTTAGCTTTATTTATGATTTTAGCAGGAATTTCAAAGGGATTCTAGCATAAACATCAGAACTATTTTTTCTTCTTTCTCAGAGGCTTTTTTGCATTGAGTGGGTACTGAGCGATTTTAAAAAGCTATGTTGCTCTTTTTATCTTACTTTCTTATTCTTATCTGTATTCATATTCCAATCTTGAAGTTTTTTCTTCAATTGTTTCTTATTTGTTATAAAGAAAGGCGTTTGTTGTTAGAGTTGTTGAGCTTCCCATGAATTGTTTTGTTTTTTATTCTCATCGGTGGTTTTCGTAACAATGCTAGGATAATTTTAGCAGAAAAACAAAAACCACCGTATGTTATATTTCTTCGTGGGTTCTTTAATTTTGTCGGTTAGCAATCAGATCTTCAACAACTTGTGGTTCGGCAAGAGTTGAGATATCTCCGAGAGTATCAAAATTGTTTTCGGCAATTTTTCGTAAAATACGTCTCATAATTTTTCCTGATCGCGTTTTGGGAAGCTGTGGGGAAAATTGAATTTTATCCAATATGGCAATGGAGCCTATTTCTTGTCTTACATGTTTAATAAGCTCTTTTTGTAACTCTTCACTTGGAGCTGTCCCTTCCATTAAGGTGATAAAACTATAAATTCCTTGTCCTTTAATGGGATGCGGGTAACCCACAATGGCTGCTTCTGATACAGCGGGATGAGAAACAAGGGCTGATTCAATTTCAGCAGTTCCTAACCTGTGCCCCGAGACATTGAGTATGTCATCAACCCGCCCTGTAATCCAGTAATAGCCGTCACTATCGCGCCTACAACCATCGCCTGTAAAATATCTTCCTTTATAGGAGGAAAAATAAGTTTGAATAAAGCGCTCATGATCTTTATAAAGCGTGCGCATTTGTCCTGGCCATGAATCACTGATACAAAGATTGCCTTCTGCTTCACCTTCTAAAATATTGCCTTGGGCATCAACAATTTGGGGTTGAACACCAAAAAAAGGACGTGTGGCCGATCCTGCTTTGAGGGGGGTTGCACCAGGCAAGGGCGTGATCATATGCCCTCCTGTTTCCGTTTGCCACCATGTATCGAGAATCGGACAACGGTCATTTCCAACTGTATGATAAAACCATTCCCATGCTTCTGGATTAATCGGTTCGCCTACCGTACCTAAAAGACGCAACGATGTCCTGTTTGAGTGTTCAACAAACGAATTTCCTGCTCCCATCAAGGCGCGGATAGCTGTTGGTGCGGTATAGAGTGTATTAACTTGGTGTTTGTCAACAATTTCCCAAAATCTTCCTTTGTCAGGAAAGGTTGGTGTGCCTTCAAACATTAAAGTAGTCGCACTATTGCATAAAGGTCCATAAACCAAGTAAGAATGACCGGTTATCCAACCAATATCAGCCGTGCACCAGTAAACTTCATCGGGGTGGTAATCAAAAACGTATTGATGTGTCATCGCGGCATAAACAAGATAGCCCGCTGTGGTATGCAAAACGCCTTTGGGTTTGCCGGTGGAGCCTGAAGTATAAAGAATAAAAAGTGGATCTTCAGCGTTCATTGGTTCTGCTGGGCATTCTGTTTTGGCATGAGCTATCTCTTCGTAGTACCAAAAATCACGCCCCTCTATCCATTGAATGGGTCCACAAGTCCGCCGTATAACCATGACTTGGTCCACATGCACGTTTTGGCGCGCTGCTATCTCAATAGCATGATCAACATTGTCTTTTAAGTTGATCCGTTTGCCGCCACGCAAGCCGTGATCAGCGGTAATGATGAAGGTTGATTCGCAGTCAACAAGGCGTCCTGCTATTGCCTCTGCAGAAAAGCCAGCAAAGATAACCGAATGAACAGCACCAATGCGGGCACACGCGAGCATAGCATAGGCTGCTTCGGGTATCATGGGAAGATAAATGGTTACTTTATCGCCTTTCTTAATGCCACGACTTTTCAAAAGATTGGCAAAACGACAAACATGTTCATAAAGCTCGTTATAGGTTATTTTTTTATCATGATAAGGATTATCTCCTTCCCAAATAAGCGCGATTTTGTCTCCATGGGTTTTCAGGTGGCGATCAATGCAATTATAGGCAACATTTGTTATCCCATCTTCGTACCATTGAATGGAGACATCTCCGTTAAAAGAAGTGTTTTTTACTTTTGTAAAAGGTTTAAACCATTCAATGCGTTGACCATGTTTGGCCCAGAAGCTTTCTGGATCATCGATGCTTTCTCGATACCATTGTTGATAAGTTTCCTCGTCGAGCAAAGTATTTTTTTTGATCTCTTCTGATACTGGATAGATTTTTTCAGTCATGCTTCCCTCTTTTTATTTTTTAGAAAAATCAGCCATTGTATTTTTATATTTGTGGCAGAGTCGTCCCTAAAGCTTTTCATTGTGAGGTTAGACTAAATGACAAAGATTGGAATAGTCAATTTTTAAAATCTGATGTGATGATATTAAAGAGGGTATTCTATGTTTTTAGGATACTCAAATATAGCAAAACCTATTGCGGTATAGAGCTTTTTATAAACACACTAAGACATTTAAAAAATGTCTATTATAAAATATTTCTCAAAAGTTGATATAAACCAATATCGTTAAAGAAAAGACTCATAAGAAAGAATATTGAGCTTATTAATAATGATTTTTTTAGAGAATCTTCCCAACTATAATAAATAAACTTATAATAAAAAAGATATATTAAACAAAAAAATTTTACTATAAGCGATTCAATAATTTTATGAGTAAAATCTGTGATTATAAATCATAACCACTCATTAATAGTATCGTCGCTACTTTATTCAGCGTGCTCGCAACTCATCCAATAAAGATTAATATAAACCAAAATATCTACGCAAAAAATTAGAAATAAAGAACATAATAAATGACGATAATGCCATTATAATAGACAATCTCCAACCTACGCCATTGAATATTTTAAAAGAAATGGCAATTATAGGAGTAATTATAATTAACATGCAAAACATTCTTACAACTTCATAATGAATATCCATTATAACAAAATTCTGATTATAAGATGTGATCCACAATAGATATCCCTGAAAAATATTTTGTCCACAGATGTAGATATTTAATTTTGGTATATTCTTTCGAATATATTTACAGAATTATTTATTTTCAGAGATATCTTTGTCGCTATTCTCTATAAATTAGGACCAACACTCATGACCTTTTTCTATAAAGCCCCAAGCAGCACCTCCTATGTATCCCAATGACAAAGCTCCCATTCCACCTGTAAATGCACCCACTGGTCCCCCAGTTATACCACCTTGAATTGCACCAATTACTCCTGCCGGAACTCCTACTTCCCTGCCACGTGCATTCATGTGAGACATAAAAGCACCAGGACTACATGCATTTCCATGAGTAGGTCTTGAATTGTGCGAATGACCAAAAGAAGGCTTTGTCACCATATGACCGAATGTGTTGAATGAACCAAACATATTAATCCTCCTTAATTATCTACATTAAAAGTAGTATCATAATGATACATTTGAAATGGCTATCGCGTATTTTTAGAGAAATGTCAAAGATAAACTTTAAAAATGGCAATAAAAATACTGTATAAATAATAACTATATTATGTATATTAAATATTATTCTTTATAATATAATAATATTATTTATAATTTTTTTAAAATATAAGAAATGATACCATATTTTTTATTAATTAAAGTTTAAATTTAGAAAAATTGCGCATATTAAAAGTTGAAGTTTTTCTCTTTGTTTATGAGATTGACAAAGAAATAATGATAAAGGAATATCGTTATTGAAATCGATCTCATTGCCATTGTTTTGCCTGCATGTATTGTGCGCATATGCTTGGGATTAGTTCTTTTATTTTTCAGGCGAATATTGACCGTATTTTACGCTTTGTAGAGCATAGAAAGTCTTTATGCTATTGTTGGACCTTATAGATTGCTATTCATGTTGTTTAGCGCGGCTCTTGGTGCTCTATTGGGCAATTGAGATGTTTATTTTTCTCAAGTGGCTTACATGAAAGAGTTTTGTTACTGTATTATGCAGCCATAAGCCTCTTTTTGCCTGCTTTACGCCATTGGCATGTGGGGAAATTGTTTACGCGTGTTGGAGAAGTTTAAGAGAATTCATGATTTTTAATGGAAATCATTGCGATAATCGTATTGAATATTCTTTTGCAATTATTTATTTCGCGATAGTTTTTCATTCATGCGCAACGCCCCTCTTATCATTTTGCCTTTATATAAGGATTTATTTTTTACGTTGCTTTTGCTGGAGAGGCGGTCAGAGGGGAGGTGAAGTAGAGCCAATGTGCGAGAATATGAGAGCCAAATTGCAATGCTATCTTAAATCTATTGTACGTGTTGTGGATGTGCTGGTGAGAATTTTGAGAAGACCAGCTTTTTTGCTTATTTTGCTAACAGGATGAAAGAGGGACTGGAATCTTTTTTGCTAGAATTGCTCTTATTGATATTGAAGGAAATATTTTTTCTCATTTCTGTTGTTTTTGGCTTGTTCGTAGAGTTTTCAAGGGAGATTTATATGAAGGGGGAATGAATTTATATGAGAGGAAATTGCTTTACACAGGGCGTTTTCCAAATAAAGCGGAGCCAATGCGAAGGACGTTAGAGCCAAACTGTAGAGCGGTTTTGAAGTCACTGGACATACCCATGGAAAGCTTTGGAAGACCTGCTTGTTTTGCTAATTTTGCTAAGAGCGCGAAATAGGGTCCGGGGTTTTCATCGACAGGGGGGATGCCCATAAGACCGATGATATCAAGTCCATAGTTGTTTTTGCATTGGTTGACAAAAGATGTCGCTTCTTGTGGTGCGATACCACTTTTTTGCGGTTCTAAGCCAATGTTAACCTGAACATAGCAAGGAAGATGCCTTTTTTGTTTTTCCATTTCTTCAGATAAGCTTTTTGCTATTTTTTCACGGTCAACCGTTTGAATAACATCAAAAAGTTTGATCGCCTCTGCTGTTTTATTTGATTGTAGGGGACCGATGAGATGAAGCTTAATATTTTCAAATTGTTGACGTAAAGCAGGCCATTTTTGTGCCGCTTCTTGTACGCGGTTTTCTGCAAACAAAGATTGGCCTGCTTGTAAAAGGGGACGTATATCAGCGGCAGAAACAGTTTTTGAAACAGCGATAAGTTCAATTTCTTCTATAGGGCGTTGTAGCTCTTGACATGTTTCAGCAATGTCTTTTTGAAGGTTTTGCCATGCTTCAATGGAAGGGGCATTGAGGGGCGTTTGTGTATTCATATTTTTGTGCTTTACCTTTTTTGTTCAAGAGTTGGTCGTTTTTTAAAAGTTTTATAAAATACTTAGGGAAATATTTCACGAAAATGTTGACGATGAGCTTAATCCATGGTCAAGCATAATAAAACAAGTTTTTTGGTTCAGTTTTATTAAAAGAGTATAATGGGAATGACGATTGAACATTATAATATAGGCGAACGCTATAATCCACGTGCGAGAGAAAAAAAATGGCAAGAAATTTGGGATGAAAAGAAAATTTTTCAGACTGTTCAAGAAGATGCTCGTGAAAAATATTATGTTTTAGAAATGTTTCCTTATCCGTCAGGCCGCATTCACATGGGGCATGTGCGCAATTATGCCATGGGGGATGTGGTGGCACGCTATAAAAGGGCAATGGGTTTTAATGTGCTTCATCCTATGGGGTGGGATGCTTTTGGTATGCCGGCTGAGAATGCTGCTCTGCAAAGTAAAGTGCATCCTAAAACTTGGACTTATCAAAATATTGCTGTAATGCGCGGGCAATTAAAGCAATTAGGGCTCTCTTTAGATTGGACGCGTGAATTTGCGACTTGTGATGTGGAATATTACCATCGTCAACAAATGTTGTTCCTTGATTTCTATCAAAAGGGGTTGGTTGCACGTAAAGTGGCTAAGGTGAATTGGGACCCTGTTGACCACACCGTTTTGGCCAATGAGCAGGTTGTTGATGGGCGGGGTTGGCGTTCTGGTGCGTTGGTGGAACAGCGTGAATTGACGCAGTGGTTTTTCAAAATTAGCGACTTTAGTGAAGAGCTCTTGGCTGGGCTTGAAGAGCTGGAGCAGTGGCCCGAAAAAGTTCGCACTATGCAGAAAAATTGGATTGGAAAATCACAAGGTTTGCTGATTCGTTGGGCTTTAAAGTCGGCGGGTGATGCTGATGATGTTTGTGAGAAATTTGATGAGGTTGTTTGTTATTCAACGCGTCCTGATACACTGTTTGGCGCTTCCTTTTTGGCTCTGTCTGTTGATCATCCTATTGCACAAGCTTTGGCAAAAAAAGACAAAGCGTTGAGTGCTTTTATTGAAAATTGTCGGTGTGGTGGGACGACAACAGCAGCACTTGAAACAGCTGAAAAACAAGGATTTCTTACGCCCCTTTTGGCAGTTCATCCTTTTGATTCAACAGTACATATTCCTGTTTATATCGCTAATTTTGTGCTTATGGACTATGGAACAGGGGTTGTTTTTGGTTGTCCGGCTCATGATCAGAGAGATTTTGATTTTGCGCGTAAATATGATCTTCCAATAAAACCGGTGGTTTTGCCAAAAGGAGAGCAAGCAGAAGATTTTGTCATTGCTGAAACAGCTTATACGGGTGATGGTGTGATGATCAACTCCAGCTTTTTGGATGGTTTGACACCTCAACAAGCTTTTGAAGAAGCAGCCAAAAGGCTTGAAGAACAAATGCTCAATGGGCAACCGCAAGGGAAAAAAACAGTGCAATTTCGTTTGCGTGATTGGGGGATTTCGCGGCAACGTTATTGGGGGTGCCCCATTCCGATGATCCATTGTACATCTTGCGGAGTGATTCCAGTGCCACGTACCGATTTACCGGTTGTGTTGCCTGATGATGTTACTTTTGATCAACCTGGAAATCCTCTTGCACGGCATGAAAGGTGGCAGAATGTTACTTGTCCTTCCTGTGGTCAACCTGCCAAACGTGAAACCGATACTATGGATACATTTGTTGACTCTTCTTGGTATTATGCACGCTTTACGGCTCCTTTTGCGCAGGAACCTGTCGACAAACAAGCAATCTCTGAATGGTTGCCTGTGCAACAATATATTGGTGGAATTGAGCATGCCATTCTTCATCTTCTTTATGCACGCTTTTTTATGCGTGCCATGAAATTGATCGGCCATGCGACTGTTGATGAGCCTTTTAAGGGGCTTTTTACCCAAGGTATGGTGGTTCATGAAACCTATCGGGATGATCAAGGGTGGGTTTCTCCAGCAGAAATTTCCATTGTTGAAAAGGATGGAAAACGACAGGCTTATAAATTGACTGATCAAAGTGAAGTGATGATTGGTTCGATTGAAAAAATGTCGAAATCCAAAAAGAATGTCGTTGATCCTGATGATATTATCGCATCCTATGGCGCGGATACTGTGCGTTGGTTTGTGTTGTCAGATTCTCCCCCTGATCGGGATGTCATCTGGACAGAATCTGGTGTTGAAGGAGCCCATCGCTTTGTACAGCGTGTTTGGCGCCATGTGGCTTTGAGTGCTTCTGTTTTAAAGGATGTGGCGCCTTGTGCAGGGCATCAGGGGGCAGCTTTGGAACTCTCAAAAGCTGCACATCGTACGCTTTGCGCTGTAGAAGATGATTTGGAAAAATTTGCTTTTAATCGGGCTATTGCACGTCTTTATGAATTCTTGAATATTATGGCACCGTTGCTCAACAAGATAGCAAGTGTTGACGATGAAATGAAAGCTTCTTTACGTCAAGCCATGGATTTTTTTCTTGCCATGATTGCACCGATGATGCCTCATTTAGCAGAAGAATGTCATGCTGCTTTAGGGGGAAAAACTTTAATGTCTGCGCTTGCTTGGCCTGTTTATGACAGCGCGTTAATCATTGCGGAATGCTATACTTTGCCAGTACAAATTAATGGTAAGAAACGCGGTGAGGTGAGCGTTGCAGCAACAGCAAATGAAACGATGATTAAAGAAGCGGTTTTGGCTTTAGATTTTGTAAAGGCACAGCTGGTTGAAAAGCCTGTGAAAAAAATCATTATTGTTCCACAAAGGATTGTGAATGTCGTTTTTTAAAAGTTTGATTCTTGTCGTTTTAGCTGGTGTATTCACACTGTTGTGTGGATGCAAAGTTGAACCGCTTTATCGTCAAGAATTGCAGAGTGCAATGACAATGAATTCTGCTTCTTATGGGAAGCCTGTTTCTGGGCAAGCTTCTTTGGGGCTTGCGCAAAAGCTTGCTTCTATTGTTGTGGAAGAGCCTTCGGATCGTTTTGGTCAAATGGTGCGCAATCATCTGCTTTTTCTTTTGTATGGAAATGGTGCTAAACCTTCTCTACCTGCTTATCGATTGGCATTGCAGATATCTGTATCTACAAGAGAATCTATGCAGATAGAGGTTGATTTCGAGAAAAAACGAAAAGGACGACCTTCTGTTGGAACTGTTATGAGCAGAGCTTCTTATACTTTGCAGGATATGAAAAATACTCTTGTTGCAAAAGGAACAGCAATGATGAATGCATCTTTTGACCGACTTCGTCAAGAATATGCAACGATGCAAGCAGAAGAAGATGCAAAAAAACGGGTTGCTGAAGAGTTGGCTGAACAGATTTTTTTGTTACTTTCAAAAGATCTTTCCAATAAAAACTCTAGATATTAAGCAATATTTTGTCCTGTTTTTTTCCAGTCGTTGAGAAATATTTGCAACCCTTTATCAGTGAGAGGGTGTTTGACTAGTGCTTTTAATATTGCTGGTGGAACTGTTGCAACGTCAGCACCACTGAGTGCTGCTTCTTTGACATGATTAACGGTGCGGATTGAAGCGGCCAAGATTTGTGTTTCAAAGTTATAGTTATCATAAATTGTGCGAATTTCATGAAGCAGTTCACTTCCATCATTTCCACAATCATCCAGTCTACCAATAAAAGGTGAAACGAATGTTGCGCCTGCTTTGGCAGCAAGTAAGGCTTGATTGGCAGAAAAACAAAGTGTGAGATTTGTTTTTAGTCCTTCTTTTGTGAGGGCTTTACAGGCTTTTAATCCATCGAATGTTAAAGGAAGCTTGATACAAATATTGTCGGCAATCTTTGCTAAAACAGCCGCTTCTTTCATCATGCTTTCAAATTCCGTTGCTGCAACTTCAGCAGAAACAGGTCCGCTAATGAGAGCACAAATTTCTTTTGTAACATCAAGAATATTGCGTCCTGATTTTAGGATAAGAGAGGGATTGGTGGTGACACCATCAACAAGGCTTAAATTCTGTAACTCTTGAATTTCTTCAATATTGGCGCTATCCACAAAAAACTTCATCTCTAACCTCTTCTTGTTAGCTTTTATCCTATTTTTTGTTATGCGCTATTGTTGATTGCAAAAGCAAGAGAAAGAATTAATCTCTGTATAAAGAACAAGAATGCTATGATGTTAACCATGTACCCATTTTATATCGTTGCTCTTGATAAGGCATAGGGCTCATTGCGTACCAACATTTTTGCGTATTGGAATCTTTGCGTAGCGGTATTTTTATACTTATGAAAATAAGCTAGCATTATCACACACTTTGCTCATTTCCTATTTGCGATTGCTCTTGATATTTGAGAGAGCATCATAAGATACCTCCTTTTTTCAGGGGGGTACGTTTAACCTCATTTTTGATAGAAGTGAATGGATTTATTTTATCGTAAAACACCATTGAAGAAGGCATGTAAATTTTACATATGAAGTGTTTTTTTATGGTCAATACATTGATTTATTCTGTGTTACCCATTCTTCAACAATACGCTTTTGTGCTACTTGTATTGTTGCTTGATTCTCAATCAAGCTGAAAGATGTAGGCACGTGTTTTCACTTTTTGGCACAAAGCCAAGGTGAATATTGTAACGGTTCCATTTGCAATACTATTCTCCCTGTAATTCAAATCATAGGAGACTCTCTCATTGATAAGGATTTACAAATGTTCCTCGATGAGTTTGAAATGAGAAAAATTCATCGTACTGATGGTTTTTATTACAATAGGTATAATGATGATTATATTTTTATAAATCAGTTTGTTGAAGATAAATTGAGATATGAAGCGGTAAAAAAATAAACGTGTGTGTTGGGAAGAAGTTACACTATGGGATCGCTTTGTTGAAGAGCGCACTGACGATATCATGTTGAATGCTTAATAGTGATGCGCTTTATTTGCACAGAAGAAAGGCGCTAGTTTTTTTGCTATAAAGTTTTTTGTTATAGAGGATGAGATTGGTTCTTTTATTGACACTTTGGTGATGGAATGAGTGTTAAAAAGAATTCTTTTGAGAAAAGTGTTGTGATAGGGGGGATTGAATCCTGTAATGAATTTTATAAGAGTGTTTAAAGATAAGGTTTAGACCTGTTGGTGTTTAAGAGGTCGTAGATTGGTTTAAAAGATGAATTCAAACATGATAGAGGAAAAGATTGTATCCGTATTGGTTCCTCTTCCTGTTGCTCACGCTTATAGTTATAAAGTTCCATCTTCTATGGAGGTGAATGTTGGTTCCTTTGTTCGGGTTCCGGTGATGGGGCGTGAGCTTTGCGGTTTTGTTGTGGATGTTGGAGAGAAGGCAGCCGATGGGCAAAGGTCTGGTTCGGTGGCGCGTGAAAAATTACGCTCTTTGCTTCATGTTTTTGATTGTCCCCCCTTAAAGGCAGAAATGATCACATTTTTGCGTTTTGTTAGTCGCTATACAATGGCGCCTTTTGGTCTTGTGGCGCGATTGGTTTTGTCTGTACCGGCTGCTTTAGAGCCGGAAGCGCAGATGCTGGGTTTGCGATATTGTGGTGGAAATGTAGAACGTCTCACACCAGCGCGATTACGGGTTTTGGAATTGGTGCGTAATGAGAAGATATGGACACGTTCTGGTCTTGCGCATGCGGCTGGAACTTCGGTTTCTGTTGTTGAAGGTTTAAAAGCGCTAGGGGTTTTTGAAGATATTATAGTTCCTGCTCCTGATCTTGTGGCAATGCCTGATCCTGACTTTTGTCCTCCTCAGTTGCAGGGAGCGCAAAATGAAGCAGCAACAATATTGCGGGAAGGTGTTTTATCTTCTCAGTTTCAAGTTTTTTTGCTTGATGGTGTTACGGGATCAGGAAAGACAGAGGTTTATTTTGAAGCGGTCGCTCAAGCCTTCAAAGGGGGCAAGCAGGTTTTAATTTTATTGCCGGAAATTGCTTTAACACAGCAGTTTTTAGATCGTTTTTATGCACGCTTTGGAGCTGCAGCAGCAGAATGGCATTCTGATTTGACGCCACGTCGTAGAGAACGTGTCTGGCGGCAAGTTGCAGAAGGGCGGGTGCGTGTTGTTGCGGGGGCTCGTTCAGCGCTTTTTCTTCCCTTTCATGAGCTTGGCTTGATTGTTGTTGATGAAGAACATGATAGCGCTTATAAACAAGAAGAGCGCATTTTTTACCATGCGCGTGATATGGCTGTTGCTCGGGGCTCTTTTGAGCATTTTCCTGTTATTTTATCTTCAGCAACACCGTCGATTGAAAGCCAAGCTAATGTTTTAAAAGGGCGTTATAAAAAGGTGCATTTACCTTCCCGTTTTAAAGAAGTAGCACTTCCACAGTTGCGGGTGGTTGATATGCGCCAAGGAGGGGTGCAAAAGGGGCACTTTATTTCCTTTGCTCTTGAAAGGGCTTTAAAACAAACGCTTGATAAGGGCGAACAAGCTCTTCTTTTTCTTAATCGTCGTGGTTATGCACCTTTAACTTTATGCCGAATTTGCGGACATCGTTTTCATTGTACTGATTGTTCAAGTTGGTTGGTAGAACATCGTGCGCAAGGGCAATTGAAATGTCATCATTGTGGGTATCATGAACCACTTCCTCAAGCCTGTCCTGAATGTGGGACATTAGATCATCTCGTGGCTTGTGGACCGGGTGTGGAAAGAATTGCAGAAGAAACACAAATGCTTTTTCCTCAAGCGCGATCATTGATTCTTTCAACAGATCTCAAAGGAGGGATTGGGCAATTGCGAAGCGAATTACAAGCCATTGCAAATGGCGATGTGGACATTATTATTGGAACACAGTTGGTCGCTAAAGGACATCATTTTCCCAAGCTCTCTCTGGTTGGCGTTATTGATGCTGATCTTGGTCTTGCCAATGGCGATTTACGCGCAAGTGAACGTACCTACCAGCTGCTATCTCAAGTTACCGGAAGAGCAGGGCGTGTGGGATTGGAAAGCTTAGGATTATTGCAAACTTATCAACCAGATCATCCTGTCATCAAAGCCCTACTTTCATGTCAGCCAGAAGATTTTTACACACGTGAGATTACAGCGCGTCAGCATTATCATTTGCCTCCCTATGGGCGGCTTGCTTCTTTGATTGTCTCTGCACAACAGCGCCAAACAGCAGAACATTATGCGCGTGCATTGCGTCAAGCAGCGCCACGGGGGAAAAATATCTCGGTTATGGGACCAGCAGAAGCGCCTTTGGCTTTGGTTCGGGGGCGTTATCGTTTTCGGCTTTTGCTGCAAGGACAGCGCTCTTTTGATATACAAGGGTTTATACGTGAAATGCTTAGCGGTACACCCAAAATGCCCAGTTCTGTTCGGGTTCAAATTGATATTGACCCGCAAAGTTTTTTCTAAAACCAGTCTCGCATAAAGTGAAGGTCTCTTTAGCTTAAGGTGCTTTACTTTGATATTATATATTTCAGAATAAGCATTCAAGCAGCAGAATATGATACATGTGCATTGCATTAAGCAGAGCTACGGGAAAAAATATCTTTGTTATGGAACCAGCAGAAGCGTCTCTATTATTCGAGGACACTATCATTTCGGCTTTTACTCCTTTTTTGTTTTAGGGACAGTACCCTTTTGATAGGCGGATTCTTTTTATAAGGGCGGATTATAGGGTCTGAAAATGCTTAGCTGTACACCCAAAATATCCAATTTTATACGGGTTCAAATTGATATTGATCTATGCTTTTTCTAAAATCAGTGCAATATAGTGCCATATAATATAGTGCCGTATAAAGTGAAGCTACGTGGGCTTAATGAAGGTCGTGTTTTTGATATTATTTGACCTTAAAACCTTATGCAGCAGCGTTCATAAGATGTATCAGCGCTGTACGAGTCGTACTTGCTTTTGTATGTTAGATTAGGGCGAGAGTATTGCATATATCTATTTTATTTATCTTTGACGAGCACACAGACTCATTTGGGAGCGTAAAGGTTAAAATGAGCATTTATCGTTGTCGTCCTTATTTATGGCTCTAGAATTTTCAAAAGCGCCCATAATTATAATTTTATAAATAATAACATATTGATTTATAGTGATAATATGCCGTTATTCGCTTTAGAAGCTCAACTATTTTAGGATTCTCTTATTTCAAATCTGTTTATATTGATCAATCAAAACCATTCGTTTGCATGTTACAGATGGGGGGAGCCTGTGTCGAGTGAAACTATATAAGAAAGGACTAAAATACCTCATCATCTCAAGTGTTAAGGGCTGTCGTAAAATTGGGAGATGGCAAAGTATGTGATGGTGCCAGCTTGTTCTTTCATAAGTGTGAAGATGAGGTTGCTCAATGGAGTTATCATTATAGCATTTATGGGTGCTGTCGTGAAATAGAGATTCTCCATTGTTTCATGCTTTTGTTACTTTCGTTCTCTAATGGGGGCACATTTTTCATGTAAAGCTTCATGTAAAGCAGAACGTCCAAACGGAATATTACAGAACATCTATTGTATTACTGTATTCATATGCTTGTTTAAACAAATGTTTTTCAGCATGCTCGAATTCATTTTACGATGTTTCTCGAGTGTAGAATGTAAAAGCTTTTATGAATGAAAAAACCGCGTTAAGGCTTCCCATTTTTATTTCATAAAGGTATAAAATGGCGCCATTTGTTATTCAGCTTTTAGGATTATGAAAGCTCTTGGTACTTGAGAGCGTTTATACGAGGTGTTTTTTTCTTTAATCATTTCCTTTTTTGTTTGCGATGGAGCAAGGGAGTGATTTTGATAAAAAGATTTGAAATAAGAGAATCTTTCGATGTTTGGGGCTCATCTGGTATGAAAAATGATATATTATCATTATAAATCAATATGTTGTATACTTAAAGAGTGTGTTTACAAGAAAATATACTTGGTGAATTTTTTTAAAAGGAGTGGGTATTTGAAGAAAAAAGATCAATTTTTTCTTTAATTTTTAGGAGGATATTCATTACTTTTTTTCTTATCAGTTTGCAATAATAGACTTTTTCAGTCGCATTCGCATCTCGTTAAAGGTCTTGTGGTGATAAAGGGAGTGTTTTTTAGAGAAGAAGTTTTTTATTATGGTGGCAAGGGCATTTGAAGAAAAATCAAAGAGAGTGAAAAAATCGCTCAGAGAATGTCAAAAAGAGGCATAAAAAAACTGTGTTGCCATCTTGTATATCTAAAAAAAATTCTTTTCAAAAATATTTTGAATATTTTATTAAAATTTTTAAAAAGCAGCGATTTGTGGTGTTGCGAGTCGGCTATGTCTATGCTAGAAACCAAGAGGTTTTTGTTCTAGGTTTTAAGAAGAAGATTCTTAAGATTGAGAATGTCTGTTTCATTTCATCTGATAACTATCAGAGAGTCGCTCAAGGGAAAGAGGCGGTATTTCGTGTCGGATTCATTTTCTCTCATACCGCTGCCGTTGGTAGATCAACGCTATGCGCAAGCGCTTTTTGATTGCGTTCAAGAAGCTGGAAACGTTGAAAAGGTTGAAAAGGCAGTGGAAGATCTTTTGCTTGTTTTGGAGCAAAATAAAGATTTAAAACGCTTTGTGCTTAGTCCATTCTTTTCAGTTAAAGAGCAAATTAAGGTGATGCAATCTGTTTGTGCAAACGTCAAATTTGCTGATAAAAACGCAGGGCAGGTTATTGGTAATTTTTTACGCGTTATTGCAACAAACCGTAGGCTTAGTGCCGTATTTGGTATTTTACATGCTTTCCAGCGTTGTGTTGCACGCGCTCGTAGGCAGGTTACTGCGCAAATTATTTCTGCGCGCCCCTTAAGTTCTCAACAAAGACAAGAGTTGTGTGAGGCTTTGGAAGGTGTCGTTGGAGGAAAAGTTTTGCTACACAGCATTGTGAATCCAACAATTCTTGGTGGATTAATCGTTCGTGTGGGATCGTCTCAAATTGATACGTCTCTTCTCACAAAATTGTCTTCGCTTAAGCTTGCATTGAAAAAAGAGGTCAGCTGATGGATATTAGACCATCTGAAATTTCAAAAATTCTAAAAGAGCAAATCAAAAACTTTGACCAAAAGGCTGAGGTTTCAGAAATTGGTTGGGTTCTCTCTGTAGGGGATGGTATCGCTCGCGTTTATGGTTTGGATAATGTCCAAGCAGGGGAAATGGTCGCCTTTCCAAACGGTGTGCGCGGTATGGCCCTCAATTTGGAAGTTGATAATGTTGGTGTGGTCATTTTTGGCTCAGATCGTGATATTCGTGAAGGTGATTGTGTAAAGCGATTGGGCACTATCGTCGATGTTCCTGTGGGGCCCGCTTTGCTCGGGCGTGTGGTTGATGCGTTGGGAAACCCTATCGATGGTAAGGGGCCCATTAAAGCAACAGAGCGTCGTCGTGTTGATGTTAAGGCTCCTGGAATTATTCCGCGTCAGTCTGTCCATGAACCGATGTCGACCGGATTGAAAGCGATTGACGCACTTATCCCTATCGGACGGGGACAGCGTGAATTGGTGATTGGTGATCGCCAAACAGGAAAAACAGCGATTTTGCTCGATACATTTTTAAACCAAAAACCTTTTCATGAAAAAGGGGCTGGACGAGAGCAAGACAAAGTTTATTGTATTTATGTGGCTATCGGTCAAAAACGTTCGACGGTGGCACAATTCGTTAAAGTTTTAGAAGAACGTGGAGCGTTGGAATATTCTATTATTGTTGCAGCGACCGCTTCTGATCCAGCACCACTGCAATTTATTGCACCTCTTTCTGGATGTGCTATGGGTGAGTATTTCCGTGATAATGGGCAACATGCTTTGATCGGTTATGATGATTTGTCAAAACAGGCGGTGGCGTATCGTCAAATGTCTCTTTTATTGCGTCGTCCTCCAGGTCGTGAAGCTTATCCGGGGGACGTTTTCTATCTGCATTCGCGTCTTTTAGAACGGGCTGCGAAGTTGAATGCGGAAAATGGATCTGGGTCGTTGACAGCTTTGCCGGTTATTGAAACGCAAGCAAATGATGTTTCTGCCTATATTCCTACAAATGTGATTTCGATTACTGATGGGCAAATTTTTCTAGAGACTAATTTGTTTTATCAAGGAATTCGTCCTGCTGTAAATGTTGGTCTTTCTGTGTCGCGTGTTGGTTCTGCCGCACAAATTAAGGCGATGAAGCAAGTTGCTGGCTCGATTAAAGGTGAATTGGCGCAATATCGTGAAATGGCAGCTTTTGCGCAGTTTGGCTCTGATTTGGATGCGTCAACCCAGCGTCTGTTGAATCGGGGTGCACGTTTGACTGAGCTGTTGAAGCAGCCGCAATTTTCTCCACTTAAAACGGAAGAACAAGTGGTGGTTATTTTCGCCGGTGTGAATGGCTATCTTGATGCTTTGGCGGTTTCTGATGTTGCGCGGTTTGAGCAGGGACTTTTGGTGCTTTTGCGTAGTGATTATCAAGATCTCTTAAAGGCAATTGCTGAGCAAAAGCAAATAACAGACGAGCTGAAAGATAAGTTGATAACTGTTCTTAATACTTATGCGAAAAATTTCTCGTGATGAATTGATGGAATGCTTGAATGGCTTCACTAAAAGATCTTAGAGACCGTATCGCTTCGGTTAAAGCAACACAAAAGATCACCAAAGCTATGCAGATGGTTGCAGCGGCAAGGTTGCATCGTGCTCAAGAGGCAGCGCAGTCTGCGCGTCCTTATGCGAAGAAGATGGCTGATATTTTGACCAGTCTTGCTGCTGATGTAGATGGTGTTGATGCGCCTGCTCTTATGCGTGGTACGGGGCGAGATGATGTGCATCTCTTGGTGGTGTGTACTGCTGAGCGCGGTTTGTGTGGTGCTTTTAATGTGCAAATTGCTCGTCGTGCACGTGAACAGATTAAGGCATTGTTGGCATCTGGTAAAATAGTGAAAATTATCACTGTGGGCAAAAAAGGTGCGGATATTTTATCGCGTGATTACAAAGGTTTGATAATTGATCATATCGATTTGCATGCTGTAAAGCGCATTGGTTTTGCAGAGGCGGTGATGATTAGTCAACGGATTGTTGATTTATTCAATGAAGGCGCTTTCGATGTCTGTACGCTGTTTTATTCTGAATTTATTTCTGTGATTAATCAGCGTCCAACAGCTTTTGGCTTGATTCCGATGATTGCTCCAAAAGCAGCTGTTGAGGCAATAGATGTTGAGGAGCAAACAGATCATAGCAAAGGTTCACAATCAATTGTCTATGAGTATGAACCTGATGCGGCTTCTCTTTTAGAGGCGCTTGTGCCACGCAATCTTTCGGTGCAAATCTTTCGGGCTTTGCTAGAAAATATTGCTGGTGAGATGGGTGCCAAGATGACAGCTATGGACAATGCATCGCGCAATGCAGGTGAAATGATTAATAAATTGACGGTAGCTTATAATCGTCAACGTCAGGCACAGATTACGACAGAATTGATCGAAATTATTGCGGGCGCTGAAGCGCTTTAAATGGAAAAGGTAAGGATTGATGGTAAAAGCAGTAACCTCAAGCAAAGGAACAGAAAAAGGTGAAAAAAAGAAACCAGCTGTTCGTTCCGGCGTGAAAAAAGCCGCTTCGAAGTCTCAAGTGGATGTAACGGCTTCAGTGGATGTAAAGGCTTCCTCTGCGCCTGCGCGTAGTGCAGCTAAAGATACACCTGTAAAAAAAGATGCATCCGCAAAAAAAGAAGAGCGTGCACAAGCCGCTGTTGGTGAGATCAAGCAGGTTATTGGTGCTGTCGTTGATGTGCAATTTGAAGGTGAACTGCCAAATATTCTTAACGCTTTGGAAACAGAGAATTTGGGCAATCGCTTGGTATTAGAAGTTGCGCAGCATTTGGGTGAAAATACCGTGCGTACGATTGCTATGGATACTACTGATGGTTTGATGCGGGGCCAAAAGGTTGTGGATACAGGTACGCAAATTAGCGTTCCTGTAGGAGAAGCAACATTGGGACGTATTATGAATGTGATTGGAGAGCCGGTGGATAATGTGGGACCAATTCCTGCAACCAAAACGCGTTCTATTCACCAAGATGCACCTGCATATGTTGAGCAATCAACCATTTCAGAAATTCTCGTCACCGGTATTAAAGTTGTGGATTTGTTAGCTCCTTATTCTAAAGGAGGTAAAATTGGCTTGTTTGGTGGCGCTGGTGTTGGAAAAACCGTTCTTATTATGGAGCTTATAAACAATATTGCAAAGGCTCATGGTGGCTATTCTGTATTTGCTGGTGTGGGAGAACGTACACGGGAAGGAAATGATCTTTATTATGAAATGATTGAAAGCCGCGTGAATGTGAATCCAAAAGAGAATAATGGTTCAACGGAAGGGTCAAAGTGTGCCCTTGTTTACGGGCAAATGAATGAACCACCAGGAGCGCGTGCGCGTGTGGCTCTCTCAGGATTGACAATTGCAGAAAGTTTCCGTGATGAAGGACAAGATGTTCTCTTCTTTGTAGATAATATTTTCCGTTTCACGCAAGCTGGTGCTGAAGTGTCAGCGCTTTTAGGGCGTATCCCTTCTGCTGTGGGGTATCAGCCTACCTTGGCAACGGATATGGGGGCTTTGCAAGAACGTATTACCAGTACAAAAACAGGCTCTATTACTTCCGTTCAGGCAATTTATGTTCCTGCCGATGACTTGACGGATCCAGCGCCGGCAACGTCTTTTGCTCATTTGGATGCAACAACTGTTCTTTCGCGCTCTATTGCGGAAAAGGGAATTTATCCGGCGGTTGATCCGCTTGACTCCTTCTCGCGTATGTTGGATCCATTGATTGTAGGAGAAGAGCATTACACTGTTGCTTGTCAAGTGCAAACCATTTTACAACGTTATAGAGCGCTTCAGGATATTATTGCTATTCTTGGAATGGATGAACTTTCTGAAGATGACAAATTGCTGGTGGGACGGGCGCGTAAAATTGAACGTTTCCTTTCGCAACCTTTCCATGTTGCGGAAGCCTTTACTGGTTCGCCAGGGAAGCTCGTTCCTTTAGAAGAGACAATCAAAGGCTTTAAAGGTCTTTGTGCTGGCGATTATGATGATTTGCCAGAAGCTGCTTTTTATATGGTTGGTTCGATTGATGAAGCACTTGAAAAAGGAAAGCGTCTCATGGCAGAGGCGTCTTAATAAGAAGCTTCTTGTTCAAGAGAAAACTGTCATGAATATTTTTCGTTAAAAAGGACAAGTCGTTGAAGAAAACAGAGAGTCCTTATATCGGGTATTGTGGAGACTTTTGTGGAAAACAATAGAGAAGAGCATTTTTTATTTGAGCTTGTGTCGCCTGAAAAAATTGTGTTTTCAGAGCAGGTAGTGTCTGTTGTTCTTCCTTCAGCTTCAGGTTATTTGACAGTTATGGCGCATCATGCGCCATTGGTAGCAAGCATTGTGTTGGGTAGTGTGCGTGTTCGCACCTCTTTGGGTGAAAAATTGTTTGCTGTATGTGGGGGCGTTGCAAATATCACCTTTTCGGGCTGCTCTTTATTGGTAGAGCACGTTGTGGCTGTAGAGCATCTTTCTTTTGATGTATTGGAACAGCGGATTTTGCAGGTTCAAGCGACATTAGAAGGAGGGACAAGAGATGAGGATAATCACAAAATAGAGGCTTTTTTCCAGCAATTGTCAGCTGATGGTGCTGTGTTGATAGAAGCGTAGCAGCGTATACAGGAAAAAGGTGACATGAGCGGAAAAAAGAGTACGGTTGTGTTTGCTAAAAGGGGCGGAAAACCTTTTCCTCGTCCTGGTCGTGTTTTTGCAGGACCTTTGCCGAAATGTTTTGTTTATATTTTTGCTTCTCTTATTTTGCAATGGGCTTATGGTTTAGGGGCTAATATTGTTCAGTCTAACATTGTCCATCTTACGGGTGATTTTCACGCAACTTTGACCGAGACAACATGGTTGGTAGCGGCCTATATGGCGCCAAATGTGAGTGTAGCGATTATGTTGATCAAAATCCGCTATCAATTTGGGTTGCGTGCTTTTGCTGAATTATCAATCCTTGGTTTCGTTTTGGTTTGCGTGTTGCAACTCTTTGTTACGGATTTGCGTTCTGCATTGATTATTCGCTTTTTTGCTGGGATTGCTGCTGCTCCTTTGGCTTCACTTGCGCTGCTTTATATGATGGAGGCTTTTGCTCCAGCAAAGAAGTTTACTGTTGGTCTTAGTTTGAATTATATGAATGCGGCTTTAGCGGCACCTTTATCGCGTTTGATTTCTCCTGATTTGCTGGAAAATGGTGGTTTTTCTAGTCTTTCCGCTTTGGAAATGGGGTTGGTTCTCATCAGCTTGGTCTGTATCTATACTTTGCCTTTAACGCCTGTTGTCCGCAGTAAGGTTATTCAAAAGTTAGATTGGATAAGTTATGGTTTGATTGCTCTTGGTCTTGGATTAAATGCCGTGATTATGTCTGTTGGCATATTGTATTGGTGGTATGAAGCGCCATGGATTGGTTGGGGGCTTGCACTTGCTATTTTCTCGTTGGCTATTGCTATTATTATTGAGCTTAATAGAGAAAAACCGCTGATTGATTTACGTTGGATTTTCAGTAAAGAAATGGTTCAATCTGTTTTTATTTTATTGATCTTTCATGTTTTTTTGTTGGAACGGTCAAATTTGCCCGTAGGTTTTTTTAATCTTTTTGGTTTGCTTAATCGTGAGATGGCGCCCATGTATCTTGCGGTGACATTGGGTACTCTGTTAGGGGGGGCTGTTTGTGTCTTTTTTTTACGGGCGGGGCGTGAAGATTATTTTTATTTGTTATCTTTAGGTTGTTTGGCGCTGGGAGCTTATTTAGACAGTCGTGTAAACTATTTAACACGTCCGAAAGATATGATGTTGAGCCAAGGGTTGGTGAGTTTTAGTTATGCACTTTTTTTGCCTCCTGCTCTTTTCAAAGGGTTTGTGATTGCTGGTGAGCGAGGACCGCGTTATGTTTTGAGTTTTATTGCGGTTTTTTTGCTAACACAAGTGACAGGGGGATTGATGGGATCGGCTTTTTTTGGCAGCCTACAGTTTTATTTTGCCCATAAAAACTTTGAGTCCTTAACACAAAATATTGTTGTGACTGATCCGCTTATTTCTGGTGAGATGAATACTTTGTTTTCGCCTTCTTATGGTGCTTCTGTTCCCCATGGCTTGAGCAGTGAACAGGGTACTTCTATGTTGATAGAAAAATTTAAGTTAATAGCAAATATTTTTGCTTATGATGACGTTTTTCGGCTTTATTTTTATATTTCAATGATTGTATTCATTATTTTTCTTGTCACAATGGTTGTTAAGTCATGCTCTTTGCAGGCGTTAGAAAAGTAGAATGATGCCCATAGAAGAGGGGTGCAAAAAATGATAAAAGCATTACGGTCAAAAGCTACGATTGTTGCATTCTTGTCAGGTGTTACGGGTGTTTTGCTGATTTTGTGGGCTTGGAGACTTCCTCCTTTTGTGAGTAACATTCAAATAACGGATAATGCTTCCATTAAGGGCAATGTTACTCTGGTTAGTTCACAGATCTCTGGGGTGATTGCACGGATTTATGTGCAAGATTATCAACGTGTTGAAAAAGGAATGCTGCTCTTTGAGCTTGATGATTCTCTTCTTCGTCAGCAGCTTGCACGGGCACAGGCTGTTCTCGATTCAAAAAATGCAAAACTGGCAAGTATTGAATTGCAAGCTCAGATTTTACAGGGAGAAGTTAATGCTGCAGAAGCAGAATTAACGCGTTCACGAGCATTCTCTAATGTTGTTCCTGATAGTAAAAAGTTAGGCTTTGGTGATGCTGCAATTTCTGTTTCTCGCCCTCTTTCACAACTCTTGGCAGCCCTAGAAACAAAACGACAATTGCAAAAACAATTAAATCTTGAACGGCAAAGTTTACAGTCAGAAGTTTCGGGAGCAAAGGTGAGTGTTGAGTTGGCAAAACTTAATCTTGATCATACGAAGATTTTATCTCCTAGAACAGGCTATATTGGATTGGTTGGCGCTAAGGTAGGGCAATATGTTATGCCGGGTACGCAATTGGTCTCTGTTATTTCTGATGATATTTGGATTATTGCTAATTATAAGGAAACGCAACTTTCTCAGATGCGTGTTGGACAACCGGTTGTTTTTTCTGTTGATGCATTGAACAACAAAAAGTTAACGGGGCGTGTGGTTCGTTTTGCTCCGGCGACAGGTTCAGAGTTTTCATTGTTAAAAACAGATACGACAATTGGTAATTTTATCAAAATTGCGCAACGTATTTCAGTACGGATTTCTTTAGATCCTGGGCAGGAGGGGATTGAAAAGCTCATTCCTGGGATGTCTGTGGTTACGTATGTGGATACTTCGCAGCGGGTCGATTCTGGAGGATAAATTTTGGGTTTTTTCAGTTTAATTCTTGTGTCATTTACTTATAGCAAATGGGTATTCACATTGGAAGATTTCGTTTGGTTTTTTATAATACATCTTTTAAAGCTCTTAGGCTCCTTAATCTTCTATATCATGATGTAAAATAATGTTCCTTAAAATATTAAAGCGCATGCATCTTTACTGACTTCCATTTCTTTTGAAATAACTCAGTAGGGGGGATAGATGCAATGTTGAAAACTTTTCTTATAGTTTCTCACAACACTGTCCTTTGAGATGTGGTGCTACCGCGTGTTTTGAGGATAGGGGTAAGGAGACTGCCAGATAGAAAATTGGATAATAGATTGGTGGAATGGATGGAAAACTTATCTTTTGGAGGAAAGCGTAAAGTTAGGGGGAAAGATGTAAAGTTTATATTTTGTAAACTATAAAAAATGCCCGCTTTGAGTCGGGCATTAAAAGGGAAGGTTGTTGGTTGTGTTGTTAATTTTTACGGATCAGCAAGAAGCTTACTAAAACGACTCCTGCTGTTAGTGCGAGGGTTTTTTTAGGATTTTCTTTCGCTTTTTTCTTTAATTCTGCAGCATGTTCGTTGAGGTGATAAAGCGCGTGACGGCCTTTTTGTTTCCATGTGTTAAACAGCTCAGAAATGTTTTCAAAGTTATCATTTTGAGAACTCCAATGATTTACGGGGACCAGCTCTCTTTTTAATTGTGCTATACGTTTTTTAATTTTAGCATTTTTTCTATGGGGTGAAAATAGACACATTTATTGACTCCTTCATGTGTTAAATTGTTGTGTGACAGTTGGAATTGTGTTTGGGGTTTTGCTATAACGGCTTGAAAATTGAAAGGTTGCATTGATAATGCCGCGCGTGGGTGAGATGAGAATTAAGAGTTTGGTTTTAATGAGGCATTTCTTAATGTGCTCGAGTTCATTTCGTGATGGTGTTTGTTAAGGATTTAAGGTAAAAATTTTTACAAAATGGTGTAAAATTCATTCTATCATCTTTATTTCATAAAGATGTAAGTCGGTGTCTTCATTTTTTTGTTTGTTTAAAGTGTTGGGATAGCTTTTGGCACTTGAAATAGTTTATAAGGAATTTTTATCTACTTGTTCTTTTGTGGCTTTAGGGAGTGGTATTGATTCAATTAAGAAGATTTAAAATGAGAAAATCTTACGATATTTGGGGTTGCCATTCAAATTTGTAAAAAATTGATTATTATAAATCAATGTGTTGGATTAATTGGGCGGTGTCTTTCATGCATTTTTAAAAATTGCGCTTTGATAGGTGTTATCTGTTGTGTTGTAAAGCACTGTTTTGCGATGACGTGGATGTGCGGTATAGGCATGCAACTTAAAAATACAGTATTGTCTCTGTTTGGTTTCAGTTTCTTTTTGAATCAACCAAGTGTAGAAGTATAAACTTGAACAGAAGTAGTAGAACTTATCCGGTGCGTCTATAGGATGAATCGCACCTATGAGTTGAATTGCATCAGTGGTTAGTAGGTGGAACCTTTTGAGAGTAATCTGTTAAGATTGGGGGGCGGTGTAATTTTCGTCCTTTGAAGCGTGGAGGAAGTCAATGTAAATGATGATTGATAGCGCAGGTTTTAAAAATTTGAGGACTTGATGAGTACGACCTATTTTTTATCTAAACCACTTGAGCGTCGTCGATCTGTTGGTGTTGCTGTTGGTGATGTGATCATTGGGGGGCAGAGCCCGATAGTTGTACAGTCAATGACCAATACGGATACAGCTGATGTTGATGCAACTGTTGCTCAAGTGGCTGCTCTTTGGCAAGCTGGTTCACAATTGGTTCGGATTACTGTTGATCGTGATGAAGCGGCGGCAGCTGTACCAAAAATACGGGAGCGATTGGAGAGGTTAGGATTTTTTGTACCCTTGGTTGGGGATTTTCATTATATTGGACATAAGCTTTTATCTGATCATCCTGCGTGTGCTGAGGCGCTTGCAAAATATCGCATCAATCCTGGAAATGTTGGTTTTGGCGCAAAAAAAGATCGTCAATTTGCAGAAATTATAGAGATTGCTTGTCGGTATCATAAACCTATTCGCATTGGCGTGAATTGGGGCTCTCTTGATAATGCATTGTTAACACGTCTTATGAATGAAAATGCACAGCAAGAAAATCCTTTATCGGTTGCTGAAGTGATGCGGGAAACTGTTGTGCAGTCTGCTCTGCAATCGGCTCTTTGCGCTGAAGAGATGGGGTTGGGACGTGATAAAATTATTCTCTCTGCTAAAGTGAGTGATGTCCAAGATCTTATTGCTGTTTATACCACCTTGGCGGCGCGTTGTGATTATGCTCTTCATTTGGGATTAACGGAAGCTGGGATGGGAACAAAGGGCGTTGTTGCTTCTTCGGTGGCTTTGGGCATTTTATTACAACAAGGGATTGGCGATACAATACGAATTTCCTTAACACCAAAACCTGGTGGTGATCGGACACGAGAAGTAAAGGTGGGGCAAGAACTTTTGCAAGTAATGGGTTTTCGGCAATTTTTGCCTGTGGTTGCGGCTTGTCCTGGTTGTGGGCGCACAACCTCAACGGTCTTTCAACAATTGGCGCAAAAAATTGAAGCAGATTTATACAAAAATATGCCTGTTTGGCGTGAAAAATACCCTGGCGTTGAAAGTTTGAAGGTTGCCGTGATGGGATGTATCGTCAATGGACCGGGGGAGTCAAAACATGCAGATATTGGAATCTCTTTGCCTGGAGTGGGGGAAAGTCCTGCGGCACCTGTTTTTATTGATGGACAAAAGGTAAAAACTTTGCGGGGTGATCACATTGCTGAAGAATTTGAAGCGCTTTTGAGTGATTATATTCATACACGCTTTGGACAGGGTTGAAATAAATTCTTGGAGTGCATTTTTTCTTCATTAAAGGCTGTGTTTTTGCTTGTAAATCAATATTCAGTCCTCATTGTGGTTGCATGTTGAGAACAAGATGATCGTTCATAAATTGAGGCGCTTCTTCATTGTTTTCAAGTATTTCTCTTTGATAATACTGTCTTCAAACAGATCCAATAGAAAACTAAACGTGACATTATTTCCAGCAATTTTCAGAATATCAAATTGATAGGATTGGAGTTCTATATAGCGGCTATTGCCATATTTGTTATAAAATTTAAGCTTTTATCTTTATATAAAAGGATGTATTGACACCTTTCGTGGTGTTATTGGGGAATAGATGACAAATATATTAGCGTTTGGATTTTTATTTAACGGTATAAGAATTTTAACAGGTGCCTTTATTGTATTTTATATGCTTGAAAAAGGGCTAACTCTTATTGATATCGGGATCATTAAGTCGTTTCAGGCTTTTATTATGATGGTTACAGATATTCCTCTGGGATATTTTGCCGATAGAAAAAGTTATAAAATATCTATCGTTTTGGCAGCGGCTTTTGCTGCTACATGGCTATGTCTCATGGGATTTTCTACAAGCTTTTATGGTTTTCTTTTGGCAGAATCTTTTAATGCCTTATCGCTGACATTGATTGCTGGCGCCTATAATGCTTTACTTGTTCAATATGCAAAAGCAAAATTGACATCGACTAAAAAAGTGCTTGGTTCTAGCTCTCAATATAATTACATCGGCATGTTTATATTCAGTTTAATCGGCGCATATTTTGCTGATTATTCTAGCCAATATATATGGTATATCGCGGCGTTTTTAATGTTGATGACAACACTATTTGGTTTGTTTTTTCTTGATGACCTGAAAGGAGAAAAACAACCAAATAAAGCGAATTCTCTCATTTATGATGCTAAAGAGATGTTGTCTATTTTTATTAAAGTTCCTTATATCTCTTTATGCTTTTATTTTTCACTGATCTTTTTCAATATATTCTCGCAGTATTGGCAGTGGATATTTAAAGATCATAATATTAATGTCACTTATTTTGATCTTGGTGTGACATTTTCACTGATATTGCTCTCTCAGCTCTTGGCTAGTTTTCTCTTTACAAAACTAAGTGAAAGAGTGAATTTTATTTTACTACTGTTTCTTTCGGCTTCACTGATTTTTACAATGGTTTTCTTTGAGCCAAGAAAAGAAATTGCTGTTATTTTAGTCTGTATGATTTTTTACTTAATTAAGTATACATATCTTCGTGTAGAAGTTATTTTGCACGATAGTATTAGTGATCATTTCAGGGCTACATATGAATCTTTTTTGTCAACCGTTGGGAGATTTAGCTTATTGGTATTTTTTTACATGAGTGCGTATATGGTCAATATATTTGGCTTTTTCTCACTCGTTTATATTTTGGGTATTTATTTATTGGTTTATCTGTTGGCAATGTTTTTTTTGGAAGGAGCCCTAAAGAAATCTCAGTGAAAATAGTAACGTATTATCACGTGTGTTTCATGCAGTGCTATAGTGGGGCTAGGCTTTTATTTATTAAGGCGCATCATTGTTTTGCATGTTGAATGAGAAAGCTGAATAGTGTCAGTTACTCTCATTTAAAATCTATGTATGTTGAAGCAATCAAAGTCATCTGCTTGTACGTTATAAGTGGGCATGGCATAACAATCATTAAAAAGGAAATAAAAATGCTTCTCATGAATATTGTGCCAAGAGTTGCTGACGAGGTTGGACGCTGATAAAGAAAATGATTGTGCCGGATTATATGCTTATTAAAGAATGGTGATTGCGCATTATTTCACATTTTCTTTTTTCATTCTTTAATGGAAGGCACTTTTCATGCAAAATAGGATACCCAGAATACACTTGTGTTATAAATTCACGCGGCTTGTTTTAATGAAATTCCTCTCAAGATTTGTCGCATCCATTTCATGATAAGGACTATAATGGAGATTAATGGTAACGTTTCTTTGAAAAGTCTATTATGCATTTAACAAAGATGACGATTTACACTACGTGCAATAGCGTGGATGAAGTTTAATTTTTGCGTATTGCACTAAAGTGTGCTGCTTGTTGGAGCGGGAGTGCTTTAGCGCCAAAAGGATGTAAGAATGCTTCTGCTTTACTGATGAGTGTATCTCGCTTTTTTTGGGTTTCTTCAATGCCGTAAAGATGAACAAAGGTCGCTTTTTGTGCCGTTTCATCTTTCCCAGCCGTTTTTCCTAGGGTTTGCGTGTTGGCGGTGACATCAAGAAGGTCATCGGTTAATTGAAAGGCTAAACCAAGATAGGTACCAAAATCAGTAAGCTTTTCGGTTAATTCTTTGGACGCATTGCCAATGATGGCGCCTGCTTGGCAAGCAAAGCTTATCAGGGCTGCTGTTTTCATGTGTTGTAGAGTGATGATGTCAGTACTTTCTTGCGGTCTTTTTTCAGCTTCAAGGTCCAGCATTTGTCCACCTAACATACCGCCAAGTCCTGCCGATTGTGCAAGAGACGTGATCAGCTTTATTCTAATGTCTGTCGATAGAGTACTGGCTTTATGGGCAATGATTTCAAAGGCAAATGTTAAGAGGGCATTGCCTGCTAGAATTGCTGTTGCTTCATCAAATGCTATATGGACGGTGGGTTTTCCACGCCGGAGTATATCGTTATCCATAGCGGGAAGATCATCATGAATGAGCGAATAACAATGGATACATTCTAAGGCACATGCAACATCAAGAGAATGTTCTACAGGAACATCAAAAAGTGCAGCACTTTGAATCACAAGAAAAGGACGCAGGCGTTTTCCACCGTTCAGCACACCATAGCGCATGGCTTTGATTAAGTTTTTAGGGCGTGAAATTTCACCATTTTGGATTTGATCACTTAACAGGGTATCAAGCCGCTTTTCAACGGTGTATCCATGTTTTGCAAGAAGGGTGGTAAATTCGTGCATTCTTGCTTCCTTTGTTTTTACAAAAATGAAATTATGAAGTTTAAAAAGAAAGGTTGTCGCTTTTTCTTTTTTTCATAAATTGGCGTCGTTTTTT
This sequence comes from Bartonella sp. MU37NMGALS, assembly GCF_042194015.1. Classification (NCBI taxonomy): domain Bacteria; kingdom Pseudomonadati; phylum Pseudomonadota; class Alphaproteobacteria; order Hyphomicrobiales; family Bartonellaceae; genus Bartonella; species Bartonella sp. MU37NMGALS. The sequence continues at coordinate 59,844 of NZ_JBHIML010000002.1, forward strand.
ATTAAAATCAATTTCTCTTTTTATCCGTATCTCTATTGTATGCGCAAATCCCTTTTTAAACTAAATAAAAATTGAATGAAGGTCTTATAAAAAAGATTTCATTGGTGTATAAAATTCTCAAATTTTGCGGTGTTTTGGATATTCATTTGATCATTTTGACACCATTTTTGATGAAAAGAAGGTCATTTTTGGTAAGAGGAGGGTCATTTTGACATTGCCTCTTCTTTTTTATCAGTGTATAATATCCTCAAATTTTATGGTGTTTTTAAATGAAGCATTGTCATTTTTGACATTGCTTTTTCTGTTTTAATGGATTTGGAGTGTCTTTTTATGGCTGTACCTAAACGAAAAACCTCTCCAGCGAAGAGGGGCATGCGCCGTTCGGCTGATGCTCTGAAGGCGCCGACTTATATCGAAGATAAAAATTCTGGTGAATTACGTCGTCCTCATCACATTGATTTGAAAACGGGAATGTATCGCGGGCGTTCCGTTTTAGTGGTTAAAGACTGAGCGTTTTATCTCTTTTCCAGTAGTAAGCTTCTTTTGATTCATGAGTGAATGCACGTTTGTGGCGTGCATTTTCGCTTTGAGATGGATGTTGAGGTGTCTTTGCATCGCTCTCATCACATTGATTTGAAAATGGGAATGTATCACGGGCGTTCCGTTTTAGTGGTTAAAACTTTAGCGTTTTATCTCTTTTCCGGTAGTAAGCTTCTTTTGATTCATGAGTGAATGCATTGGGTAAGATGCGTTTTTCGCTTTTTCTTGAGAACATGTGTGGGATAAGGCTTTGCCATAGAAAAATGATTCTATTGTGAGAGATGATTTTTTTGTTTTTTTGAGAGGTTATAAAGGATTGCTTGTGTCAGTGTCTTTTATGATGATTTTGTTAAGAGCTGGGGTATTGATATAAGGTCAGTAATGGAATCATTTTGTATTGCACTTAATTTTTGCTTACTGTAGAGGGAATCCTATTAGATCGTAAAATATCGTCGTTTAAGGCGGTTGACCCATGTAAGGCTTTAAGCATACTGGTGTTTTTTATGAGAATATTTAAGGCAATGGTTTGTCTATAGGCTTATATTGTGACATGTGATTCTCAGTAAAAAAATAAAGATTTACATCACATTGATTTATAAAGATCATTCGTTTTTTTTACGCCTTTAATGAAAGGTCTATCGTAGGATTCTTTCATTTTGAATCAATGACAATGACTTGCTTTTCGCTCACAAGTGGGGCTGGCATGTGGGTAAAAACTCTATAAGAAAGGAAAAAATGTCTATAATGAATATTTTCAAATGTAAGGATTGTTGTAACATTGGGGGTTAAGTGTATGATGATGCCAGCGTGCTTTCCTATGAGCAGAAAAGAGAAAATCGTTACAAGACAGAAGGTGTACACATTCAATAATCTTTAGTACTTTTGATGATAAAGGCACATGAGACTTTTCTATGAATATCACATTTCATTTTCATATTTTTAAACTAAGAATTGTCCATATATTTTTTCTTATTTTTGTGAATATAAGGGATTTGTTATGAACAGCTTGTAAAAATAAGTAAACTTAAAACCAGATGTGTTATGTATGGGGTTGAGCAAAGTATTCTATCAAAGCCGGTATGTCTCGTCAGTTCATAGCTGGTTTATGAATATTTTTGTGGTGTTACTTACCTAAGTTTGTGATTTTTTTGTTATCTGTTCATCAATATCCAAACTTCAGCGGTCTGTTTAAAACAGAGATTGAGACTCTTCTCGCTCTTTTTGTATAGTTTTAACCCACAGATCAGCCCCGCTTGTGATTGACAAGCAAGTGATTGTCATTGATTCAACATGAGAGAAATTTGAAATGAAAAATCTTACTATGTTCAAGATTCTAATTTAATATGAATAATGCTAGATTATGACGATTAATCAATTTTTTATCTATGAAACAAGTAAATGAGTAGGAGGGATTTGTCGAAAAGTTAGATTGTTTATAGATAGGCGCTGGTTAAGAAATTTTGTCCTTAAGGGCAGAGAGGATATTAAAAAAATAAAACCAGCAAAAGCTGGTTTTATCAAAATATCTTATTATGATGAAAGAGTGTATTATGCAGCGTAGACAGCTTTACTGTTTCCGTCTGTTTCTTCCCTATCAGTTTTAAACTCGCGTGCCGGCTTGTTGGAGAGATGCATCTCTATGAGATTGATAGCTTCTGTTTCAGAAAGACTATTAATAACCGCAATTTCGCGGGCCATTCTTTCAAGAGCAGCTCTATAAAGTTGGCGCTCAGAGTAAGATTGTTCAGGCTGTAGATTAGAGCGGAAAAGATCACGGACCACTTCGGCGATACAAATAAGATCTCCGGAGTTGATTTTAGCGTCATATTCTTGTGCACGACGTGACCACATGGTTCGTTTAACGCGTGCTTTTCCGCGTAAAACTTTTAAGGCGCGTTCGACAGAATCACTCGCAGATAATTTACGCATTCCAACGGAAAGGGCTTTTGCAATGGGGACTTTGACATCCATCTTATCTTTCGCGAAATGAATGACAAAAAGTTTCAATTTATGTCCTGCAACTTCTTGATCTTCAATCGCTATAATTTGTCCTACTCCATGCGTAGGGTAGACGATATATTCAGAGGTCGCAAATTCTTTGGTCTTGGAAGACGTTCCATGTTGGGATGCCATATTTTAGTTTACTCCCTTATGATCAACAAATGTATCGGAAAACAGGTTATAAACCTGAGGGTTGAGTTTTCTTTAACCAAGTATATTGTACCAATTAAGTGAGCATAAAAGCCGAGTACTTTTAAATCCAAAAAAAATACACCGCTTTACTATAAAAAGCAAAGAAAAATACTTAGAAAGATGATCATGTTAAAATAACACTAACATCAAACTTCCAAAGAATCAATCATTTCGCTTAAGGATTTTTTTATTTTTACAAGAGAAGTCTTTCAATTGTTAAAGGAGGAAGGTGGACACTGTATCATTACTCTTTGCCGCTTCCTGGATTTTCTGAAAAATACTTTTCTAATTTATTTGGAACGCCATCCATTTCTTTTGCTTGAGGAAGAGGATCTTTTTGGGTGGTTAGATTAGGCCATTTGTTTGCGTAATGAAGATTAAGTTCTAACCACTTTTCTAATCCTGGTTCTGTATCAGGTAAAATCGCTTCTGCTGGGCATTCTGGCACACAAACACCACAATCGATGCATTCGTCGGGGTGAATAACAAGCATGTTTTCTCCTTCATAAAAACAATCAACTGGGCAGACTTCAACGCAATCCGTATATTTGCAGTGAATGCAGTTGTCGGTTACTACGTGGGTCAAGATCAAACTCCGTTTGTTACTTTAATTCTCTTTAGAAGAAAGTGTGTGCGTGTTTTTATGATTGGTGAGTTGATCGCGTAGTACAGCTAGTTTCGCAAAAGGTGAATCAGGATTAATGCGCCTTTCTTTTTGAAAAGGCTTATGATTTGCATGTTTACCTTGGGATTTTGGGAACTTATGAGAGCGTTTTGTTTGTGATGGGGCTTCTTGAGGGGAATTTTCATTTGTGTGTTCCCCTTTTTTTACAGCGCTCTTCGATTTATTTTGCCACTTATTTCCTAATTTATCACGTTTTTTTTGCGCGTGTTGGTGAAATGGATGCCTATAATGCCATAATAAAATAACTTTATCTTTTTCTGTAGGGAGAGGAGATTTGGCAAAATTCCCAACAGGTTCAGCTGTTGGTAAACGATTGGTTTTATGGAGATGTTGTTCAATATCAGAGGATAAAGTGTTTGGGTATGAGGCATTTTTTTCTTCTTGTGTTATTTCTGAATCGCTTATTGTTTTCCATTGACTGCCAACGCATTCTGCTGCTGGAACATTTTGCATTGTCCCATTGACAGGGGAAGAGGCTTGGTGTGTAAAGAGATTTTGTTCAAAAACAGTATTGCTTATGCTGTACGATTGATAACCAAGCCCTTTGAGGATTTCTTCCATATCATTTCCATTGGCTCCAAGAATGGACATCATGGCTGGTGTAACAAAAAAACTTTTTCCATCATAGGCGCCATCGGGTTTGGGATCACTTCCTTGTTTCCAATGTAGTGTGGGGCGGATGAGATTGGCAAGACGTTCTAAAATATCAATCCGTACAGCACGTTGCCCTAAGATTCGGTAGCCGGCTAATTGATAAAATTGACGGTTATAGGTAGGGTCAACAATCAAAGAGGTTCGACCAGCAGATAATGCTGAAAAAACTTCACCCAAACCAGTTTGATCTTGTCCCGCATTTTGAAGATTCCACAGGAGAGTAATGGCTTGAACCGGAGCAGGTTTAAGCATTCCAGAAACATAGATGTGAAAAGCGCCAAAACGCACGCCTAGACGCCGAAGCACGGCACGTGATTCTTGCGCAAGGTTTTTGACAATGTCTAAGACTTCGCGGCGTGGTAAAATCCCTAAAGAGTTAAAAAGTTGTAAAGCAAGACTGTTTGTTGAATCCGTTAAATTATCAGCATTGCGCAAATCAAACAGGGGTTTTAAAGTCGTTTCAAAATGAAAGGCGACAAAGCGTTCTAATCGCTTCACAACGTTATTGCGGGATTCTCCCGTGAGTTGTTCATCTGCTAAAACAATCAGTTTTGGTTTGAAAAAATCTTCTGTTGCTACAAGTTGTCCTACGGGTTGACCAATCCAGCGCACAATTCCATCAGAACTGAGGGTAAAATCTCCATTTGCACAAGCACAAAAACGTGTCGCGCGTTTGGAAAAAGCAAGAATCAAATTCTCATTCTCTGTTGAAATTTGCTTCTCAGCTATTTGATCGGTACTGTTTTTGTTGGCATAAAAACGAAAACCTTCAAATTTACCCCTTCCGTGTTTTTCAATGAGAATATCATCTTGAAGAATCTCATTCTGTTGAACAATCTTGCTATCCATGATCATTTTCTTTCTCAGTGTGACACTGGTCAAAAGCTTTTTGCGACAATTTCATAATGGTGCTCTTTCTTTAACACGTTTGTTGCGTTTGCTTCAATCACTCTTGTCATTTTTTGCTGTTTCTTTGCGCCTTAAAAACTTGAATGATTCTTTTTTTATTCAGTTTTCATTCAGTTTAGATGCTTTATATTTGCAAATTACACTTATTAGTTGTATTGTAAAGCTGAAAGCATGAATAAATTCTTCAATTTAAAAGGAAACGGAATTGGTTATCAAAAAACAGCATTTGTTTTGCGTGATCACTTTATTTTTTTTGCTGTTTTGTCATGAAAAGTGGAGAGAAAGTTTTTTCAAATATTTCATAGGCTAAAAGGCATATTGTAAAGGCATTTTGCAGGTGAAATTGTGTCTTATGACAAGAAGTTTTACCATGACAGTAAAAAAAACAATTGCGATTATAAAATTACACGTTAAAGTAGTGGGTACAGAAGTTAACAACTTTTGCGTTCTTTTTAAGCAAAGAACAATGATGTCGTTGCCAAATCAATTTTGATAATTTTAATCGCAAGGGGTTATTATGGGTAATCTTTCAAATGCTGTTTATAAAAGCAGCAAAAATTATAGCGATGCAGACAAAAGCTTAGGACGTAATATGATGCGTTCTGCTATGCAAGCACCTTATCTTGAACGACAAAAAGAGCATGATTTGGCTCTGCGGTGGAAAGACAAACGTGATGATGATGCCATGCATCAAATTGCAGCGGCTCATATGCGTTTAGTGATTGCTATTGCTAATCGCTTTAAACGTTTCAAAATGCCATTGGGAGATTTGGTCCAAGAAGGGTATGTAGGACTATTGGAAGCAGCTGCACGTTTTGAACCTGATCGGGAAGTGCGTTTTTCAACGTATGCAACGTGGTGGATACGCGCTTCTATTCAAGATTATATTTTGCGAAATTGGTCAATTGTTCGAGGGGGAACGAGTTCTTCGCAAAAAGCACTTTTCTTTAATCTTCGGCGGTTGCGTGCAAAACTGATACAAGATGATAGTGCTTTGTCAAAACAGGATATCTTTCGCACAATCGCTGAAAAGCTTGGCGTTTCCGTGCGCGATGTTGAAACGATGGATTTTCGTTTTTCCAGTTCTGATAATTCCTTGAGTGTTTCTGTTTCTGAGAACAGTGATAATCCCATTGCTAAGATGGATGTTTTGGTGGATGATAGTCCTCTTCCTGATGCTTTAATTGAGCAAGTCATTGATGGTCAAAGGCGTACACAATGGCTTTACGATGCGTTGCAAATTCTCAATGAACGGGAGTTGGAAATTATTCGCTTTCGTCGCTTAAATGAAGAGGGTGCGACTCTTGAAGTTTTGGGTGAAAAGTTAGGAATCTCGAAAGAGCGCGTGCGTCAAATTGAAGCTAGGGCTTTGCAAAAGTTGCGTTCTGCTCTTCTTACGGTTCATTCAGAAGATGCTTACGATATATAAGCAGTAAAAGGCTTTGTGGGAGGAAGAGAGAGAACGTATAAGTGGGGGCATATGAGAGTATGATGAAGTTGGATTTAGGGGATTACCAGATTTGTCTAGGAATATGCCTCCTTGGGGATGCTTTTGGTGCTATTGATGAACAGAGGAAGATTGGGGGTGATGTTGGTTGGTAGGAAATATGTATCAAACGGAGACCTTATAAAAGCATGATGAAGTTGGATTTTAAAGTGTTTCTCTTTATTTTCGAATATGCTTTAAGGGGGAGGACATGATACAGATAGAAAAGAATCAAAGCTGTAGAAGATGAGAAAAAGGCTTATTCTGTAATAATTTTCACTTTTGTACCTGCGGGTAAAGTTTGTGTTGGTGAGAGGGCGTTGAGGATGCGAAAGAGTTTTTCTTTATCTGGTGTGTGTTGCATTTTATTGGCTAGGTTTGCAACGTTTTCTCCTTGTTTAACGCGGACAACACGGATTTTTAAGGGCTTCAGTTTTTTTAATTGTGAAGGTGAAAGAGAATGAAAGCTTTGTAGCGTTTTTTGGGCAACCTCTACAAAATTTTGAGAATTATGTGGGGCGGCTGTCAGAAAACGAAAGATGTGGTTGTTGAATGGAATGACAACTACATCAAATTGCCATTGCTCATTGGTAGCATGGGCTCGTGCTCCAAGTAAACTTTGGCTTTGGAATCCTTGATGCGTAAACTCTTGACTGGGGAGACTTTGAATTGTGATGGGGCGGATAGATGATTGGTCTAGCCCGATAATCCAGCCGCTTTTCAAATAATCACTCGCAGATATTCCAGTAGGATGCGGAATAGCATCAAAACGAATCGCAATTTTATCTGGTCCACTGGCCCAAACAGTGTGTGCTGAATGTTCTATTGTAAAATTATTTGGAACAGAAAAAGCTATGCGCAACTGTGGGTGAATAAATTGGTTACCTCGTACAAAACCTGTATAAAACCCTCCTCCAAAAATCATGCCATCAATGCTTTTGAGAAAAGAATCGCGATCGGTTGTTTTACTATTCCCTTTACTGATTTTACGCGCCTTTTCTATCGCAAGCCGAATGCGTTGAGGGGTGGTTGGGTGAGAAGCTAGAAAATCTAGAGAAGCATTTTGAGTGCCGGAGATATTACGCAAAGCACTATAGGCTTCCATTGTTTGAAGAAAGCGCGGTGAAGCAAATGGATCATATCCTGCTTGTTGGAGCATTTCAAGTGCAAGGGAATCAGCTTCCAGCTCTTGATTGCGGGAAAATTGCGCGAGTTGTTGCTTGTTTTGCACAGGGTTATGAAGTTTTTTGCCAATAGAAGAAAGAAGATGTGAAGATATGTGATTTGCCATCTTTAATTGGGCTTCTTTTTGCAGGCGTAAAATGCCATGATTGGCTCTAATATGTGCTATCTCATGGGCTAAAATGGCTGCAACTTCTGAAGAATCATTGGCTAATGCCAGCATACCACGAGTGATGTAGATTGCGCCATTGGGGAGCGCAAATGCGTTAATACTTTCTGAGTTTAAAATTGTTACAGAATAGTTTTGATGAGAACTATGGGATGCAACTGTCAGTTTACGGACAATCTTTGCTAAAAGGTGTTCAAGTTTTGCATTATAATAAGCGCCGCCATACATTTGCAAAATACGCGGGTGTTGCAAAGCGCTTAATGTGACATAGATATTGTGATTGTTGGTACGTTTGATTGTTTTAGAAGAAGTGGAAGAAAGCTTATCATTTTGAGAGAGGGGCGTATGACAAGCCGAAAGGAGAAACGTTAAACTTATGAGAGTGGCTTTATACAGGCACGAGTGAAAAAGAAAATTGCGTTGAAAAATGGGGTGTGTTGGACCATGGTGCACATTATTTCTGCGGAGTAATTTGGCAAATTGCATTTGTATCTTTTGTATCTTTGTATCGTATGTTTCTTTAAGAAAGACATTAGGGATAAGGATTCGTTGGGCTATATCACGCTTTTTGTTTATAAAAAATGACTCTCACTTATAAAAGGATGCGCTGTAAAGGAAATTTTGTGAAAGGCAAAGTATGGCATGACAACATTTACGATATTATTAAATGGAGATGTTCATATCACTGATCGTTTGCTTAATCAAATTCAAAACAGTCGGGTGATTGCTGCTGATGGTGGTATGCGTCATGCGGCAGCGCTTAATGTGTCGCCTGAGTTGTGGTTAGGCGATTTTGATTCGTCAGATGAGAATTTAATACGCAAATATAGTCATGTTCCGCGTGAAGTTTTTCCCTCTGATAAAGATATGACAGATAGTGCTCTGGCTTGTGAAAGAGCGCTGCAAAATGGCGCTAAAAAGCTTATTTTGTGCGGTGCTTTGGGAGGTGAGCGAAGTGATCATAGCCTTTCTCATATGACGCAAGCGTTAATGATGGCTGAAAGGGGCATTTCAGTGTTGTTGACAAGCGGTTTGGAAGAAGGCTGGCCGGTTTTGTCAAAACCCTGTTCGTATGATTTGCCTAAGGGATGTTTGTTTAGTATTATCGGTTTTTCTGATTTAAAAGGCTTAACTCTTAAAGGGGTAAAATGGCCAATTTGTGACAAAAATGTGTCATTTGGCTCTTCTTTAACACTTTCTAACCGTATTTGTGGAACCTTTTCTTGCCATTTAGGTTCTGGAAAAGCTATATTGTTAGCGTCTGTGCCTATTCCATAAAGCTCTTCCAATAATATTTTGAATAAGGCAGGGGGGGGCCTAGTGATTAAGTGCCGACATAAACGATATATTATGTATTGATCTTGAGAAGGAAAGGTTTTGATATGCTAAAATCAATTTTTAAAGTGGCTGTTGTTTCAGCCATTGGTTTCAGTTCAGTTGCTTGTACCACAAACGATGAACGCGTTGCACGTTACGGCGTAGGAGGAGCAGCAATTGGTGCTTTGGCTGGAACTGCTATTGCTGGAAGTACTCCTGGAGCAGCACTTACCGGTGCAGCATTTGGTGCTTTGGCTGGAACAGTAACAGGTGCAGCTGCAAATCAAAGAAAACAACAAAGACAGGCATCACAATTGTGCACGTATCGTGGTCGTAGAGGGCATGTTTACCAAGCACCTTGTGCACAAAGAGTCCCTGTACGACAATTATGTGCTTACCGTGATGCAAGAGGGGTGATGTATAAAGCACCTTGTCCGCGCCGCGTTCGTTAATGGCGGTGCCGCTTCTGCGGCTTGACCGCATTTTCTTAAATTTTGGAAAAACGCCTTTGCTCAATCAAGCTTCTTTATCGGTTGAGCAGGGGGCGCGTATTGCGCTGGTCGGCCGTAATGGTTGTGGAAAATCGACCTTATTAAAAATTGCCGCAGGAATATTAGAACCTCATGGTGGCGAAATTTTTCGCCACCCGCGAGTAACGCTCCGTTATGTCTCACAAAATCCGGATTGTTCAGGATTTGAAGATATTAACGCTTATATGGAAGCGGGGCTGGACAGTACATCTGATGTCCAGTGGATCAATACGCTTCGCACAAATTTAGGGTTTTCGGGGGCGGAAAAATTGGAAACGCTTTCGGGAGGCGAAAAGCGACGTGTTTCGTTGTTACGGGCCATTGCTGCAAAACCCGATATTTTGTTCTTAGATGAACCAACCAACCATCTTGATTTACCAACCATTGAATGGCTGGAAGCTGTTTTGTGTTCTTTGCGTTCAGCGATGGTGGTGATTTCCCATGATCGGCGATTTTTAGAAAATGTTACGCGGTCAACGGTATGGCTTGATCGTGGCACAACCAAAAGACTGGAAAAGCGTTTTTCTGAGTTTGAAAATTGGCGTGATAAAGCACTGGAAGAAGAAGCCATCGAACAGCATAAATTGGGGCGCCAAATTGCTCGTGAAGAGCAATGGTTGCGTTATGGCGTGAGCGCACGGCGTAAGCGTAATGTACGGCGCTTAGGCGAATTAAAAGACTTAAGACAGCGTCATCAAACCTATAAAGGGCAGCCAGGAAATGCACTTTTGACAGCAGCAAAAAGTCATGATTCTGGGCAATTGGTGCTTGAAGCAAAGAAAATTTCAAAATCCTATGGTGATCGCATTATTGTGAAAGATTTCTCTTTGCGCATTCAGCGGGGTGATCGAATCGGGTTGGTGGGACCCAATGGAATCGGAAAGACAACGCTCCTTTCTGCATTAATTGGGCAAGAAGCCGTGGATAGTGGAACGGTGAGGCATGGCTATAACCTCTCTATGGCATTGCTTGATCAGCAACGTATTTTAAATGAAGAAGAAACTTTAGCGCATTATTTAACGGGGGGAAGAGGTGATACTCTTGTGATCAATGGGCTGGAGCGGCATGTCGTTTCTTATATGAAAGATTTTTTATTTTCACCTGAACAAGCTCGCACTCCCCTTAAAGAATTTTCCGGGGGAGAAAGAGCACGCCTCATGCTTGCACGACTTCTTTCACGTCCTGCAAACTTTTTGATTCTTGATGAACCGACCAATGATTTGGATATGGAAACTTTGGATTTGTTGCAAGAATTTATTGCTGATTTTGCGGGAACAGTATTGTTGGTTAGCCATGACAGAGACTTTTTAGATCGTACTGTAACGCATATGTTGGCACCTCAAGGTGATGGTCAGTGGGTTTTGTATGCGGGCGGTTATAGTGATATGATGGCGCAAAACCAGCATGCTCTGAGTTTACAACGCAAAAAAACAGAATTATCGCAGCGTAATGCATCTTCAAAATCTCATGTGGGAGAGCTTTCAAAGCAGGACACATCAACAGATCATGGCTTGATAGGGCGGGAGAAAAAAACACGAGGTAAATTGTCTTATAAGCAGGTTTATGCATTGGAAAAATTGCCTGAAGAAATTGCTGTTTTGCAGGACGAAATCAAAAAAATTGAACAAGAGCTCTCTGATCCAGCCCTTTATCGCAGTGATAAAGAGCGTTTTGAGCGTTTATCAACAGCGTTGGAAAAAAAGAAAAATACTTGCACACAAAAAGAAGAAGAATGGTTAGAACTTGAAATTTTACGCGAAGAAATGGAAGCGTGTTCACGGTAATGTCTAAAACATTTTAAAAGATTTGTATTGCATTATCACTTTTCTTGGATTTGTTACAAGAGTTTGTGGCTGATTTAGCGGGAACAGTGTTGTTGATGAGTCATGGCAGAAACTTTTTAAATCCCACTGTAACATATAGCTTTTCAAGGTGATGGTCATTGGGTTTTGTATGTGGGCAGTGATATGATAGCGCACAATAAGCATGATCTGAGTTTACAAGGCAAAGAAACAAAACTATCTTTGCCGTGAGTTTTTTCAAAATTTTGTATATGGAAGTATACCAGTTCCATTACACACTTTGCCAGTCCCCAATGTTGCTACAGCGCTCCTTGGAACTTGAGAGCATTCGTAAAAAACATTTCCTTGTCTTTACCTTATGCTTTAAACATACCACCCCCGCTTATGACGGAAAAGTAAATGATCCTCATTGATTCTAACGTAAGAAGTGTTGTGATGAGGAAAGCTTATTTTATTTGACATTATGATTTAAGTTCAAAAGTGATGATTTGTTAGGATAAATCAACGTGTTATTGTAACATTGTCTAGGAGGAGAAAATGATGGCAATTAAAACAAAGCGAACAATTTCCACATTGATCGGTTTAGAAGATGCAGCTGAACTGTCTTCTTATTACCTCCGTAATGCGAATCATCTGCGTCCTTTTGAACCGTTAAGATCTGATGGTTACCACAGCCTAACAGCTTGGGAAACACGAGCCAATGCATTTGCTTATGAAAATGCACAAGGACAAGCATACCGATATGCCCTACGATTAAAAAATGAAAACACAATTATCGGTGTTGTGAATTTTACAAATGTGGTTCTGGGTGTTTTTCAAGCCTGTCATCTTGGTTTTTCTCTTGATGAAAAACAACAAGGCAAAGGTCTCATGTTTGAGAGTTTATCGGCTCTAATACGCCATATCTTTTATGTTTATCATCTGCATAGAGTGATGGCAAATTATAGACCTGAGAACATAAAAAGCGAACGTTTATTAAAGCGCCTTCATTTTGAAAAAGAAGGCTATGCCAAAGACTATTTGATGATTTCTGGAAAATGGAGAGACCACATTCTAACCTCTCGAATCAATGATCTGTATGAGTCCGTTAATAGATTCGAATAAAGTTTTATTAAAAGTTCTATCAAGGGGCTTTTTATCAAATGTGTAAATATGCCGAATTTCTGCCTATCCTAAAAGATAAAGATCCTTAACCAGCTCTTCTTTTGTAAACAGTTCAGACTCTCATTTAGCGGATTTCAACTGCTGACCACTTTATATGTTTCTTTTTGTAGATAATGAATTGATTTATCATCATAATTCATTTCTTCAATTTGAAGGAAGAGAGTCCTTAATATCGTAAGACTTTCTCATTTCAAATCTATTGATGTTTAATCATAAAAATTACCTCTCTTGCACATCACAAATTGGATTGGCGTACAAGTGAGGGGTTGTGTGGATAAAAATGATTGGAGGAGAGGGATAAAAATGCTCTGTATAAATCCTTTTAATGTGAGGGCTGTTGCAATATTGTGTATTTTGTGACCGATAGTCTCGTTACAAGTTACACAAACAGCTTATTATTGGGTGAAATTTTTATACATTCATTTGTTTTTTTGCATTTTCTTTTCTTAAGAAATTTTCCAATTTTATCAATAGCTTTAACTCATACCAAGCGCATTTTTATAAAGCTCAATGATTGCTTCTTCTTCCATTCGTTCATGCTCTTCTTTTTTACGCAACCGTATAATGCTGCGAACGGCTTTACTATCAAAACCAGAGCCTTTAAGTTCAGTGTAAACGTCTTTAATATCATCAGAAATGGTTTTTTTCTCTTCTTCTAGTCGTTCAATACGTTCGATAAAAGAGCGTAATTGGTTTACGGATATGGCGTGTGTTTGATCGGTTACTGTATCGTTCATTGTATTTTTCTCCAAGTTATATATTCTAAGTTGTTTTTCGACGACGAATTTATGTTGAAAAAGCTTGAAAAACAAAAAGCAAATCAAGCTACACTGTTTTTTTACAAATTGACTTTAAATATTTTGTAAAATTTTTAAGATATATGCATTGATAAAAGGGCTATAAAAAGAAAAATATAAAAATATACGTTTTAGACTTGAAAAGCTTTTGAAAAAGAAGTGTGTAATTTCTTTTGAGAATTTGACATTATAGAGGAAGTTTTGTGATTTTAAAAAAACGATATTGGGTGTTTCAGAAAGGATTGAAGGTTTTTCTCTTGAGCATTTTGCTCTTGTTTTCCCTTGTTGTTTTTGCAAAAGCTGACTTTAGGGTTTGTAATACAACCCAACAGTCTGTAGGGGTTGCTCTTGGATATCGTACATTTTCAGGGTGGGTGAGCGAAGGCTGGTGGACGGTACCCGTGACGGAGTGTAAAACCTTAATTGAAGGGCCTCTTGCTTCACGGTTTTATTATTTTTATGCGGAAGGGGCACAAAAAAAAGGGAATTGGGCAGGCTCTGTAACCATGTGTGTGCAAGATAGCCAATTTACCATTCAAGGGGTTCATGATTGTTTCCCTCGAGGATATCAAAAGGCTGAATTTAAAGAAATCGATACCGGAAATCAAACCAGTTGGATGATACAGTTGACGGATGAGTCTTTGTTAAACAATTCAGTTGTCCCTTCTCTTTCAGGAAATTCTCCACCGTGAAACGTGCACGTAAAGTGAAAATTATTGCGACTCTTGGTCCTTCTTCTTTTTCCAGTGAAATGATTGAGAAGCTTTTTAGGGCAGGAGCAGATGTTTTTCGTCTTAATATGAGCCATACTGACCGTGATATGATGGGTGATTTGGTCAAGTCTATACGAGAAGTTGAAAAAACAGTTCGGCGACCCATTGGTATTTTAGTGGATCTTCAGGGGCCAAAACTGCGTGTGGGTCGTTTTACTAAGGGTCAAGAAGATTTGCGTGTTGGGCAAAGCTTTACGTTAGATAATCGCGATGTGTTAGGTGATGCACAGCGTGTTTTTTTCCCTCATGAGGATGTATTTTCGGCTGTTAAACCAGGGGATCGGTTATTAATTGATGACGGAAAACTGGAACTGCGTGCGCAAGTTTGTGATGGTCATTCTGTACAATGTCGCGTGGTTGCTGGAACACGTATTTCTGATCGAAAGGGTGTCAGTTTTCCCGATACAATTTTGCCTTTTGATTCGATGACGTCAAAAGATAAGGAGGATCTTCAGGCTCTTTTACAGCAGCCTGTTGATTGGGTTGCTCTTTCTTTTATTCAACGTCCAGAAGATATTATGGCGGTGCGTCGGTTGACGAAAAGCAAGGTGTCTTTGATGGCTAAAATCGAAAAGCCTCAAGCCTTAGAGCATATAGAGAAAATTATTGATGTATCCGATGGTATTATGATTGCACGGGGTGATCTTGGAGTGGAAATGCCTTTGGAAAGGGTTCCTGCACTTCAGATGGAGCTCATAAAAGCTTGTCGTTTAGCAGGGAAGCCTGTTGTGGTGGCAACACAAATGCTCGAATCAATGATCATATCTCCTGTTCCGACACGCGCAGAAGTGTCGGATGTTGCTACAGCAGTTTATGCAGGAACAGATGCGGTGATGTTGTCTGCTGAATCTGCTTCTGGTCGCTATCCTGAAGAAGCTGTGCTTATGATGGACCGAATCGCGCGGCAAATCGAACAAGATCACACTTATGCCGCTCAGGTTGGGGCACAACATCCAGCACCAGAATCAACAGGAACGGATGCGATTTCTCTTGCTGCGCGTCAGATTGCTGAAACACTTGCGCTATCAGCTATCGTTGCCTATACGGCTTCCGGAACAACGGGGGTGCGTGCCTCTCGTGAACGCCCTAATAGACCGATTATTGCTTTATCGCCCATTGTGGAAACAGCACGGCGTTTGGCTTTAGTTTGGGGGCTTCATTGTGTGGTCACGCAAGATGCACGGAGTTTAGAGGATATGGTTGATCGTGCAGCAGCCATTGCATTTCAGGAAGGCTTTTGCAAAGGGGGAGATCGCTTTCTTGTGACAGCTGGGGTTCCCCTTGGAACGCCTGGAGCGACAAATCTCTTGCGTATTGCTTCTGTCTCTCAAGATGGAACGAAAGGGATTTGAGCCGTTTATGCATGATGTTTTTTTATGCGCCTTTAAACAGGCTTTAAAAACAACGGGTGTGCGCTTCTTGTGAATGCCTCTATAGACCTATTATTCTTTTATCTCCTATCGTAAGATAGCAAGGTGTTGCGTTAGGTCGTCCAGTTTGGTGATGGGAGCAGATGCGGTGATGTTGTCTGTTGATTTTCTTTTAGTTCTGAAGAAGCTGCTTTTACGGTAGGGCATTGAATGGAAGCCCCCCTCTTTTATTTCATTGAGGTAGGCATATTGGGGATTGCTTTATTGCTGTTTATACGAGAAAGATGTTCATTGATAATGAGAATTCATTCTTTCGCTTTTTGAATGAGAGCCTTGAAATTGTTCTCATTTTAAACTTTTGCAAACAGAATTGAATAAAATTAGAATTATGTGCCTAAAAAATCATGCTGGTATGTTATGAGAAAAATTGATGGGTGAATGTGTTTTAAAAATATGCTTTGTCGGCGCGTTTGCAACATATTGATTTATAATGATAACATAGCGTTCTTTATATTGAATTAAAACCCTGAATACCGCAAGGTTCTCTTAACTTTAAATTTGTTTATGTTTTGTCAATCATAACTATTTGCTTGCACGTCACAAGCGGGGCTCTTGTGGGTAAAAACTGTACAAGAAAGGTGTCCCTCTTATGAATCGTTTTAAGGGCCAAGGGGGCTGTTGCAATATTGGAGGTCGGTTATAGTGATGGTGCCGGTTTGCTCTTTTATTAAGTGTGGAGATTTTGAGGACTGGGGAGAGAGAGATGGATGGATTGTTTGTTATAAGGATAAAGATGTCGGGAGAGAATGTTTGCAAGAGTTATTATTGTCGTTTATGATGTTTGAAGTTGTCGCAGATTAACATAATCTTCGGGTTTGGCTTTTTTCCTGCTCTGAAGGATGAAAATACTAAAGTTCACGCTGGTTTATAAATGATACGGTTCTTCTAGGTGGGTTTCATCTGATGGACATTCTAGGCGCAAAGACTCCATGGTGCTTATATTATCAAATGGCGGTGTTTTACGGGATAATAGATAAGGTTATTTTTTAAATATATTTTGAATCTGCTTGACCTTATCTAAGGACAAGGACTTTATGGTATGCATTCAGAGGAAACATGAATAGAGTTCTTTTTTTCGAAGGATGCTTTATTTGTTTGTTGCTGTTGTCATTTATATGATTTTTTTACAATGATGTTGGTTTTGTTATCTTGTTGCACTGTTAAAGACATCTCATTTGAAGTGTGGTGATATAAGGTTGCTTCTTTGATATAGGAAGTGTTTGTGCGGAGATGAAAGATTCAGGGTCGGGCTTTCTTGTTGAGTTTTAAGTTAATCCCATAAGTGGTGAGTAGCTGGAATCCTTCCTATAAGAAACCAGACTGTTTACAGACTGGTGTGGGTTTAAGAATTTTTATCCTGTGAGATGTGGCGGACAAGTCAAGTCTCTGGTTTATTATGCGCTGATGTACTTTTTAGAAATCTTCCTGTTCTTGTTCTTGAATGTTTGTGCGGTTTTGATCATCTTTGAGCAATTGGTTGGTGAGATTTTCAATGCGTTGGGTGGTGTCACGCATAATTTTTCCCATGGTGCGGTCTCTTTCGTTGTGGAGTCGTAAAAGAGCATTGTAGTCTTCTTGTAATTTTTTATTTTCTCGTTTTATTTCTTCCATTTCATCGATAATCATTATGCCAGCCATAACCGATAAACGATGGTCGCCAATTTCACCAAAATTGTTCTTTAAATGTGTGATATATTGATCTAATTGAGCAGCAAGCGCAATAAGACGACGTTCTTGTCCTTTGTCACAAGCCATGCGATAAACTTTACCATCAATGGTAACGGAAACAGTTTCCATACATTCAAACCTTTATCTATCAATGACAACACGAATTGTTTCCATTGCTTTAATAAGACGTTTGGAAACTTCTTTGTTTACGGACTCTAAGCGTTCAATTTGGGCTTCAGCTTTGTCAAGCGCTTGGGCAAGATGGCTGCGGTCAGCATTCATTCGTTGGATTTCTTCTTCCCATTCGTTATTTTTATCAATAACGGCATTGCGGTTTATTATGGTGATCTCTAAAGTTCTAAGTGCCTTTTCTAGGTGCTCTAAAGCATCTTGTAGAACCGTCGTTTCTTGGTTCATTGCCTTTATCCTTTGGGTAATTGTATCCTTTATCAATGTGTTATGCAAAAACGAATCACTTTCACTCTTGTATTGTGCGCATTTTATTTTTAAGTATGTAGGATATTTTAGCAAGCAAAGCAGGGGATGGATATAAATTAAAAGCTGGATTTTTTGCGCGTATTGGCATAAATGACATGGATATACAGGACGCGTGAGGGGAATGTTATTAATGTTATTGAAGTGGTGGCAAGAAGTCTCACACTAATGGTTAAAAAATAGTATTTCTTGAGAGTTTTAAGAGAATACGGAAAAAGCAACAGAATAACGTATTTAACGAAATGGTCGATTATTCATGACAAATACCCACCAACAGAATCAGATGGCCAATGCTATCCGTTTTCTTGCTATTGATGCGATTGAAAAAGCAAATTCTGGTCATCCGGGCTTACCAATGGGGGCAGCCGACATTGCTACAGTCCTTTATACACAATTCCTTGCTCATGATCCTAAAAATCCTCGCTGGCCTAATCGTGATCGTTTTGTGTTATCGGCGGGGCATGGGTCTATGTTGCTTTATGCTCTCTTGTATCTTTCTGGTTATGAAGATATTGGCATTGAAGATCTCAAAAATTTTCGCCAATTAGGAGCAAAGCTTGCTGGGCATCCAGAATATGGGCATGTGGCGGGAATCGAAACAACGACTGGACCACTTGGACAAGGGTTGGCAAATGCCGTGGGAATGGCTCTTGGGGAGCGTTTGCAAAATGCCCGTTTTGGTGATCTCATCAATCATTACACTTACGCGTTGGTGGGCGATGGATGCCTTATGGAAGGAATATCTCAAGAAGCGATTTCCCTTGCTGGTCATTTGAAACTCAATAAGCTTATTGTGTTGTGGGACGATAATAATATTTCCATTGATGGAGAGATTTCCCTTGCTGATAGTACTGATCAGATTGCGCGTTTTAAAGCTTCTGGTTGGGAGACACATAAAGTCAATGGGCATGATCAAGCAGCAATTGCACGGGCTATTGAGGCGGCACAAAATTCCGATAAACCAACTTTGATTGCTTGTAAAACAACAATTGGTTTTGGAGCGCCAAATAAAGCGGGTACCAATAAAGTTCATGGGTCCCCTTTGGGCGCACGAGAAATTACTGAAACCCGTATCGCTTTAGGGTGGGATGCTGAGCCTTTCATTATTCCAGCCGATATTCTCGATAATTGGCGCTTGGCTAGTCTCAATGCTGCTAAAAAACGCCAAAAGTGGGAAGCAAAATTTGCTGATCTTCCTGTCTCAGAGCGTGTGGAGTTTGAAAGATTGATGCGGGGCGATCTCGTGGGCGGATTTGATGGCGCTATTGATACTTATAAACAGAAACTGGTTGAAGAGCGGCCTGTTGTTGCTACGCGTAAAGCTTCGGAAATGGCTCTTGAAGTTATCAATGGAGTCGTTACTGAAACTATTGGTGGTTCGGCTGATCTAACCGGATCTAATAATACAAAAAGCAGCCAGATGAAAAGTATCTCTGCTGAAGATTTTTCAGGGCGTTATCTGCATTATGGAATTCGCGAACATGTAATGGGAGCCGTGATGAATGGTCTTGCCCTTTATGGCGGCTTTATTCCTTATGGGGGAACCTTTTTATGCTTTTCTGACTATATGCGTCCTGCTATGCGGCTCTCTTCTCTTATGGGATTGCGGGTGATTTATGTCATGACACATGATTCTATTGGTCTTGGTGAGGATGGTCCGACCCATCAACCCGTGGAACATTTGGCTTGCCTGCGCGCAATGCCTAATCATCTTGTGTTTCGACCTGCTGATGCTATGGAGACAGTCGAGTGTTGGCAATTGGCTTTGAAAGCACGCAAAACGCCTTCTACTTTGGCTTTGAGTCGACAAAATCTACCGCTTTTGCGTCAAGAGTATGAAGAAGAAAATCTCTGTATGCTCGGTGCTTATGAATTCCTAACAGCTAGTGATGATGCACAAGTGACGCTGTTTGCTTCTGGTTCAGAATTGCAAATTGCAGTGGAGGCATATACGGTGTTAGAAGAAAAAGGCATCCCAACGCGTGTGGTTTCTGTGCCTTGTTTTGAACTTTTTTCTCAACAGTCTCTCTCT
The DNA here is from genome assembly GCF_042194015.1 of Bartonella sp. MU37NMGALS. Lineage (NCBI taxonomy): Bacteria > Pseudomonadati > Pseudomonadota > Alphaproteobacteria > Hyphomicrobiales > Bartonellaceae > Bartonella > Bartonella sp. MU37NMGALS. Next base: position 79,670 of record NZ_JBHIML010000002.1, read on the forward strand.
TATCAGCGTGCTCTCATTGGGGAGGCACCGATTAAAATTGCCATTGAAGCTGCTGTCGCCCAAGGGTGGGATCGTTTTATTGGCGGTGATGGTGTGTTTATTGGTATGGAGGGCTTTGGGGAAAGTGGAACAATTGATGCCCTTTATGCGCATTTTGGTATTACTTGTGAGAATGTGGTCGCTACCGTTGAAAAAGAGCTTGGAAAGATCAAAGAGGAAAAGACAAAGTGATAGTTTGTGTTGTCATGAATGGGGTGGTTTTAGGGCATCATATTCTGTCTAGTGTTGTGGATGATCTTGTGCATTATTGTGGATAAGTGAGTGATTGATCAAGATATTGACATTGTGGGAATTAATGATTTTGGATTGGTACCCATTTATTGTGTTTTAAATGTTGTGCTTAAAAAATTGATGAGGAAACATGTGAAATGACAGTTCGTGTTGCAATTAATGGGTTTGGTCGTATTGGTCGCAATATTTTACGTGCACTTGTGGAAAGTGAACGGCAAGATATTGAAGTGGTCGCAATTAATGATTTGGGATCGGTGGAAACAAATGCCCATTTATTGCGCTATGATTCAGTTCATGGGCGTTTTCCTGGGACCGTTAAGGTGGTAGGGGATGCCATTGATGTGGGGGGTGGTTTAATAAAGGTATGCGCAGAGCGTGATCCTGCTCAATTGCCTTGGAAAGATTTGGATATCGATATTGCTTTAGAATGTACGGGCATTTTTACTACGCGTGATAAAGCAAGTGCTCATTTGGATGCGGGGGCAAAGCGTGTTCTTGTTTCTGCGCCTTCTGAAGGAGCAGATCTTACGGTTGTCTATGGGGTTAATCATCTCTCTTTAAGCAAGGAGCATCGTGTTGTTTCAAACGCCTCTTGTACTACCAATTGCTTGGCGCCTGTAGCACAAGTTTTGCACAACACGGTGGGTATTGAAAAGGGCTTCATGACAACAATCCATTCTTATACGGGTGATCAACCTGTGTTGGATACAATGCATCGTGACCTTTATCGTGCACGTGCAGCAGCTCTTTCTATGATTCCTACCTCAACAGGAGCGGCAAAAGCTGTGGGATTGGTCTTACCAGAATTAAAGGGATTGCTTGATGGTGTATCGATTCGTGTTCCGACCCCTAATGTTTCTGTAGTTGATTTGACATTTATCGCTAAGCGTTCCACAACAATTGAAGAAATTAATACAGCTATTGCTGCTGCTGCACAAGGTCTTTTGAAGGGCATTTTGGACACTACAGAAGAAAAACTCGTGAGTTGTGATTTTAATCATAATCCTCATTCAGCTATTTTCCACAATGATCAAACAAAAGTGATTGATGGTAAGCTCTGTCGCGTTCTGGTTTGGTATGATAATGAATGGGGCTTTTCTAACCGTATGAGTGATACGGCTGTGGCTTTTGCTAAGACAATATAAGAGGACCTCAGGGTCCTCTTTTTATAGGGAATAGTCTCATTTTTGTACAATTTTGAGAAAAACAGATAGAGGCTGTTGTTCTCATACGCTAGAGAGAAGAGAATATTGAAAAATTGATGATGTGTTTTGTTTTAATACCGTGTCAATACGTGCTTTTAAAAGCTGCATGAAAGAGTAAACTTTGAAAAAGTAAGATCTGAACGAGATACCCTTTGAGAAAACGTTAGAAAATTAGGAGATGTAAACTCTCTTGCTTAGAAGTAAAAGGCAAGCTTTAATAGAGATCAAGTTGAGCGAATGCATTTGTTTGCCACAATGGGATATGAAGATTAAGAGCAATGGTGGGCTTTTGTACATTTGACGATGAAGCTTTGGCTTTTCAAGCAGAGGGTGAGAGATAAGCTGTCGTGGATCTCTTGTAAAAGCAAAGAGGGGATAAGTGGAAAGAAAAGTGGGCAGGGTTGTTGGATGCGTTTTTATTTGAAACAATGGAAAGTGAAGAGGAAGCAGTGATGGGGTTTCGTACACTTGATGATGTTGATGTCACTGGAAAACGTGTTCTTGTGCGGGTGGATTTTAATGTGCCAATGGCACACGGCAAGGTCTGTGATACGACGCGCTTAGAGCGACATAAAGAGACAATCATTGAGCTGCAAAAGCGGGGTGCTAAACTTATTCTGCTTTCTCATTGTGGTCGCCCTAAAGGAAAGGTAGAGCCAGAGTTTTCACTCCGTCCTGTTGTGCAAGTGCTGGAAAAGATCATTAATCAGCCTGTTTCTTTTGCTCCTGACTGTATCGGTTCGGTGGTGCAGGTTGCGGTTGAGTCATTACAAAATGGGGGTATTTTACTGCTTGAAAATGTTCGTTTTTATGCTGGTGAAGAAAAGAATGATTGTTCTTTTGCGGAAGCTTTGGCTCATAATGGGGATCTCTATGTCAATGATGCTTTTTCAGTTTCTCATCGTGCCCATGCTTCGGTGGAGGGAATAACGCATTTGTTGCCTTCTTATGCAGGGCGCTCTTTGCAAGGTGAGATGCAGGCGTTAGAAAAAGGACTTGGCAATCCAGCACGTCCTGTGGTTGCCCTTGTGGGAGGAGCGAAAGTTTCCAGCAAGCTTTTTGTGCTCAATCATTTGGTGGAAAAGGTTGATCATCTCGTGATTGGTGGGGGCATGGCTAACAGTTTTTTAGCAGCGCAAGGTGTGTCTGTTGGTAAGTCACTGTGTGAACATGCACTGATGGACACGATAAAAAAAATTATTAAAAAAGCGCAAGAGTGTCAATGTACGCTTCTGCTCCCTGTGGATGCTGTCGTTGGATTTCGTTTTGAAAAAGATGCACCGCATCGTCTTTATGACATTGAAGATATTCCACAAGATGGCATGATATTGGATATTGGGACGCGCTCTATTGCGCATATCAATGCTGCGATAGATGAAGCTGCTACTCTTGTGTGGAATGGACCCCTTGGTGTTTTTGAGATGTCTCCCTTTGATAAGGGAACCATTGCCGTTGCATGCCATGCAGCAGAACGTAGTTTGACGGGAAAGTTGGTTTCAATTGCAGGAGGGGGCGATACGGTTTTTGCCCTTAATCATGCTGGTGTTGCCAATGATTTTACTTATCTCTCGACTGCTGGAGGGGCTTTTTTGGAATGGATGGAAGGTAAGGTTCTGCCTGGCATTCTTGCCCTTATGCAGGCTTAAGGGGTTTCTTTGAAGGGAAGGTTAAAGAAAAACTATACGGTCTTGTAGAGTGTTTTGATAGTGTTGCGCATTTTTAGAAATTAAGACAAAATAAAGAGGAATTTTTTATGAATGAACGGCTTGAAGATATTGCACTTGCTTTGGTGCATGCGGGTAAAGGTATTTTGGCGGCAGATGAAAGTACGGCGACCATTGGAAAGCGTTTTGAAAGTATTGGTGTTGAATCCAATGAAGATAAGCGCCGTGCTTATCGTGAAATGCTTTTTAGTACAAAAGAAGCGATGGAAAACGCCATCTCTGGGGTTATTTTATTTGATGAAACCATTCGGCAAAAAGCATCAACTGGGAAAATGTTGACGGATCTTATTCGGGATTCAGGCGCTTTGCCAGGGATTAAAGTTGATACCGGTGCAAAACCTTTGGCCGCTTTTCCTCAAGAGACAATTACCGAAGGGTTGGATGGTCTTCGTGAGCGGCTAAAAGACTATTATGCTTTGGGAGCACGTTTTGCTAAATGGCGTGCGGTGATTGCTATTGATGAACACGCTTTGCCAACAAGAGGCGCCATAAGACAAAACGCACAAGCTCTTGCACGCTATGCTGCCTTGTGTCAGGAGTTCAATATTGTGCCGATTGTTGAGCCGGAAGTGTTGATGGATGGACCATCGTGTGGGCATTCCATTACACGTTGCTTTGAGGTGACAAAAGCTGTTTTACAGACCGTCTTTAAAGAATTGTTTGAAGCTCGTGTTCTTTTGGAGGGGATGATTTTAAAGCCCAATATGGTGATTGATGGTAAGGATGCGCGCAAGGCTTCTGTCGAAGAAGTTGCTGAAAAGACCGTCCAGGTGCTTAAACAGACTGTTCCTGCTGCTGTTCCTGGAATTGCTTTTCTTTCTGGAGGACAGTCTGATAAGGAAGCAACGGCGCATTTATCTGCTATGAATTCTTTGGGCGCATTTCCTTGGAAATTGACCTTTTCCTATGGACGAGCATTACAAGCAGCTGCTTTAAAAGCATGGGCTGGAAAGGATGAGAATATTGCTGTTGCACAGAAGGCATTTAGTCATCGAGCTTTGATGAATCATCTTGCGGCTTTGGGACAATGGACAACAGAACAAGAAAAAGCGTGCGCTTGAAGCACAAACTCTGTTTTTAAATGCGGAGAGATTTTGCTTGTTTCTGCGTGTTTTTTGGGTGCCCTCATCATGATAAAAATGGCGGGGGCGTTTTAGGCTTGAAAGCTTTCTCAGAGAGTTTTCTCCTTGGACCTTTTAAAAGTTTCTAATGGGTGCTATCGAGAGATAAGATTGCGCAAGAGGTGCGATTTCGGGAAGGGGAGATGGTGCTTTAAAGGAAATTTGTGAATGCACAGCACTTTAGTATGGTGTCGTTCATGGGTAGGCACTTGCTTTTTGAGTGAAAATCATAAAGCTCATACTGTATTGAAGAGTTTGATATTGTGATATTTTTTCTTTTTCATGTTATCATTACTTGTCATCAGCAGAATCCATTTTATTACAGTTTCAAAGGTGGAAAAGCGGGTAGATTGGAGAGTTGCGATTTCTGAGCGGATTGGAATACAGCTTATGAAGTTTTTGTGCGTCAGGATAGCTTTCTCTGTAAGGGAGTAGCCTTTCTATTGACGAACGGATTGAATAACTCTTGCTAACAAAATAGATTTGCACCTCAATAAAACACCTATTTTTTCGTTAAAATGAATAAATTTTTCTTGTATTTTATGATGATATAATTAAAAATAAATAACTTCATAGCATCTTGGCTTAAAACGGGGGGAGTTGTGGACGGTATATCTTCTAAGAATACAAGCACAAAAAGAGAAAATCGATACGCAGAACAGAGCTTTTCTGCAATTATGATGCGAAAGTTGTGCAATATGGTGCGTGGGGTATTCGAAGGGATCTTTACAGTATTTACTTTCATAATTTTTATTATCTTGCTCAACATACGTGGACCGGTTCATACCGAATTAAAAGTCTTTGGGTCGGTGAGTGGAATAGGGTGCTTTTTCTTTTTTGTCGGATACCTCTTAGAACGCCGTGACGCAACAGCAGATGAAGCCGGTATATCGTTCGCATTACTCTTAACAATTCTTGAAGGCGTTTCTTCTATTTGCTGCCTGTCTGCTAGTTGGGGTTACGATGCTCTCTTATTCCGTTTAGCACCTCCTGGGTATGTTCTTATTCTCCCTGAATAAATAGAGTGCAATTTGTTTGCATATAAATCAAAATGAGAGGCTGTCTGCCTCTCAAATTCTTAATAATCGCTCTCCAAGATCATAACATCAGACCCGCGTTTAATGAAGGGGCTAACAAGCCTTGGTCCTTAAGCTCAAGGCAACCCCCTTTACAAGTTGCGCCTATCGGCATCCTTGACCTTAAGACACCCAAACGGCTTATTTTGTTTTTCTCATGCGGCTTTTGAAATCATGATATAAGGGGAAAGCTTCTCATGGTGCCTAAATGGTACCTTATCGTGTGTTAAATGGAAAAATGAGAAGTTCAAATTGATAAGCCTGTCTGAAAAGGAGTGCTGTTTATGTCCTTAAAGATATTGTCTTTATAATGATCACTTACTCAGGTGAAAATTGGAGTTTTGCCAAATAGGCATAGACGCCATTTCTTGCCACAAGTTCTGCATGGGTTTCCTCTTCCACAGGAGCGCCTTTATCCATCACGAGAATACGATCAGCTTTTAAAATTGTTGCCAAACGATGTGCAATTACCAAGGTTGTACGATTTTGCATCAATCCTTCTAAGGCGTCTTGCACCAACTTTTCACTGTTTGCATCTAAAGCAGATGTTGCTTCATAAAGCAGCAATGTTTTGATTTATAATAATAATTCACTGTTTTGTATGTTGAATGGGAATTCCGAATACCATAGGATTTTCTCATTTCAAATCTGTTCCATGTTGAATCAACCAAAACCATGTCTCTTGCACGTTACAGGCGGGGAGAGCCCGCGTGAATAAAAAAAATATTAAGAAAGGACTTAAAATGCCTATAATGAATTGTCTCAAGTGCCAAGGTTGTAGCAATACTGACGAGCTGGCAAATATAATGATGGTGCCGACTTGCAGCAACAGGGGTGTATTTCTTAGAATTGACCATACAATACCGATGCGTTGTCTTGTCCCTCAGAAAGCATGGTACCACGTTCTTCTATTCACGTATCCAAGCCAATCTGGTAAAGCTCGAATCAATTCAAGCGTATTAGCCGCTTTAGCGGCGACAAGAATGCTCTCTTCATGGGTATTTTTCAGTTCCAAAAAAAGAAGGATAGTTTGTAATTATTTTATTTCAGGTCGTTATACTCTAAGAGGAAGGATTTATGCTCGTATTTCAAACTGATTTTTAAATTTAAAAACGCAGCCACCAAGATTTATTAGTGCCTAAGATCCTATCTATTTATGTTGGATGCGTTTTTGAATTAATATTTAAAGTGCACTCTTTACAGCATAAAAAAACCAATCACTTACAATAGAGCAATCATTTTTTAAAACTTGTGCTCTTTATAATTAGTAATAGGCTTTTACATGCCAATATTACCAAAACGATTTTTGAATTTAGAAAGACGACCGCCACGGTCTACGAGTGTTTGGGAGCCACCTGTCCATGCTGGATGCGTTCTTGGGTCAATATCTAGATTAAGAGTATCGCCTTCTTTTCCCCAAGTAGAGCGCGTTTTATATTGGGTTCCATCCGTCATAACAACGGTAATTGTGTGATAGTTGGGATGAATATTCGCTTTCATGCGTAAAAACCTTTTGCGTTTACAGAATGAAACAGCACTTGCTCGATTTTTTTAAGTGCGCTTCCTTTGTCTTTTTGATACATTGATTAAAGTATTTATTCCTATAGCTGAGCACACATAAAAAAACAAGTGTTCAAGATGCATCATTGTATCAAGTGTTATAAATTCAATATAGTGAGCGAAACCTTATGAATCTCTTTAATCATTCAGAAAAATCTACAAAATCTTCTCCTAGAAAATCTTCATTCTCTTCGCTTGCAATTTTTTTTCCTTATCTTTTGCGCTATCGTTGGTTGTTTATCTTTGCCTTTCTAGCGTTATCTGTTGCGGCTCTTGTCACATTAGCTTTGCCTGTGGCTATCCGCCAAATGTTTGATCATGGGTTTTCTACTTCAAGCCATGGACATATCAATTTTTACTTCGGAATTTTGTTTATCTTAGCCTTGCTTCTCGCATTTGCTTCAGCAGCCCGTTATTATTGTGTTATCACATTAGGAGAGCGGATTGTTGCCGATTTACGGCGTGATGTGTTTATTCATATTATGAAACTTTCTCCTGCTTTTTTTGATCGGTCGCATTCAGGAGAGATTGTTTCAAGGCTTCTAACAGATACAACACAAATAAAATTAGCTGTGGGTTCTACCGCCTCTACTGCTTTGCGTCAGTTGATTATAGTGATCGGAGCCGTCGTGATGATGGTGATTACCAATGCTAAATTGTCTTTGTTGGTTTTGGTTGCTATTCCTGTTGTGGCCATTCCCTTAGTGGTTTTTGGGCGGAAAGTTCGCTCTCGTACACGTGCGGCGCAAGATCGTCTCGCAGATGCCAATGCTGTTGCTACAGAACAGGTAAGTGCTATTCGCACTGTGCAAGCTTTTACCGCAGAAAAACTCGTTGCAACACGTTTTTCACAATTGATAGAACGTGCTTTTCAAACAGCACGTGCTTCCGTGATCCTGCGCTCCTTTTTTACGGGTTTTGCAATTTTTTTGGTTTTTAGCAGTGTGGTTGCTGTTTTATGGATTGGGTCGCGCGATGTTTTAAATGGAACGATGACAGGCGGGACATTAGGGCAATTTGTCCTTTATGCAGTTTTTGGAGCTTCTACTTTTGCGCAATTATCGGAACTGGGGGCAGAGTTAATCCAAGCCGCAGGCGCTGCTGAGCGGCTTTCCGAATTGTTACAAGAACAACCTACTATTGTAGCTCCTAAAAATCCTTTATCATTGGAACAACCTGTTCGAGGCGAACTTGTTTTTGATCAGGTTGATTTTACTTATCCTTCTAGACCTCAAGAGAAGGTTTTACGCTCGCTTTCGTTTTCTGTAAAGGCAGGAGAAACGGTTGCTTTTGTTGGGGCTTCAGGAGCAGGAAAAAGCACTATTTTTTCTTTGATCCTTCGTTTTTATGACCCGATAAGTGGAACAATTCGGTTGGATGGCATGGAAATTAATCGCCTTTCTTTACAAGATTTACGCAGTGCAATTTCCTATGTTCCACAGGATGTCGCCATTTTTGATGGAACATTGCGTGATAATATTATTTTTGGAACTGAAAATACCTATGAAGAGGAAATCCTTGCTGCCGCTAAAGCGGCTAATGCACTTGAATTTATTCAAGCTTTACCAGATGGCTTGGATACGCAAGTAGGAGAACGTGGTACCATGCTTTCTGGGGGGCAAAAACAACGCATTGGTATTGCACGGGCAATTCTAAGAAATGCACCCCTGTTGCTTCTTGATGAAGCAACATCTGCTTTAGATGCAAACAGTGAAAAGTTGGTGCAAGATGCCTTAGAAGGATTGATGCAAAATCGTACAACCTTGGTAATTGCACATCGTTTGGCAACAATTTTAAAAGCTGATCGTATTCTCGTGATGGATAAAGGCGCTCTTGTGGAAGAAGGAACCCATGCAGAACTTGTGGCAAAAAATGGCGTCTATGCTTACCTCGCAAAACTCCAATTTTCACCGGAGTAAGTGATCTTGATACAAGAGCAGTATCTTTAAGGACATAAACAGCTCTCTTTTTAGACAGGCTTATCAATTTGAATCTCTCATGGAAAAAGAGGGGCAAGCATTCAGAGGTTTTTCTTTTTAAGGTCTTAACGGGCTGTCCTTTTTTCTGCGCAAGACGGAGCATTTTTATAAAAATACTTCATCTGTGTACAGAATATAAAATGACACCCAGTTAATCTCTATGCACTATTAAGATGTGCAAGGAGTTCTCTTCATAACAGCACTGTCACGTTGATTTAACTGTCACGTTTATTTATAAGAGTAATTCATTGTTTTTCATGAGAGATCATGAATACCATAGGATTTTCTCGTTTCAAATTTAGTTATGTTGTATTAGTTAAAACCATGTCTCTTGTATGTGGCAAGCAGAGAGAACCCGCGTGAATAAAACACTTTAGAAAGAATAAGTCCTCTTCATGAATCGTCTCAAGTTTTAGGGGCTGTAGTAATATTGAGGGGATTAGGAAAGTGTATGATGATGTCGGTTTACTAAAAAAGAGCTGATAAATGAGTAGAAAGACGCTTTTTATCGATGTTATAAAACAGAGCTAACAAAGCACGCAGTATATTTTGCGGTGTTAAGGTTTTTATTATTTTGAAAACCAATATTTCATGGATCATGCACTTTGAGGGCTTATAAGGCTCTTCTTTAAAGCGCATAAAGCATGAGAGTAGTATTATTAAATACAAATTGTTTTATTTTACCAATAAAAATATCTATATTTTGTGTATTTTTTTATTAAAATATAATATGTAGTAATTTTCAAATCAGATATACACATATTGATACAATATCGAGGGATCGATAAAAGAGCTGCGTTAAATGTTGGTGAGGTTAGAAGAGAGCAAGAATGGAAGAAGACATAAAATGGGCAATAGCTTTCATAATAGCTATAATTAAGGTCATTTGGAAATGGGGGAAAGAATGTGGGAGTGTGAGATTCGGCGTTATGATTTTGTGCATCATATTGATGGGGAAGTCGTGGTATTTCGGATACTCAGTGGATTTTTTGTTTGGTTTTGCAATGATAGTGTGTTGTGGGGGAAGCTTAATGCTTGCATTCGCAATTTATCAAAACAAGCATTTAACTAAACAACTTGAGCAAAAAGAGCAAGATTGCGCTGGATATCAAGATATTATTGCACAATGGGAACAAAGACTTTTGGCAAAAACTCAAAAAGTATCGCAAGAATGGTTGAAACAATGGGATGAGGGAGTAAGGCTATGGGAAAGAGACGTACTGGGGATAAAAAAATCCTAGGGAAGATATGAAATTCAGTGGAGATCGGCTTCCATTGGTAAAAGATATTTGTGTTCGAGGGGAGCACAAAGTGCGTTTATTGTGCAAGCAAGCACTTGGAAAAAAACTTACTTATGAACATTACAAAAAAATATGTAGTGTCTTGGATAACTCGTATTTTAAGAAATTTTGTGTAAAAGCAGTGCGATTAATGAGAAGGAATGGAATAACTCTGCAAAAGTTTGTAGATCCTCTTACGAACAAAAAACGGAGTCAACCTACGATGTTATTACTTCAGTGGAAAAGACGTGAAAACTCTTAAGCATATGCGGCAGTTTTTATGAGAGAGGAGAGTTTTTTCGATCAATGGATAGCGCACTATAAAGAGCATATATTGAGGAGGAAATGGATTGTGTTTTTGTTTTGGGTGCGATAATTGCTTTTTGTGGCTTGTTTGGAGGGGAATTTGAATAACAGAAACGTCAATAAGGTAAGCTGTTGAGGATTGCTTTTGTGGGGGGTATAGCGAGTATATTTTTTATTTGTGATGATGTTTTTGTTAATATCTGATTAGTTATTTCCTATCGTTTTATGTAAAGAAAATTTAAAACTCTCTCTTCACGTGGGGTTTTAAGGTTCTAAGGTTTTTGTAAAAAACTATAAGAGTTAAATACTTTTTTTGAGTTTTTTTCTAGTTTGATGCGAATGTGTTCATTGCCAGCAATGATATTTTTTTGCGGAATATATCGCTGCCGCCTTCTTTATCGGTGACAAAAGCACCGGCTTCGCGAACTATTAGTATGCCGGTAGTTCTATCAAAAATTTGTAGATTGTCTTCCCAAAAGCCATCGGTTTTTCTTGCGGTGACATAAGCTAAATTAAGAGCAGCAGTGCTAAGAAGGCGAAGACCAGAAACTTCCCTCATTATTTGCGCAATTCAATAAGAGATAAGGTTGCGTGATGAGGGATATCTCTATGGGGATGTTGCAAAGTTGAACTTTTAGCATTGCCTTTTAATTAGCATTGCCTTTTAAAATGACACTACTTCTGAGGTCTAAATGCCTTTTTTGAGGGTTTTTTCTAGTTTGATGCGAATGTGTTCATTGCCAGCAATGATATTTTTTTTGCGAAATATATCGCTTCCGCCTTCTTTATCAGTGACAAAACCACCGGCTTCGCGAACCATCAATATTCCAGCAGCCATATCCCAAATTTGCAGGTTATCTTCCCAAAAGCCATCGGTTCGGCCAGAAGCAACATAAGCTAAATCAAGAGCAGCAGCGCCAAAACGGCGAAGTCCGGCAACTTCCGCCATCACATTGCGTAATTCAATAAGATAGGTTCCATGATTTGGGCGACCAAAATGAGGCATTCCTGTGGCAATGACACAATCTTCTAGTCTGCGCCGTGCAGAAACGCGACAGCGTCGGTCATTGAAAAAAGCACCACACCCGCGTTCTGCGGTAAAGAGTTCATCACTTACGGGATTGTAAATAACACCAGCAACGATTTTTCCTTGACTTTCTAAGGCAATGGAAACAGCAAAAAAAGGAATGCCATGGAGAAAATTTGTGGTGCCATCTAATGGGTCAACAATAAAACGGTGTTGGGAATCTTCGCCAATGATTTCTTCAGACTCTTCCATTAGAAAACCAAATTTGGGGCGCGCTTTGCTTAATTCATTGAAAATAATTTTTTCCGCTTTGCGATCTGCTTGGCTGACATAATCTGCTGGTCCTTTCAAAGACACTTGCAAATTTTGCACTTCACCGTAATCACGCACCAACGAGCGTCCTGCTTTCATTGCAGCTTGCACCATGACATTCATGACTGCAGAATGGGCCATTTTTTATTCCTTTATTTATCTTTTTCATTTGCGCGACGCAAATAAATCAACTCATTGGTGTCTACAATGATACGTTCACCAGCATTCATAAAGGGGGGAACAAGAATACGAATTCCGTTTTCAAGAATGGCGGGTTTATAAGAGGAGGTAACCGTTTGTCCTTTGATGGCAGGATCGGCTTCCGCAATCGTGACAGCAACTTGATCAGGAAGTGAGATGCCAATAGGCTTTTCTTGATAAAGTTCAACTGTGACAGTCATCCCATCTTGGAGAAAAGCAGCACGTTCACCAACAAAATCCTTTTGAAGTTCAAGTTGTTCATAAGATTCTGAATCCATAAAGACCAAAGCATCCCCTTGTTGATAAAGAAATGTGAAATCCTTTTGTTCAAGGCGCACGCGTTCAACCGTCTCAGCAGCACGAAAGCGTTCGTTAAGTTTTGTACCATCAATTAAATTTTTCATTTCAACTTGGTTAAATGCACCACCTTTTCCTGGTTTTACAGCGTTGCATTTAACAGCAACCCATAAGCTTCCTTGATGTTCGATCACATTACCAGGGCGAATTTCATTGCCATTAATTTTCATCGTTTCTATCCAATTCTATTCTTGCAAAAAGAGCTCTCTTGTTGTCGTTATGGCGCTTTTCTTTGCTGCCTTTAACAGTCAAGCTCTTTTGTTATTTTCGGGCTCAAATTCCTTTGATTAGCCTTGCGGCTCTCTCATGGTCCTGTGTGCTCCATAGGTTTTCTCATGTTTTTTGCAAAGAGAAAAGCTTGAGTAAAAAAAGGACCTTGATGTATTTTTGCTTTTCAGTTCTTTGCAAGACCATAAAAAGCGCTCAGACGCAAGCTTTTTAAAAATTTGCACAAAAAATTTTTAGAATTTTTGGGGATTTTATCCCTTTGTGTCGTAAAATATCATCATTGATGGCAATGATATAAGTTCCGTAAAACCATGAGGTGTTTTTAATTGAGAATGTGTGGTGAATATTTGAGGGGGGCTTGTCCGGATAATCTTGTGAAATGAACCACATGAAATCGGAAGCTAAAAGAGTTCTGTTCTGAGAAGACGGATTGTTTCCCAACTGGATAGGGAAGGGACTTCTGTCCTTTGAGGTGTGGGAGGCAAGTTAAGAACAAAGAGTGTAGCGCCCTATATCATAATGTTAAAAGCTTTCATTCTGATCAGCGATGAGCTGTAAAATGGCTCTTTGTTTTATCGAGGTTAGAACTCTAAATCTTTTTAAAAGCAGGTATTCCTCTGTGCTTGATGCGATTTCATCATGGTGGTATGGGGGCTGTTGTTTTGTGATGATATCCGCATAGAAAAAGGAAACCGGAACATTTAAGATATCGGAAATTTCTTTTAAACGCCCTGCGCTGACACGATTTAAGCCGTTTTCATATTTCTGGATTTGTTGGAAAGTGACACCCAAATGTTGACCTAATGTTTTTTGAGACATCTTCAACATTTTTCGTCTAAAACGAACTTTTTTGCCTACAAAAAGATCAATATTAAGATTTTTACTTTGCATTTTAAAGCCCCCCGCCGGGTGCGAGCGCCCTCGCGTTGGTATTCCGGGAGTCTAAAAACACTGACCTCGAATCAGCATTTTGCTTTTAGTGCTTAAAGCACCTGGACATAGCAAAATCTCCCGGAATTCCGGGACACCCGCAAAGCGGGGTAAATTTATGTACGAGGTTTCGGGTTTTTAGAGCCCTATTGGTCGTTGCGTATGCGACCAAAACACCTTTCAATTCATAAAGTAATTTCAGCAAATTTACAATAAAAAATAGTTTTTTAATGAGAGTTGGTGTGTTTTTCATCCAAGCAAAAAGAATGAACAAATAGAGCTTTTGGAATTTTCGGATAGCCTAGTTCTTTTGCTTATTGGATATTGTTTGCTTAAGCAAATGATACCAGTGCGTTTTCTTTACCAATGGAAATGTCGTTATAAAGATCTTTGGTTTGCATTTCCCTCCGACGGGGTGCGAGCGCCCTCGCGTTGGTATTCCGGGATCTTGAAAATACTGAACTCAAATCAGCCTTTTTGCTTTTAGTGCTTAAAGCACCTGGACAGTGCAAAAACTCCCGGAATTTCTATAAATTTTATCTTTTTGATGCAGAGAGGAGTATTTTAAAAAACAGGAAGGAGCTTTATTGCTTCTTTGTGCGCTTTTTCTAGTTGTGTTTTGTCCATGCCTTGGAGCATTATTTCAAGATCAGGAGCTTGCATTTTTGCCTCTTTTGCGAGCATATACCATGCCGCTGCCATTATTATATCGCCTTTTGTTCCTGTGCCATCTCGATAAAGCCTTGCAAGGGAAATCTGTGCTGGTGCTATCATGTTGATAGCATTTCTTTGAAGTAAATGAAAAGCACGGGGAAAATCTGTTTCTCCTCCACGCCCCTGTATAAGCCATTGTGCTAAATGAAGTTGAGCTTTTAAGTGGTTGTTTTGAGCCGCTACCTCCATGAGTTTGCGAGCATTGCGATCATCCTTTGGTCGTTTTAACGTGCCTAAGGAAAGAATTTTTGCAGCAGAAAAAGCAGCTTCAGCATCTCCAAGAGCAGCACCTTTTAAGTACAATTTTAAGGCTTGCTCGATTGCTTCATTTTCACGGCTTTGAGAAGAAACACCAGGGAGAGCTTGTTTTTCCTGTGCGGCTTTATAAAGAAGCAGTTGTCCGTAATAAAAATAGGCTTCCTTGACGCCTGCATTGACAGATTTTTGAATGAACTGTTCACCAAGTTCTTGATTTTGTTTTATAAAGTTACCATCAAACAACATAAGCCCATAGCGTAGTTGTGCTTGGGGTTCCCCCTGTTTTGCGGCGCGTTCAAACCATAAAGCAGCACGCGCACCGTCAATAGGGACAGCACATCCCTCCATATAAATTCTGGCAAGAAGAGTTTGTGCAAAAGGATCATTTTTTTCAGCACGTCGGAGTGCTTCACGAAAAGCTTTTAAATAATAACCTTGGATGTAATAGTCATAGGCTTGATCATAGTCTCCAGCTTTTAAGGGCTGAAAAGGTTCTTGAGTGTTTGAAGCTTCTTGAATCGTATTGAAAGAGTCTTCAGAACTTGAGAATTCTTCAGTGTTTCCAGCTGAATTGACAGCAGAACTTGCAAGGCCAAGCACGCCTAAGATAAGCAGCTTCACGCTTCTCTTGATCATGGTGTTTTCTCCTCATTACCGATCAGAACTTTCACATTTTTTTTTCATCATTACAAGCCGTATAAGAATTTCATTTCTATATTACTTTTTATCTCTCAGTTTTTCATCTTAGTTAAGGTAGGGTTCGGTAAGTTTAAAAAAATAGCATAAATGTTGACGAGAGCCAGACTGTTGAAAATAGTCCTGTTAAAAATAATAATGATAAAGGGTTATTGTGTGTAAAAATGCTTATCGTCTATTATATTAAGGGCATCTCCTCCTAAAATGAAAAAATGCTTACAATGGGGGCTGCTTTTTAAAATACTTATGAATGCTTATGAATAGCGCGCTATCCGTGTGATATTGTTTGCACTCTCATCAGAGATCAGCTGTAAAAAGGCTTTCTTTTTAACCGTTGTGAGAGTTCTAAATCTTTTGAGCAGCAGGTATTCCTCTGTGTTCGATGCGATCTCATCATGATGATATGGGGACTGCTGTTTTGTTAAGATATCCGCGTAAAAAAAGGAAAGTGGAACATTCAAAATATCAGAAATTTCCATTAATCGCCCTGCGCTGACACGATTTAAGCCTTTTTCATATTTTTGAATTTGTTGGAAAGTGACACCTAAAGCGTGTCCTAAAGTTGTTTGAGACATTTTTAGCATTTTTCGTTTTAAGCGAATTTTTTTGCCAATGAAAAGATCAATATTAAGATTTTGAGATTGCATTTTTCCCCGCCGGTTGCGAGCGCCCTCGCATGAGTATTCCGGGAGCTTGAAAACACTGAATCCGAGTCAGCCTTTTTGCTTTTAGTGCTTAAAGCACCTGGACATAGCAAAAACTCCCGGAATTCCGGGATACCCACAAAGTGGGTTCATCTTTACGCTCGGATCTAGGGTTTTCAAGGCCCCTTTTGGTCGTTGCGTATGCGACCAAAACATCTTTTAATTCATAAAGTAATTTTAGGAAATTTACAATAAAAATTAAAATAGTGTCTCTTAACGTGTCGTTTTTTAAAATGGAGGGGTGGTATGTTTTGCATTCAAGCAATAAAGTGTTACAAAGGGGACTTTGAATAGTGCGTGCTATCCGTGTGATGTTAGTTTGCATTCTCTTCAGAGATCAGTTGTAAAAAGGCTTTCTTTTTTACCGTTGTGAGAGTTCTAAATCTTTTGAGCAGCAGATATTCCTCTGTGCTTGATGCGATTTCATCATGGTGGTATGGGGGCTGTTGTTTTGTAATGATATTGGCATAGAAAAAGGAAAGTGGAACATTCAAGATATCAGAAATTTCCATTAAACGCCCTGCGCTGACACGATTTAAGCCTTTTTCATATTTTTGGATTTGTTGGAAAGTAACACCTAAATGTTGACCTAATGTTTTTTGAGACATTTTTAGCATTTTTCGTTTTAAGCGAATTTTTTTGCCAATAAAAAGATCAATATTAAGATTTTGAGATTGCATGTTTCCCCGCCGGTTGCGAGCGCCCTCGCATGAGTATTCCGGGAGCTTGAAAGTACTGAAATCTAATCAGCTTTTTTTGCTTTTAGTGCTGAGAGCACCTGGACATAGCAAAAACTCCCGGAATTCCGGGATACCCACAAAGTGGGGTAAATTCATGTTTAGATTTTCGGGCTTTCAAGACCCTCTTGGTCGTTGCGTATGCGACCAAAACATCTTTTAATTCATAAAGTAATTTCAGGAAATTTACAATAAAAATTAAAATAGTGTTTTTCTCGTGAGAGGTATTGCGTTTTTCATCAAATCAAATGGAGTTAGGAAATTTACGGCGGGCGTGTACTACGGTTAAAATCTCAGTTTATTTTGCAGCTACTCGATACAATATAAGATAATTTGGATGCGCTATGATTTCCCGCAATCTTAGCACTCTCTCACTTTGACAATATAGGTACAGATGCTCGGACAATGGTAGTATACAAGCTTCTTTTAAAATTGAAAAATCTCTCCCATTTTAATATGCAAGAAGTTGTTTCAAACCCTTCCTAGGTGTTGTGTATGCGATAAAAAACATTTGCTCAATGATAAAGTGATTATAGGGGGAATAAAGTGATTTTAGGAGATTGCAGTAAAAATGAAAAAAGTTTTTGTAACTTACAGCTTTTTAATGAGAGGCGGAGAGCCCCTCATTAAAGCAAAGCTTAGTTATTTTACTACTATGATTTTCACATCCTAATGACAATTAATGGTGCTTGATTTTACCGTAAGCGAGAGGATAATTCTTCCTGATATTCATATTGGCTTTTAAAACTAATATCAAAATTAAAACGATCTTTACAATTTTTCACAAAAGTCTCTCTTGCATGTACACAGCGTATAAAATTATCTCCTTTTTTTAATCCTAATATTGAGAAAGCTTCATTAAGCAAGTCGTCTCGTTGTTGCCACAAATCTTCTAAATTTTGTATAAGGCTTCCAGGATCAGCTACAGAGATTGAAGTTTCTAGGTGCTTTCGCAAGTTTTCTAAATTTTGTATAGGGCTTTCAGGACTTATGGGGAATGAAACCGCATTTTCTAATGTTCGCGCTACAATACCATGATTTTGAAATATATTATATGTCCTCTCTGCATATTTTTTAGCTATTAAAGATGGAATATCACTAGATATACCATTTCTAAGAATGACAATATTCTCTTTATTAATTATTTTTGAATAGCCATTCCCGCTGCATTTGTATTCTGTTGGTTCTCCTTCTTGTAAGTGAGCTTCACATGGTAACAGTAAAAACCCCTGTGTTTCATCCTCAAAAAGACCTAACATGCCATGTTTAAAAAGACTTTTCTCTATATAGAAAGGTGAAAATACGTTTTTAAAATAGTTACATTTCCAATAAAATCTTGAAACAAATGAACTATAAATATAGTCAAAATCAATATTTTTTGTATTTTTCATTTTCTCCCCTTTTTAATTTAAAAACTGTATAATACATTTTTTTATTGATAAAATTTGTTGAATAATAATTTATGAAACAATAACTCATGTAATTACTGTTAATTACATTTACAATATCCCTTAATTAAAAATTATTTATTTTTATATTAAGTAATCTATAACTACTATTATTATTATTAATTATTGTTATTGTTAGTAACTAAAATCTCTAATTTAATTTGAGACAGTGTACTGTTTTTTTGAAAGTGCTTTGGTTTTTCCCTTATTTTTATCATTTTAAGTATCATCAGGGGGTTGTCGTTCCCCAAAATCACTTCTTCTACAGCAATGAATTCATATGTGGTGTTTAAGATTTTATCAAAGAGTGCAAAATTGCTTCCTGCTTGAACTATGGCAGGGATTTTCGTAGCTTTTGCTTATCGCTATGTTCACTGGGTATTGCATGAGTGAGTGTATGGGGTTTTATCAGCGGCTTATGTATGTCTCCTATATTACAAGGGGGTTTTCTCACATTTTTCTTGTATTGTTTTAAGCAGTATTAAGGGATTGTCGTTCCCCAAAATCACTTCTTCTACAGCAATGAATTCACATCCAGTTTTTAAGGCTTCATCAAAGGTTGAAAAATCGCTTCCTGCTTGGATAATGGCGGGGGTTTGCATAATCTCTGCCCACCATGTTGCTAACTGGAGATTGCGGGGGTGCGCTTGGGGTTTTTTATCAGCACCGAGTTTTCCAAAAAATAGATAATCAACACCTGTTTCCGCTGCAAGCATAGCACTATGGCGATTGCGTAGATTGCCAAAGCCTATGATTTTTTGTTCCTTTTGCTGATTTTTGAAGCTTTCAAGAGCGTTAAGATCATCTTCTATGTGCAATCCATCAGCCTTTATGCGCCCAGCAATGCGGCTGTCATCAGCGATGAGAAGGGCTGCGTCGTGATTTTGGATATCTTCTGCGTAAGTTTGTGCTTGTTGTTGTAAAAAAGAGCCATCATCTTTCTGCTTTTCAGAATCATAGAGGATGACGCATGCAAAAGACTTTGTTTGAAAAATTTGCTGCAAAAATGTGTGTGGGGTGTTGCGCCGAACATCAAGTGTTAAAATCAACTGAGGGAAAAGAGGTGAATCAATTGGTTTATTTTTTTGTTCTGTCATGTCAAATCCCTGTTTCTTAGAGAAAAATAATGCTTAAAATTAAAGTTTCATTCTATTATGCTTATTTGCGATGAAAGTGACCACCATTTTCACGTAATTTAAAGGATTTGTGGGTGTGTGGGTGCCTGCTTATGAGAAATGAGAGTGTTTTTAAGCATAATTATGTCGCCTTTTTGCTGTGATACATGTATGGATTCTTTTCGTTCTTTTACCTTTAAAAAAATTTTGCCTTTTAAAAAATAAACGCTTAAAATGAAACTTGACACTTAAAAATTAAAATTTCATCCTGTTTATGCTTGTTGGCAATAAGGGTAACCACCATTTTTATGGGACTTCAAGGGGTTTGTGGCGTGTGGGAGTCCACTGATGAAATACCAAGGTATTCTTGAGCATAATACTCAACCTTTTCGTCGTGATACACGTATTGACGTTTTTCGTTCTTTAGCTTTATTGACGATTTTCATCAACCATATTCCCAGAACGATCTATGAGTCTTTTACCCATAGAAATTTCGGTTTTTCTGATTGTGCAGAAGTGTTTGTTTTGCTTTCAGGGATTGCTCTTGGGTTAAGCTTTCATGGACGGTTACAGCAAAAATCCTTTGCTTTTATCATCCGAAAACTGTGGTACAGAGCTTTGCAGCTCTATGGCGCATATCTTTTTACTACCTTTGTCACGTTAAGTCTTTTTTTTGCTGCCTTTTTATTATGGAAAACAGAAAAACTTTTATCAATGAACAATATGAGACTCTTTTTTAAAGAGCCTGGTATCGCATTTTTGAGTACCTTAAGTTTTGGGCATCAATTGGGATATAATAATATTCTTCCACTTTATATCGTTTTGATGTTTTTTGCGCCTTTTATCCTTTATTTGAGTTGTAAACAGACAAAATGGCTGCTTTTGGGCTCGTTTACGCTGTATCTTATCTGCGGATTTTATAAAATTGCTCCTCCTTCTTATCCTTTAGAGGGAAAGTGGTTTTTAAACCCTTTGTCTTGGCAATTCTTATTTGTCATAGGATTGACCAGTACTTTAGCGCTTAAACAAGGAAAAAAAATCGCTTTTCGGTCTTTTTGGATTGTTTGTGCGGCAGCTTATCTCTTGTTGGCACTGTTATGGGTTCGCTTAAACTGGTGGGGCATTTTGGGGTGGCTTGGCTGGTCTTCCCCATTGTTGAACTTTAATAAAACCTTTTTAAGCTTGCCACGTTTACTCCATGTTCTTGCATTAGCCTTTTTCATTCTTTCTTTGCCAAGCATCAATAAATGGTTTTATGTCTCTCAGAAACATCCTTTAGCAATCTTAGGAAAACATAGTTTACCGGTCTTTGTAACGGGAACCATTTTTGCGATGTTTGGACAAATTATAAAAACAGTGATGACAGGAACGTTTTTTTCCGATACCCTCTTAATAATAACGGGTATTGCTCTGCAATTTGGAGTCGCCTATTATTGTGAAAGACGGCGATCTTGGCAGTGGTCCTTTTCAAGGAAACTGATCCGTTTATAAGAAAAACGCTCCTATAGTGTTTGTTGGGTGCGTTAACCTTAGTATAAAAAGCGCGTTGCGCAAAAAAATTAAAAGAGGTAGCAGTTTTAAAAAAAGCGTTCTACACAGCAACAAAAGAAACTTTTTAATACTCTGTTCGTTGAGTGGTATAATTTTGTGCTGATACTTGGAGTATAAAAGCGTGAGTGTACATAAACGTCCATATGATGAACCTATTATCATGATTGAGCATAATGCTTTTGAAAATGCTTTTAATCGTCTCTATGAAGAAACAATGGCGCTGATTGAAAAAACCGCAGCGTATATTGACTCAGAAGGGAAATTAGTAGCACGTTCCCTTTCGGCAGAAGTTTCTGCAATCTATGCGAAAGAAGCTATGTATTTAAGTACACGACTGATGCAAATCGCTTCTCAACTCCTTCTTCTTCGCGCAGAGCGTGAAGGGGAAATGTCATCAGAACAAATAAAAAAAGAAATTGTAAAAGTATCACTTCATACACCGACATTGGAACTTGAAACCCCTCATTGGCATGAATTGCCAGAAATTTTTCGCCAATTTGTTTCTCATTCATTGCGTTTAGAAGCGCGCATACAGTATATGCGTGCTGGTTGGGAAACTGCAGCCTCCTGTGCCTTAGAAGATGATAATCCAGTAGGAAAACAAATCGAATTGCTCAAAACAGCCTTTGGGCGTTCTTAGAGGTATTTCCTTGCTCTGCGTGAAGGGGAAATGTCATCAGAACAAATAAAAAAAGAAATTGTAAAAGTGTCACTTCATACACCGACATTGGAACTTGAGACCCCGCATTGGCATGAATTGCCAGAAATTTTTCGCCAATTTGTTTCTCATTTCATTGCGTTTAGGAGCGTGCATTTTTTCGTAGATATGCGGCTGTAGTTTAAGCGTTCTGGTAAATAAGGGGCGGTTGTAGTTTAAGAAATGATAATTTAGTGGGAAAACAAATCGAATGACTGAAAACAGCTTTTGGGCGTTCTGAGAAGAATAGCTCCTTGCTTCTTTCTTGCGATATTTAGAGCAATCTACCCATTTTTTACAACCGAAATTGCACAACTAAAACTAATCTAGAGTGCTTTTTTCTGCCTAATTTCTATTTGAGCGTAGGAAATATCTTGAGCTTATAGCTGAGAGGGGGGTAGAGGGAGGGGGTGTATAGGTATTGATTGCGAATTATGGCATGGAATGTGGGGTATGGTTGGTCTTGTAAAATCGGCTTCGGTTGATTGCAGCTGGAACACTTTCTGTTGATATATCGTGTGATTTTGTTTTGGCTATGATAATGATCAGGCGCTAGATAGAGCAGGGGCTTGTACATCAATTTATTTATGCTCTGTAATTTATGCCTATAAAGTTGCTGTAAAGCGTGTGTTAATGAGGATGATACACATTGTGTCAGTTTTTGGGCTTCTTTTGTTTTGAATGGAAGTTATTTCCTTCTCGTAAAATAAAACATCCAAAATAAAGTGCTCTATAATGAATGCCTCGGGGGTTCTCTGTGTCCCATGCATAATGTCCCTCTCTATGCAATGTCATTGTGGTGTAATGGGCATATTCAAAAACACCTCTCAGTTCTTGTTTACATCCATTGAGCCCCCTCATCTTTACGCTTGCAACGGAGCAAGCCGGCACGATCATCATATTTGCCAGTCCCCAATGTTTGCGAAAGCCTTTGGCACTTAAGACGGTTCATGAGAGGCATTTTTAGTCCTTTCTTGCACAGGTTTACTCCATAGGGAAATCCCACGTTTCATATGTAAGCGAATGGTTTTTATTGCTTTAATATAAAGAGGTTTGTAATGAGAAAATCTTAGGATATTCGGGATTCTTATTCAACATACAAAATAATGAATTATCTTTATAAATCAATTTGTTGAATTACTGTGGTAGCAACATGTTATAATGTAAAAAGTTTCCGTAAAGTGTATACTATCTATTGCATAGTCTCTTTACACTTAATGAATGTACAATCCAGCACTCTCTATTTGCTCGCTTGCGATGTTTAACTGTTATGGCATTGGACATGATAGAGAAAGAGAATTTTTATGTTTTATAAGGTGTTTGATAGGGTGCTTGCTTGTGATGTGTGAATGGTTTTGATTGATTTCAGTTATGCTTCATAAAGATGCTGTTCGTTGCGTGTTATAATTGGGGGGCATGACCATCTTTTTACTGGTTTTGTCTTGTACTGCTGTTTGCTTTGTGGTCTTGTCTTTATTCACATCTTTATTCACAGGGGGGAAAAGTGTATAGACTGTAGTTTATGGCAGAGACGATTCGTATTATAGGCATTGATCCCGGATTGCGGCGTACAGGGTGGGGCGTTATCGATGTTGCGGGTAATCGTCTTCAGTTTATTGCAGCAGGGACCGTTTCTTCTGATGTAAAGTGTGAGCTGGCTTCCAGACTATGTCAGATCCACAAAGGTCTTTCAGAGGTTGTGCATCAATTTATGCCCCATGAAGCCGCTGTAGAACATGTGTTTGTCAACAAAGATGCTACAGCAACTTTAAAACTTGGGCAAGCGCGTGCAATTGCATTGCTGGTTCCTGCGCAAGCCAATCTTCCTGTTTTTGAATATGCGCCCAACAAAGTGAAAAAATCGGTTATTGGTGTTGGGCACGGTGCTAAAGAACAAATTCATATGATGGTCAAAGTTCTCCTCTCACGGGCTGAATTTGATAGCAGTGATGCGGCTGATGCTCTTGCTCTTGCTCTTTGTCATAGTATGCACCGTAAGAGTATTGACCGATCTTATCAGGCAAGGATGGCGGTATGATTGGGGTGGAAGCATGATTGGCAAATTAAAGGGCACTCTTGAACATATCTTTGATGATCATATCCTTCTTGATGTGCACGGTGTGGGTTATGTGGTTTTTGTTTCAAATCGGCTCCGTCCTTCTTTACCCTCTGTTGGGGAAACGTTAAGCCTTTTTATTGAAACGCATGTTCGGGAAGATGCAATCCGCCTTTTTGGTTTTGCTACAAGAGCTGAACAGGAGTGGTTTTGTCTTTTACAAAATGTTCCTGGAGTAGGGGCGAAGGTTGCTTTGGCAATCTTGGGTACTTTATCACCAGATGAACTCGCACAGGCTATTGCCTTAAACGATGTTGCGATGATTAGTCGAGCGCCGGGCGTTGGTAAAAAAGTCAGTGAAAGAATTGTGGGTGAGTTGAAAAGTAAAACACTCCCCTTTGAACAAGCGCTCAAGACTGTTTCGGTTCCTCAGCGTGAGATGACCAATCAACCTGCGCATGATGCGCTTTCTGCGTTGATGAAGCTAGGGTTTGAGCGGGAGCATGCATCCCGTGCTCTTGCTCTTGCGATGAACGCTCTTGAGGGGGAAACTGTTTCTTCTGCTCTGCTGATCCGCCATAGTCTCAAATTGCTTTCTTCTCCTACTTAAAATCAAGGTAACAATGCATAAAGATGAAGATAAACGCCTTCTGGGTTCCGCACCCCTTCCTAACGATCCAGATCGTTCCTTAAGACCACAAGTTCTCGATGATTTTATTGGTCAAGAAGCGGCACGGGCTAATTTAAAAATATTTATTGAAGCAGCAAAAACGCGGCAAGAAGCGCTGGATCATGTTTTGTTTGTAGGACCACCGGGACTGGGAAAAACAACGCTGTCACAGATTATGGCAAAAGAATTAGGCGTTAATTTTCGCTCTACTTCAGGACCGGTCATCGCTAAAGCAGGAGATTTAGCCGCTCTCTTGACCAATCTCGAAGAACGTGATGTCTTGTTTATTGATGAAATTCATCGCTTAAATCCGGCGATTGAGGAAATTCTTTATCCAGCCATGGAAGATTATCAACTTGATTTGATCATTGGGGAGGGGCCGGCCGCACGCTCGGTGAAAATTGATCTGGCTAAATTTACTTTGGTAGCGGCAACTACACGTTTGGGGCTTTTGACCACACCGCTGAGAGACCGTTTTGGCATCCCAATTCGTCTCAATTTTTATACGATAGAAGAATTGGAATATATTGTGCAGCGTAATGCACGGCTTTTTGCCGTCAAGATCAGTGATGATGGTGCTCATGAAATTGCACGCCGAGCACGGGGGACTCCTCGTATTGCTGGGCGGCTTTTACGGCGCGTTTGTGATTTTGCTTTGGTTAAACAGGCAAAACAAATTGACCAAAAAATCGCTGATGAAGCGCTTTCCCGCCTTGAGGTCGATCATCTTGGGCTTGATCCGCTTGATCGCCGCTACTTGCTCCTGATTGCGGAAACTTTTTTAGGGGGACCGGTGGGGATTGAAACAATTGCTGCTGCTTTATCAGAACCACGCGATGCCATTGAAGATATTGTTGAACCGTATTTGCTCCAACAAGGTTTTATTCAAAGAACCGCTCGTGGACGCATTCTAACTGAAAAGGCTTGGAGCCATTTAGGGCTTTCTGCTCCTGCCTCTACAACGTCTATACAAAGGCGTTCTCAACTTTCTGATGCTCAAGACAATTCATCACTTCAGACGTCTTTATGGGATGGGGAAGATGACTAAGACATTCTCTTTAATTAAAAGAAACTATGTGAATATTTTATAGTAAGGTCATAAAATACAAGAGACGTGCTTCTTTTAGCATATTCTGACCAAAAAGGTCCTGCACGATTAAGGGGGCTTTTGCTTTTCACAACTTCAACACAAAAATGTGTTCAATCTTTTGATTGATAAACAATTTGCTATATTAGATGATTTTATGGGACATGAAGCCAATGACAGAAATAACTCCTTTTAAGAGCAATCATACAAATTCTTTTCATAATTTTCAGGTCCGCGTTTATGTTGCGGATACAGATTTTTCCGGTGTGGTTTATCATGCGCGTTATCTTGAGTTTTTTGAACGAGGACGTTCAGAGTTTTTACGGGATACCGGTTTTAATAATAAGATGTTAGCAGCAGGGGTTGAGGGGGAAAAACTGTTTTTTGTTGTGCGTCATATGGAAATTAATTTTTCAAGACCAGCTAAAATTGATAATCTTTTAGTTGTTAAAACACGTGTTACTCATATCCAAGGGGCACGCTTTTTTATGGAGCAATCTATTTTGCATGAGGCGACCACGTTGGTAACAGCCAAAGTTGAAATTGCTCTGATTAATGAGGAGGCAAAACCGCGACGTTTACCCAAAGAACTTTTTGCAAAAATGCTTGGTTAAAAGTGTTATTCATTGAACGAGCAGCTTTAGGAGAGATCAGGGGATATAAAGTAATCTATAATCTAAGACATACATTTATCATAGCCTAAATGTTTTCCAACAAGGTCACGCGATACATCAAAAGAAAGCGCCTCTACTACAGTAGCTACAATAAATTGAAGATGATATCCCACAAAATTAAACACGCCTCATCTATGTTATGATTCAAAATCAATGTCTTATTATCCATTTTCTGCTATAAACTGAAAATACTTTTCTTTCTTTTGAAGAAAGGTTCGTTGGCATAGGAAAACAGCAGAAAAGGACAAAACAAAAAAAGAAATAAAAAATGGATTAAGATTTATTTTTATAAAAATGCACATACCCAGCAAAATATTGCAATAAAGTGATAATAAGCTATTAGGTCAAAAATTCTCTCAAAACACCCAAAGAGTATTTTAAGCAATTTGATTTGTTTTTTACTGGATTGTCATTTGGCATCACAAGAGCGCATGTCCTATCCATTTTCATCCATAATACATGGCTTTATCTGTGCTTCTAAACGCAGTGAATGAGTGAGAGGTCAATGTATACAAAGCAGAAATGCATTTTTGATTTAAAGTTTTAAAAGCATATTATTTTATATGATAGATCGACTCAGAAAGGTAAATTATCACTTCTCACGGGCACAAATTCCAATAGAGTAATGAGAGTAAAATACTTTCATTTCAAATCTGTACATGTTGAAACAATTGAAATCATTTGCTTACATATCATAAGATGAGCAATATAAATCATTGAAAAATTGTAAAAATATTTTTTATAGATCATTCTCAATGCAATAACGATCAAATATCGCAAGTGAGAAAAGAGAACGAAGAAGCCTGTTTTCATGAAGTAAAGATGTGAAAAGGCTTTTTTCATGTTACAGAAGCTTTTACGTTATACCATGCCATGGTGTCAGAGAGATGATGGGCATTGAAAGGGATTAATTCACAACACAATGAGACTATATGAGACTTACACTAGATTTATGGGACTTACATTAGGGTGCATGGGTGAGGCACATTGTTGTGAGGCATTTTATGGTGGTTTATTGTCGTTTTTTTGTGTTCGAGGGTGTCCCCGTATTAAATTTGATGCAAAATGAGAGAAACAATAGTCTGAGGTAAAGCGTAATCTTTCATGATTATAACATATTTATTTATAATGATAATTTATTGCGTTGTCATTTTCAGATAACTCTGAAACTTGTAAGATTTTTTCTTTTCAAGCTCTATTGCTGTGAATTAATAAAAAACATTTTCTTACATGTCACAAGCGGGCTTGGTGAGTGGGGACAAAAACACTTAAGATAAGGAATAAAAATGCCTCTTATGAATGTTTTCAAGTGCTAAGACTTATCACTGCATTTTAAGCTTAAAACGTGTATGAGGGTTTAGCTTTCTTTTCATGAGCGTAAAGATGGTGGTGCATAATAGATTTGATATCACGCATTTTTATATCTTTTATTTTTATAGCATTTATGGGGAAGGCTTTATCGTTATATTTTTCATAAATGCTGTTGTGAAATGAGGGGTGTGTGTGTTGAGGGATGTCTCTCGTCATCACTTTTTAAGGAAATTTAAAAAACAAGTCTTGTTTTAGCGCATGGATTTATGTGAGACTAAAGTTTTTTACTTAAATTTAGAAACTATAAAATAATCTGTTTTATAGAATTTTAAAAAATACACCTTTTATTTAGAGGGACAAAAATTATGCCGCATGGTGAACTAACGAATCCGGAAACAATTGGAATGTTGCATTTGTTTATGCAAGCGAGTTGGATCGTGAAAGGTGTTATGATCGGGTTGCTGCTCGCTTCCATTTGGAGTTGGGCAATTATTTTTGATAAAATTTTTACGTATCGGAGAATACGGCGTGAAATAAAGCAGTTTGAACGTACATTTTGGTCAGGCAAAGCGCTAGAAGATCTTTATGCATCATGTAAAAGTCAACGCACCAATAGTATATCCGCAGTTTTTATGGCGGCAATGGTTGAATGGAAAAAATCTCTTGAAAAAGGGACCCATACATCGAAAAGTTTGCAGAGCAGAATTGATAAGGCTATGGATTTGACGCTGGGGCGTGAAAGTGAAAAAATAGAATCAAAATTAAGTTTTCTTGCGACATTGGGATCTGCGGGACCCTTTATCGGACTTTTTGGAACAGTTATTGGTATTATGGAGTCTTTTCTTTCTATTTCAGCTTCTCAAAATACATCACTTGCCATTGTCGCGCCAGGGATTGCAGAAGCGCTTTTAGCAACCGCTATTGGTTTGTTTGCAGCAATTCCAGCCGTTATTGCTTATAACAAGTTGACTCATGAAAGTGCGCGCATCATTGCACAAATAGAAAATTTTGCCGATGAATTTTCAACAATTGTATCGCGGCGTGTTGATGAAACACGCACAGCACCTTCCTCTTTATAAAAAGGAGCTTATCCCATGGGAATTTCTGTTGCTTCTTCTTCTCGGAAAAATAAACGTAGGCGCCATCATTCACGAAGCCAACTGATGAGTGAGATCAATGTTACTCCTTTTGTGGATGTCATGCTGGTCTTGTTGATTATCTTTATGGTCTCTGCTCCCCTTTTAGTGAACGGTGTTCCTCTAGATTTGCCTCGTAGTCAAGCGGGTCCTGTACGAGCTCAAAAAACGCCCCTTACGGTTTCACTTGACGCGCAAGGGCGTTTTGCCATTAATCAAGATTATTATGAAACGTCACAAGCACTGATTGCACACCTTAAAACTCTTCTGGAAGAAGATGCTACACAAAAAGATCAACGGGTTTTTGTGCGGGTTGCTAAAACTGTTGAATATCAACAAGTATTAAAACTGCTGGCAGATATTCAAAAAGCGGGGTTTTCTCAAGTTGCGTTAGCAAGTCTAGCACAATAAATAATAAGTGATAAAATTTCGCATACCCTGTTGTTTTTAAAATATTTTAAGAGAGCATAGAGTGATTAAAAATGAAAAAATATAAGTCATAAATAAGGCATAAAGAATGAACAAAGACTCCTATCATAGCATGAAACGAGGCTTGGCTTTATCCCTTGTGGTCCATGTCATTTTTCTCAGTTGGGGAGCCGTTCAGTTTACAAGCTCTGTCTCTTTACCACAACCATTGGAAGCAATTCCTATCACTCTTGCTCCTTTAGTGGACGAGTTGTCCTCTCAACAAGGATCCGTGAAGGCTCCCATCCGTGCAGTTCCTGCCGTTAAACCAACTATGCAACCACAAGAGAAAGAAGATGCACGCCATATTGGAGAGGGACAAATAGATAGTCTGGCACCTTTTCAACCAAAGGAAAAACTGCGTTCTGTTGAAACAGCATCGCTACCACCAAGCAAGAACACGTCAGAAACATTTGCACCCGAACTTACAAAACCAGAATTATTAGAAGCAAAAACAGAGGATACCCCTAAGGTTGCGTCTGAGATGCCTTTGAGCACACCGGAGGATACTCCTAAGGTTGCGCCTGAGATGCCTTTGAGCGCACCGGAGGATACTCCCAAGGTTGCGTCTGAGATGCCTTTGAGCACACCGGAGGATACTCCTAAGGTTGCACCTGAGATGCCTTTGAGCACACCGGAGGATACTCCTAAGGTTGCGCCTGAGATGCCTTTGAGCACGCCGGAGGATACTCCCAAGGTTGCGTCTGAGATGCCTTTGAGCACACCGGAGGATACTCCCAAGGTTGCACCTGAGATGCCTTTGGAGGCACCACCGGAGGATACTCCCAAGGTTGCGCCTGAGATGCCTTTGAAGGCTCCGGAAGATGCGCTCAAGCCTGCGCACAAAAATGAAGAGATGATATCGCCAAAAGAATTGGCTCCAATGGTACAGAAGGTACCAGCAGAGCAGATTGTTCATCAAGCACCCAAAATTACACTTCCAGAAAAAATTTTTCTTCCACAGTTTAAACCAAAATTTGACGAAGAAGTTCCAAGGAAGAAAGGGGCTGCATTGAATCAAAAGACGCCAAAGCTTAACAAGAAAAACCAAGAGAAAAAGACCATTGAAGATATTTTAGCACTGGAGGAAAATAATTTGCTCAATCGTGCGCGGTCACAAGGAGGGGGAGCAAAACGTTCTCATACACCAGAAGCTTTGGGTGCAAGAAAAAACATTGATGATACCACAAAAATGGCACAAACATTGGTCAATATTGCGGGGGGATGTATTCAACAGAAGCTTAAACTTGTGGCGCTTGGTGGCGATTTAAAAAACCGTCCGGTTGTGCGGTTGCGATTTTATTTAGATCGTGAAGGGATGGTTATGGGCGATCCTATCATTGATCCCGTAAGTGGTCTTGAGAGTCAACAAGCTATTATGATGAGGCAGGTGTATGCCGCTGTCTTTTCATGCCAACCTTATGCAGATCTCCCACGTGATCAATATGATCTATGGGGGCAAGGTTTTGACTTTAATGTTGATCCCCTCCAAGAAATAAGATGATAAACGAGAAAAAAGCGCTTAACGAAAGGACACATTCCATGATGACTATAACGAGACATAAAGTTTTTGCTTGGTTTATTGTCACTTGTGGGTTGTGGCTTTCAAGTATTTCATCGGGTTATGCGCAATTGAAAGGGACTATTTCGAGCGCTGATTTTAATCCCATTCCCATTGCAATTACAGACTTTATTTCCAATGATTCGATTGGGTTGAAAATATCTGCTGTGGTGACAGCCGATCTTGAGCGGTCGGGGCTTTTTTTACCGCTTAATAAAGAAAATTTTCTTGAAAATATTTCTAATCCTAATAAACAACCGCATTTTGCGTCTTGGCAGAAAATAAAAGCGCAAGGTTTAGTTACGGGGCAAGTCATGAGAGAAATCGATGGACGTTTGAGGGTCGACTTTCGTTTATGGGATGTTTTTGGACAAAGACAATTGAAAGGACGGCGTTTTTATACCGCGACAGAACGTTGGCGGCGTGTGGCACATATGATCGCAGATGAGATCTATAGTGAGATGACAGGAGAAAGTGGTTATTTTGATACACGAATTGTTTTTATCGATGAAACAGGACCCCAAAATGCACGCATTAAACGCTTAGCAATGATGGATCAAGATGGCGCAAATTTGATTTATATGTCTGATGGAAGTGAATTGGTGCTTACACCACGGTTTTCCCCAAAAAGACAAGAAATGACCTATATGGCTTATGAGGATAATCAAGTACCTCATGTTTATCTTCAACAAATTGAAATGGGACAAAGAGAGTTGATCGGAACGTTTAATAACATGACAATTGCTCCGCGTTTTTCTTCTGATGGACAAAAGGTCATCATGAGTTTGTTACAAAATGATGGCAGTGCAAATCTTTACACCATGGATTTACGAACCCGTACGATGACGCGACTTACTACAACTTCTGCTATCGATACTTCTGCGTCTTATTCACCGGATGGAAGACACATCGTCTTTTCCTCAGATCGTAGTGGAAAGCCGCAAATCTATAAAATGAATGCGGATGGGAGTGATATTCAGCGTATTTCTTCAAACGATGGGAGTTATTCGACACCTATTTGGTCACCACGGGGTGACTATATCGCCTTTACAAAACAATTAAGCGGACAATTTTCTATTGGTGTTATGCGCCCTGATGGACAAGGAGAACGAATTTTAACCACGGGTTTTCACAATGAAGGACCAACTTGGGCCCCTAATGGTCGTGTGCTGATGTTCTTTCGCAAAAATCCCGGTATGGGACCAAAAATTTATACGATTGATATTACGGGTCGCAATGAACGACAACTCCCTACACCCAATGATGCTTCGGATCCAGCATGGTCGCCTTTGCTCAATATACAGTAAAACAAAATGCTTAAAAACAGAACATAGAAGGAATATGGTCTATACAGTCTCAAGGTTACACAATATCAGTTTACACAATCTCAATTGTCTTTAATGATTTAAAAGAAGAAATTGATTATAGTGGGCATGGGGAGTTATGTAGATTTCATCCATTATCTACGGTTGTTTATTGATAATGGAATTTCCTTGGGGGAAAATGCTTAAAAAAATTCAAAACAATACCTTGAAAAAATAGAGTCGAAAATTCTGAGGTCTCTAGATTTCAACTTTTTATTCAAAGTGTCTCTCTCTATTTTTTGACTTCCTCTTCGATCTAGTTTGCGAAGAGTCTGGACTCTTGTCAAGGGTGTTTTTCTGCTGCTCTCTGAAGTGTTTTATTTAAGTACGCTGTTGTTTTAGGTCTGAATATTGACTGATCGGTAATAGCAAAAGGAAAGATTTTTAAGTTAAATGACGTTATTTTATGAAACATACGACGCCATAAAGTTAATACTATAAAGTCAAAAATTTATCCGCAACGGATTAGAGAAATATAACGGCTTTTTGTACAATACTTTGCTAAACAATCAGCTCTGGCTTTCCATTTGCTTATTTTTATTCTGTGTTTTTGTCAAAACACTGTCATTTGAGGTGCGGGGATATAAGGCATATAAACCTCCTTGAGATATTTAAGTATTTTTTTAAGTGCGTGGCGAATATTTAGGGGAGTGTGTATTTTATGAGCAGTAAGTTTCAAGTGAATTCCATGGGTGATTCGTCATAGAAATACGTCAAGAAAATCCGAATTGTTTACAGACCGGATCATCTTCATTACTTGAGGGTGGGGAGGTTAATCTTAAAGAACAAAAAGATCAAATAGAGAGGGGCTATAGGGATAATCTTTGGGGTATGTAAGAAAGGCCTGAGACTAAAGAGTTTTTTATGTTTTATTTTTTGGTGATGTTTTCTGGAATTAATGGCGGTTTTCTTGTTGCACCAATGGTTAGTCCCCGCTATTGACGCGGGGTTTTTATATGTGCGGATAAAGAGGAGAGCTGACAGATGCTTTTGAAGCTCTCATGAATGAAGAGAGGGCTTATGCAAATGGTGGGAATTATACAGATAATTTTGCCAAAATCTCATCGCTGACATCAAAATTGGCATAAACATTTTGTACATCATCATCTTCTTCTAATGTTGAAATCAGCCGTAAAACGGACAAAGCTTTTTCTTCATCTATTGGTGCAAGGGTGGTGGCTTTCCAAATCGTTTTAATCGATTCTGCTTCACCAAGTTTTGCTTCAAGAGTTTTGGAAACTTCACCAATATCTTCAAATGCGCAGGTAATATGATGTCCGGTTTCTTCTGATTGCACATCTTCGGCACCGGCTTCAATCGCTGCATCCATGATGTTATCGGCTGTTCCTGCTTCTGGCTTATAGATTATTTCACCAATCCGATTAAACATGAAACTGACCGATCCTGTTTCTCCTAGGGCTCCTCCTGATTTTGTGAAGGCGGCGCGCACATTTGAAGCGGTCCGGTTGCGGTTATCGGTTAAAGCTTCAACAATGACGGCAACGCCGCCTGGTCCATAGCCTTCATAGCGTACTTCATCATAATTTTCGACATCGGTGCCTGAAGCTTTTTTAATCGCGCGTTCAATATTATCTTTCGGCATCGATTGTGCTTTGGCATTTTGAACAGCCAGCCTTAAACGTGGATTCATGGCTGGATCAGGAGCACCTTGTTTTGCTGCTACGGTAATTTCGCGCGCAAGCTTAGAAAATATTTTCGAGCGCATTGCATCTTGACGCCCTTTACGGTGCATAATATTTTTAAATTGTGAATGGCCTGCCATAGTTTTCCTTCCTATTTGAGGGCTTTCTTTCTAGTTGGATACTCTTTAGAATTTAAGACAATAAAATACGCATCCCACCAGAATAAATGTGCCACAGCATGAGGTGAAATAATCGAATAAACCCTTTATAAGAAAATTCATCTTAAAGGTAAAGACACCTTAGTTGAGGATCATTACAAGAGAGATCTCTTGTCGTTGGGAAAAAATAACGCTATAACAGAATGTAATCTCATGGCAAAATGGTTTATTCCATGCCTCGCTTTGTTTTAGGAGTGGTTGGAGAGACCTAACGTATAAAAAGTTCTAGTGCTCTTGAGTGGGCGGTAACCGGCCTCATAGGAAGAGGCGCAGAAGAGGATTTATAAAAATGGCAACGCAACTTTTGATGCCCAAAGCAACAGCTGTTTGGTTGGTTGATAATACAGCTCTTTCTTTTGATCAGATTGCAGAATTTTGTAAATTGCATGTCTTGGAAGTAAAAGCTATTGCTGATGGTGATGCGGCTTATGGTATTAAAGGTTTAGATCCGATTAGTTCTGGACAATTGACGCGCAGTGAAATTGCACGGGTGGAGGCTGATCAAAACGCACGCTTGAAAATTTCTCAATCTAGGGTGCATATTCCTGAAAAAAAACGAAAAGGGGCGCGCTATATCCCTCTTTCTCGACGCCAAGATCGTCCCAATGGTATCCTATGGTTGGTCACGAACCATCCGGAGTTGAAAGATGCACAAATTGCACGGTTGATTGGGACAACAAAAGCGACAATTGAACAAATCCGCCTTAGAACCCACTGGAATAGTGCAAATTTGGTTCCTCTTGATCCTGTAGGACTTGGTTTGTGTTCGCAAATCGATTTAGATTTTGAGCTCCAGCGTGCAGCGAAAAATCGTCCTGTTGCTGCAGAAGAAGATAGGTCGTTGCTTCCCGCTTCTGTGACGGAAAACGCTGACCTAGAGGAAAATGAGAGTGAAGACAATCTGCATAAGACTTTTGATGCTGATAAAGTTTTTGCAAAGCTGAACGCACTGCAAAAAAATCGTCAAGATCAAGATGATGCATAAAAAGCCATGACGTATAAGGAAAACATTTCTTATGGAAATGTTAGAGGAATGGCTGGAGAGAGAAAATTTGGCAGAGACTCAAAAATAAAAATGATGACCAAAAAAATAGAAAAATTTCGTCTTCATTAGGAATTAACGGTTATTCTTGGAAATCTTTTTAAGAATTTACCTTTCTTTATGACACTCAAGGAGAAACGGACTATGCGCTCTACCAAAAAAAAACTCTCTCATTCTTTAGCTATCCTCTTTCTTTTCTCACTATGCCTGGGTGGGTGTGGCAAAAAAAATGTCGGTGCACTTAACGGTATGAATGGCGCTTATATGAATGATGCTGGTTTGAACCAGGTGTCACCAGGCTCAGGACAAGAATTTACGGTTAATGTGGGTGATCGCGTGTTTTTTGGTCTCGATTCTTCTTCACTTGATGCTGATGCTGAACGTATTTTAACGCGCCAAGCAGAATGGTTGCTTCATTATCCTTATTATTCTATTATGATCGAAGGTCATGCTGATGAGAGGGGAACACGTGAATATAACTTGGCACTTGGACAGCGCCGTGCTGTTGCTGTGCGAAACTATTTGGTGTCTCTTGGTGTGTCTGCACAACGGATTCAAACAATTTCTTACGGAAAAGAAAGACCTGTAGCAGTATGTGATGATATTTCCTGTTGGAATCAAAATCGACGTGCAGTAACAACGCTGAGTGACATGAATAGTCATTAAAAAGAAGATTGTTTGTTTCAACTATTTAATAAGCTCTTAAGGGGAAAAAAGAATGTATCGTAAAATCAATTGGAAAACACTCTTTTATATAGCGGTTTTCATAGCTTGTTCTACTTCACTTGTTCAAAGTGCGGCACGAAAGGCTTCCGAATATCCTGCACATGATACGGATAAAGTTGATGCAGTCGATAAGGCATCTGATGCGGAGGAAAAAGCCACTGACACTGTTGATAAGGCTATTGATGCTGTGAAGACAGCACCTGAAGCAGCTGATAAAGCAGCATCTAGCGTGGAGGAAAAAGCCACTGACACTGTTGATAAGGCTGTCGATGCTGTGAAGAAAGCACCTGAAGCAGCAGATAAAGCAGCATCTAGCGCGGAGGAAAAAGCTACTGACGCTGTTGATAAGGCTATTGATGCTGTGAAGACAGCACCTGAAGCAGCTGATAAAGCAGCGTCTAGTGCGGAGGAAAAAGCTACTGACGCTGTTGATAAGGCTGTCGATGCCGTGAAGACAGCACCTGAAGCAGCAGATAAAGCAGCATCTAGTGCGGAGGAAAAAGCTACTGACGCCGTTAATAAGGCTATCGATGCCGTGAAGACAGCACCTGAAGCAGCTGATAAAGCAGCATCTAGCGTGGAGGAAAAAGCTACTGACGCTGTTGATAAGGCTGTCGATGCAGTGAAGAAAACACCTGAAGCAGCAGATAAAGCAGCGTCTAGTGCGGTGGAAAAAGCTACTGACGCTGTTGATAAGGCTATCGATGCCGTGAAGAAAGCACCTGAAGCAGCTGATAAAGCAGCGTCTAGTGCGGTGGAAAAAGCCACTGACACTGTTAATAAGGCTATTGATGCTGTGAAGACAGCACCTGAAGCAGCTGATAAAGCAGCGTCTAGTGTAGTGGAAAAAGCCACTGACACTGTTAATAAGGCTATTGATGCTGTGAAGACAGCACCTGAAGCAGCTGATAAAGCGGCGTCTAGTGTAGTGGAAAAAGCCACTGACGCTGTTGATAAGGCTATTGATGCAGTGAAGAAAGCGCCTGAAGCAGCTGATAAAGCAGCATCTAGCGCGGTGGAAAAAGCCGCTAGTGTTGTGGAGCACCAAGGGATTATTTTAGAGAATCAACAGGCTTTATTTAAAGATTATGATTTAGATAAGCTTTTGCATAAAATACGAATGGTGCTTGAGCATAACAATCTAAAAAATGTTAACAAGCAGTTTCATGGACTTTTTGATCAAAAAGCCTCTTCTGTTTATTCTTGTTCTTTTGAAAAGTCCGCTGTGGATGAAAAATCTCAGACTGTAAAAGAAGAGATGGAGCAGGACCATAGTGCAGGTGATCAGACACAGGTTGCTGCTGTGGAAGCTAAGGTGGAGAGCCATGATCATGAAAACACTAAACATTTTAAAAAAGCGCATGAAGTAAGTGCTCCAATTGAAGCATATCAGAGTGACAATCTTTCTTCTTCTAAAGCTTTGTATAAGGAAGGGTATGATTTTATTCGTTCTGCCAACTATGTTGATGCTGAAAAAAGCTTTTGCGCTTTTCAAAATCGTTACAAAAAAGATTCTTTGAGTGATGATGCTTTATTTTGGTTGGCTGAATCTTTGTTGGGACAAAAACGCTATCATGAAGCAGCGCAAGTTTATCTTACCGCATGGTATGCAGATAAAAAGAAGCTCTATACCTCTGAGATTTTGCTGAAATTAGCAAGAAGTATGGTCGCTCTTGAGCCAAATAAAGACGATTGTGCTCATTTTGTGAAAAAATCAAAACGTCAAAACACACTAGAGTCTATTTTTTGTAAACCTGCAGAATAAATAGCGAGGTCGTTTTCGGTGTGCGTTAGACTGGCAAGAAATCTCTTTAAAACATCGGATTTTATTCAATGTCAGAAGTTGATTCTTGCCGTCTCAGGGGGGAGTGATTCTTTGGCTTTGATGCTTTTGGTCAAAGAGCATTTGGAAACTCTCTCAGTTCCTCCAGAAATGATTGTTGTCACGGTTGATCATCAATTGCGTAAAGAATCGACGCGTGAAGCAGAAACTGTTGCGAAAATTTGTCGCGTTTATCACATTAAACATATCGCTGTGCGGTGGGAAGGCGAAAAACCAAAGACGCATATTGCTTCCAGTGCTCGTGTTGTACGCTATGATCTTTTGGTTAAAGAAGCACAAAAACAAGGTGCATCAGTTATTATGACGGGCCATACACTCAATGATCAGGTTGAAACCTATCAAATGCGTTATCAACGTCTCCAAAAAAATAGAGGTGCATTGCACGGTGAAGTTGGTGCCATGCGTGATGAGGTTTATTCCAGTGGTTTTGCCGGTTCTTTGCGCGGTGAAGCCGAGGGTATACATGATGAGGATCATGCCAGAGAAACGAGAAAAAATATTGCCGAAAAAAACTATGGTCTCCTCTATGAGCGTGGTTTATCCTGTATTCCGCGTGAAGCGTTGTTGCATAGAAAAGTACGTTTGATTCGTCCACTCCTTGGTGTAAAACGCCAAACATTACGGAATTATTTACGCTTACAAGGACAAACATGGATTGATGATCCAACCAATGAAGATCGCAAATTTGAGCGTGTGCGCGTGCGTCAATCTCTTCATCCTGAAAAATTGGCTTATATTGCTCAAAAAATAAATGAAGCCGCATTGCAGCGTCGTCAACAAGCGAAAAATATCGCTGATTTGATCTTAGCGCTGGATATTACTGTTCAACATGGGCGTTGTTTCATAGCAAAGCCTGCGCTATTTTTACAGAAACATTCCAGTTTTCCTTTTGTGGTGGGGCTCTTTGCGGTGCTGATGGGAGGGGGATTTTATTTACTTCCCAATCAGAAATTAAGCATGCTTGTTCAAAAACTCTGTCTCGATTCTCCAGAAAAGAAGCGTTTTACTTATGCGGGCTCTGTTATTGAATATAACAAGCACGGAATTTCTTTGTGGCGTGAAGGGCGAAATATGAAAGAGGCTATCGTTGAGCCAGATAAAACTTTTATATGGGATGGGCGTTATCAGATCACAAATCATGGATCTGAGGCTATAAAGGTTGGAGCCGCAAATTTAGAACAGCTGAAATTTTTATTAAAAAATAGCGATTTTGAGCTTGAAAAGCCTCATTTTCCCTCTTTACAATCGCTGCTGATGATCTCAAATCACAAAGGGTATGATATTCCAGAGTTGATTTCTCAAGCAGTTGTTCATAAACATGTTATAATCAAGCGTATTATGGCACCTTTCGATTGGCTTTCTTCACGAGAAGATGCTGCCTTGGTAAATGTTGTGGAACCTTTTTTTAATATTAAGGTGAAAAGATAAAGGAAAATTACTCTAAAAGAAAATAAACAGCTTCTCATCTCTTGGCAAGGGGCTGACAAGGTTATATGTTAAGGGGAACTGTTTGAAATCTATATTTGATTAAGTGGGCTGAATATGAATTCCAATTACCGCTCTCTCCTTATTTGGGGAGTTATTGCCTTCATTTTGATTGTGTCGTTTTCTCTCTTTAATGGAGATAGTCAGCGTTCTGGTGGTGGAGAAGTCTCCTATTCTGAATTTTTGCAAAAAGTTGAGAATAATGAGTTAAAATCTGTGACCATTCAAGGTCAAAAATTAACAGGACAAACCATTGAACATAGAACTATCTCAACCTATGCTCCTCGCGATCCAGGTTTGATACAAAAATTGGAAAGCAAAAACGTTAATGTTAAAGCTGTTCCGGAAAGCTCTGGAAATAGCATTTTCCTCAATCTCCTCTTTTCCTTATTGCCTGTTATTATTATCGTGGGGGCGTGGGTCTTTTTTATGCGGCAAATGCAAAATGGATCACGCGGTGCAATGGGATTTGGGAAATCAAAAGCAAAATTGCTTAATGAAGCGCAAGGACGTGTTACCTTTAAAGATGTTGCTGGCGTTGAAGAAGCAAAGCAAGATCTTCAAGAAATTGTTGAATTTTTACGCGAACCACAAAAATTTCAACGCTTAGGGGGGCGTATTCCACGCGGTGTTTTGCTTGTTGGTCCTCCTGGAACCGGTAAAACTTTGCTAGCACGTTCTGTGGCAGGTGAAGCCAATGTGCCATTCTTTACCATTTCAGGATCTGATTTTGTTGAAATGTTTGTTGGTGTTGGGGCGAGCCGTGTGCGCGATATGTTCGAACAGGCTAAAAAAAATGCACCTTGTATTATTTTTATCGATGAAATCGATGCTGTTGGACGTCATCGGGGGGCTGGACTTGGTGGTGGAAACGATGAACGTGAACAGACCTTAAATCAGTTGCTTGTCGAGATGGATGGGTTTGAGCCCAATGAAAGTATTATTCTTATTGCCGCAACAAACCGTCCCGATGTGCTTGATCCCGCTTTGTTAAGACCAGGGCGTTTCGACCGACAAGTTGTTGTGCCAAATCCTGATGTTTCTGGGCGTGAACAAATCTTGAAAGTGCATGTGCGCAACGTGCCTTTAGCACCTAACGTTGATTTGAAAATTTTGGCAAGGGGAACACCAGGATTTTCCGGTGCAGACCTGATGAATTTGGTCAATGAAGCTGCTCTTATGGCTGCGAGCCGTAATAAAAGAGTTGTCACGATGCAAGAATTCGAAGATGCCAAAGATAAGGTGATGATGGGGGCTGAACGTCGTTCAACTGCTATGACACAAGAGGAAAAAGAACTCACTGCTTATCACGAAGCAGGGCATGCTATTGTGGCTCTTAATGTGCCAGTTGCTGATCCTGTCCACAAAGCAACAATCGTTCCAAGGGGAAGAGCATTGGGAATGGTGATGCAATTGCCTGAAGGCGACCGCTATTCCATGAGTTATCGGTGGATGATTTCTCGTTTGGCCATTATGATGGGTGGACGTGTGGCTGAAGAATTAAAGTTTGGAAAGGAAAATATCACATCCGGTGCTTCTTCTGATATTGAGCAAGCAACTAAACTAGCACGCGCAATGATCACACGGTGGGGATTTTCTGATCTGCTTGGAAATGTAGCTTATGGCGATAACCAAGATGAAGTCTTTTTGGGTCATTCTGTTGCGCGAACACAAAATGTCTCTGAAGAAACAGCGCGCATGATTGATATGGAAGTGCGTAAGCTTATTGATGATGCCTATAAAAATGCGACCAACATTTTAAAAACAAAAAGAAAAGAATGGTTTGCTTTGGCACAAGGTTTGTTGGAATATGAGACTTTAACGGGAGCTGAAATTAACGAAGTTATTGCAGGAAAGCCTCCTTCACGCACACAGAAAGATGAGAATGCTGCGCCACGGGGATCTTCTGTTCCAAAAACTGGAAAAATGAAGACAGAGACAACAGTGGAAGATGAAAAAAACGCTAACACAGCGCCTCATAAAGTAGAGATCAGTAAACTAGAGGCAGACAAAGCAGAGGGAGTTGTTGGGAAAAAAACAGCAAAATCCGGTAATGTTGAGCCTAAGGAGGCTCAGTCTAATGAAGTCCGATCGGATGAGACTGAGAAAAAAGCGCAAAGCACAAAAGGTACCACAAAATCAGTCAACCGCTCTAAAAGTAATGCTGAAAAGAAGTCCAATACTGCGGGAGATGATAAAGAAAAATAAGAACTGCTTAATAACGCTTGAGTAACGATGTTTTAGGAAAACTTCTAAATTCTTTGAGAAAGGCGCAAGCAAAGCTTGCGCCTTTAATGTAATATTTGCAAAAATATGGAAGCAAAAAATTAAGCAAAGCTGTTGTATGATGACAGTTTTAGCAGGCGATAAGGCGAGGTGGTATTTTCCTTTACTGATTTAGCAAGGTGTGAGGTTGGCGATAGATTTCCTTACGGATTTGATAAGGTTAGAGGTTAGGTGCTGGGGTTTTTTACGGGTTTAGCAAATGTGTGAGATTATCCTTTGGTTGTGTTCAGGAGATGTGTAAAGCATTTTGAGGAGATACTATTGCTTTTATGTGTGAGGGTGTGAACATAATGGGTTGAGAGGGGTTTAGATGTGTAGATGATGAATAGGATTCTTGATTGTCTAAATGCATGAAGGTTTAGATCAATGATCTGATTTTATATGGGGAGGGGACTATTGTACCAAGGGGGCTTGTTAGGGTTTTAAAGAAAAGCCAAGGGAAGAATTATATATTAAAGGAAAGAGGCATGGTGCAAAAATATTTTGGTACAGATGGAATTCGGGGGAAAGCCAATTCATTTCCTATGACACCCGATTTTGCCATGAAGGTGGGGATGGCTGTAGGGGTTTTATTCCGCTCACAACATCAATCACGTCGTGTGGTGATTGGTAAGGATACACGATTATCTGGCTATATGTTGGAAAATGCTTTAGTTTCAGGGTTGACTTCTGCGGGGATGGAAGCTTTTTTATTGGGTCCAGTGCCAACACCTGCTGTTGCAATGCTTTGCCGCTCTTTGCGAGCGGATCTTGGGGTGATGATTTCTGCTTCTCATAATCCGTTCTATGATAATGGCATTAAACTTTTTGGTCCTGATGGTTTTAAACTTTCAGATGATATGGAAGCTAAAATTGAACAATTGATCGATACAGATCTTTCAAAGTCTTTAGCAAGTTCTGCTGAAATTGGTTATGCAAAGCGGGTTGAGGGGGATATTTATCGTTATATTGAATATGCCAAACGAACCTTGCCGCGTGATGTTCGCTTAGATGCTTTGCGTATTGTTGTGGATTGTGCCAATGGGGCTGCTTATAAAGCTGCTCCCCGTGCTTTATGGGAATTGGGGGCTGAGGTTTTTGCTATTCATGATGAGCCCAATGGTACCAATATTAATCAAAAATGTGGATCAACCGATTTAAGCTCTTTAAAACGAAAAGTGCATGAAGTGCGTGCTGATGTGGGGATTGCTCTTGATGGAGATGGAGATCGTGTTCTCATTGTTGATGAAAAAGCACAAACGGTTGATGGAGATCAGTTGATTGCTGTAATTGCTGAAAATTGGCATAAAATGGGACGATTACGGCGCAATGGTGTTGTCACAACGATTATGTCAAATCTTGGACTGGAGCGTTTCTTGCACAGTAAAGGATTGCACCTTGTAAGGACAAATGTTGGAGATCGTTATGTTGTCGATGCTATGCGCCAAAAGGGATATAATGTGGGTGGTGAGGCTTCTGGGCATATTGTGCTCAGTGATTTTGGTACAACGGGTGATGGCTTGGTGGCTGCATTGCAGATTTTAGCCTGTATGAAGGAAAGTCAAAGTCCTATGAGCCAATTGTGTAAACGGTTTGAACCTGTACCGCAAATTTTAAAAAATGTAACGATTAAAAATAAAAATGTTTTGAAAAAAAATCCGGTCAAAGCGGCCATTGATCAAGCAGAGAAGCGGTTGGGAAAAGAGGCACGGCTGGTGATCCGTGCTTCTGGAACTGAGCCGGTTATCCGCCTTATGGCTGAAGGCGATGCACGAGAAGTATTGGACACAGTCGTGACAGAGTTGATGGATGTTATTATTCATCATGATGTACGCATGGGTACTGCACTTGAGGAATCTTGAATTTTTTGAGAAAATTATCAGATTATCTTTTGATAAAGATCTTATTGTAATGTGGGATTTTGGCAATTACAAAAGTTGTGATTATTAACTATGTGAGTGATGTAATAACGGTAATGGATATTCTATCTACTAATCAATTAAATAAAAAAGAGAAAAATAGAGTTCTAATAAATATAACGCGTAGAGTGTTCTATAGTTCGTAAGATATTTAAAATATACCTTTTTTGATTTTCCTTTTTCTTTTACTTATTCGTAAACCAGTTATTATTTTAACAGAGTTTATAGCAGGGGGGATTTATTAGTCTTATTCATTCTTTTTACTGGATATACAGCGGGGGCAGATCCTTATGAACATCAAACAGCAATGGGTCATTGGTTATATCGTCGTTATGTTTCTAAGTGCAGCTGCCAATTGGGGATATGATGCGCTCCTATTACGTTTAGCTCCTCCTAATTATGAACTTATACTTTTCTAATAATGAGTAGAATAATGAGAGAGATGAGAATGAGCAATTTTTTCACGACAGTTCTAATGTTTATAAAGTAAAAAAAGCCCTGTGGTATAAAAATAATGAACGTTTTTTGTATCTTGTAGTGTTACAGGCTATATTAATTTATGATTTTAGGATTTAAATATAAGAGGATTGAATCCTGCTATAATACTGGTACGACTAAAGGGATTAGAACTGCCCATGCTCAAAAATTGAAGCGTATTCTGGGTGTTTTTGAAGTTGCTATATCGCCAAAAGATTTGAGTTATCCGTCTTTTTGATTAC
This sequence comes from Bartonella sp. MU37NMGALS, assembly GCF_042194015.1. Lineage (NCBI taxonomy): Bacteria > Pseudomonadati > Pseudomonadota > Alphaproteobacteria > Hyphomicrobiales > Bartonellaceae > Bartonella > Bartonella sp. MU37NMGALS. Next base: position 123,374 of record NZ_JBHIML010000002.1, read on the forward strand.
ATCTGCTAAAAGGCGATTTCAAGGATTATTGGTCAATTACTGTAAATGGAAATTGTCGTGTAATATTTCGCTTTGATAGCATAGATGTCGAAATGGTTGATTATCTAAATTATCATCAAAAATGAGATCTAAATAATGATGAAGAATCCTTCACATCCTGGTGAGTTATTGCGTGAAGATGTGATCAAAGAGCTTGGTTTATCCGTTAATGAAGCAGCAGAGTGGCTTGGTATATCTCGTGGAGCACTTTCTAGAGTTTTAAATGGAAAAGCCGCTATGAGTGCTAATCTTGCTATTAGGCTTGAAATGTCTGGTGTAAGCACAGCACGTGCTTGGCTTGCTATGCAAACAAACTATGATTTATCAAAAGCAATTTTTTAACAACAGTCTCATGATAAAGAACGCATAAAAGAGCTTCAAATGGTTGTTAAATTTTTGCAACAAAGACATGTGGAAGAGCAAAATAACGCGATAGTGCGGATAAAGGCAAAAGATGTGACACGGTAAGATAAGGCAATAAAATCTTGTTTCTGTAGTCTGCTTGGCTATAATAAATATAAGCAAAGGAGGGTTTTATATGTTGAGTGAAGAGGAAATTAAGCGACGTCGCTTTGCTGCTAAAAATGCATTGGCAAGCCAACGTTTAGAGGGATTAGAGCCAGATCCAAAAGTCGTTGAGCAAATGGAACGTGTTATTATTGGAGAGCTTGAAATAAGTGATATCATCAAAGATTATATGGAGCGGGTAAAACGTGGGGAAGTATAAGGGGAGCGGTGATCCTTATACTGATCATGAAACTGGTGTGATGTATAATCGGCTTGGTATTAAAGACAAAGCCACACTGCAGCGTGTAGAATCTACGATTTCTTATGTAAAATCTTTCGAATTTGTACATACTCCTATTGGTGGTAAGTTTGATCTGAATTACATGAAAGAGATTCATAGAAGACTGTTTGGTGACATATATGAATGGCGCGGGACAAGTTCGTTTAGTGGATATTGCCAAAGGCAATAGTATGTTTGCTAGTTATAATCAGATTGAAAGTTATGCACCGAAGATTACACAAAAGCTTGCAAAAGAACAGTATCTGCGTGGTCTTGGCGCTTATGACTTTAGCCAAAGGGCTGGGTATTACATGGGCGAGTTGAATGCGTTGCATCCGTTTCGAGAGGGGAATGGGCGCACTCAGCGCGAATTTATGGTGCAACTTGCTTGTGAAGCTGGTTATCGTATCAACTGGAAGGGTATTGAGCGACAAGAAATGACACGTGCGTCAATTGAAGCACATTTTGGTAATTCAGAATATCTGTCTGCACTCATCTATAAGAACCTTACCAAGTTTACAGAAAATAAAAGGGATGATGTTTCTCAAGGTATTGGCAAAAATATTGCTTTTTGCATTGATCTTAATAAAGAGTGCTTGGAACAAAAAAAGAGAAGATTGAAACTCCTTGGGATAGAGAAAAGACAGCTTTTAGCAGACTTCAAAAAGAAGAACTTGAAGTTGAGCAATCGCAAAGGGATGTTAATGCTACGTTAAAAGCAACAGAAAAAGCTCCATACCTTGCTGCTTATACGGATAACTCTAATCTAGAACAGAAGGTGCTAAGCGCTCTTAGGAATGAAAAATCTTATGTTAATATGTTTAAGGAGTTAAACAGTCGTTTAGCATTTATTTATAGAGATCCACAAGAGGCTGCGCTTAGGATTGAGCAAACAATTTTAGCAGGTAAAGGCGATAAATTATCTGATATTTTGGAAAGGGAACCTGATAGAGCAGGAGAACTGCGTGGGTCAGATCGTTTTATCGATAAATTGAAGGCTACAGGAAAAGAACGAAAAGAAGCGCTTTACAATGTTCCTCTTGCTGTCTCTACTATGAGAGCGCTTCAATCCTTTTATAAGAATTCTTATGAGAGACATATAAATAGGCTTACACGGGAGCGTGAGCGATTGAAAGTTGAAGTCCCCTCACTTTCACAAGAAGCAGTGACTTTTATGAAAAATGTTGAAGCTGGTCGTGATAGTTATTCAAAGATACCAGAGCAGATCAATCAAGAGTTTTTAAAGCTACAAAGTGCTTTAGATAAACGTTTTGGACATGATGCCATTCATAAATATGGTTTTGATTTATCAAAAGTGGTCCCCAAAGAACAGTCTCATGATAAAGATTGCATAAAAGAGTTTCAAATGGCGGTTAAATTTTTGCAACAGAGACAACAGGAGAAAATCAACGCAATAGCGCGTGCAAGATCAATAGATATGATACGGTGAGGGCAAGGATAAAGCCTTATGCTGTATAAGCCCTATTAAGCGATATGACAAAAGAGAGGTACTCAAAAGGTGTTTAATATAGGTGTGACAAAAGATGTTGTACGTGCCTGCATAGATAGGGCGTTAAAAAAATCCGGTGAAATATTAGCAAATTTAGGACTTACGGTGTCTGATTTCATCCGTATTGCTTTGACAAAAGTTGTTTATGAAAAGGGATTGCCATTTGATATGTATGTTCCTAATGCGGAAACGCTTAAAACTTTTGAGAAAAGTGATAAGGGTTAAGAGATATGTATTGCTAAAGATAAGTAAGATTTGTTTCATCATTTGGATATTTGATATTTTTGATCATTCACTTCAAATTAGCTTTTAATTTACATCATTATCGTTATGGGTGTTTTCCGTATATTGAATGATGTATGCAAACCGTGATTGAAACGGCAGCTTATTGAATTTCTGCAAAAGAAGAAGGCATATCGCTTGAAGAATTATTTGATATTGTTTCTTTTATTGCTACTCATCCAGATGCTGGTGATTTTATGGAAGGTACGGGAGGGGGAAGCCAAGGAAAGTTAGGTTTTAAAGCATAAGGGGTAAAAGTGGGAGATATAGGGTTATACCCTTTTTTGGTGGTCAAAATATTTCGGTGTTGATCGAAGATGTGTACAGTCAATTATCTTGGGGAAATTTGATAAAATCAGAAAGGAATGCGTGGAAGAAAAATTTAACTGCGCTTCTCGATGAATATCGAAAAGAATAATAATGGACAAGGCACATAAAGCAGGATCTCGTATATTACAAGGTGCTCGTGAAGCTTTTGTCTGAAGCTAAAGGTGAAGTGGATACGAAATTTGGTATCTATATTCCTGCAAATGTTGATGTCAAAAAAATCAGAAAAAATATTGGGTTATAGATATCATTTTCGGCACGTTGTGGTTTTTTTGTGGGGCGCATGCGTGATTGGGAATGGGGATGATATTTTTACTTCTTTTTGCTTTCAATTCATTGAAAATGAACTTGAAGCTATGGTGGTAATTTAGCACGCGATGATATCCGCGGCTTATAATCGTGTTTTTAAGAAAGCTCTATTGGTATAAAAGGGGTGTGAGGGTCGCGTTTTTTTAGAAAGCATCACGGCGTTTGAAAGGGTCGTAATAGATTTCTGTTACACGAAATTTTCCTTCGAGGCGTTTGCATTGGATGATGACATCTATCATCGAGATTAATAAGCCGCGGATATCATCGCGTGCTAAATTACCACCACCGTCACTTTCTTTGACAAGAAGGGTCATTTGTTCGAAGGCTGCAAGTGCTGTTGAGGCGTGGACGGTTGTAATGGAGCCTGGGTGACCAGAGTTGACATTACGGATATAGTAAAAGGCTGTACCATCACGCAGCTCTTGTAGAAGGATTCTGTCGGGGCGCATGCGTAAGCCTGATTCAAGCAGTTCTTTTGCGCCTGCTTTTGCTAAGCCTTGGTTATCTTTTGAATAAAAAAGTTGGACTTTGTTGGCGTGCGGAACGACAAGTTCTGGCGTGTCTTCAATGGTGAGAATTCGTTCATAGTCAGGGATTTTTGCAATTAAAGCTTTGGAGAGGGTTGTTTTCCCAGAACCGGTTTTGCCCGATATTAAGATATTTTGTTGTGTAATAACGGCGCGTTCTAAAAAGGTGCAAAAATCTTTGGCGATAAAGAGATCTGTTAGCTCTTTGTCTGTATCAGAGAGTTCGGATAACCGTTCTGTCATTTGTTGTGTGGGTGTGAAACTGGTGTTTTGGGCAACAGAAAACAGATTGTTTTCATGTAAACTTTCAAGAGAAAAAGTGCGTGATGAAGGTTTACGAATGGTCATGCTAATGGTATTGGCAGCAACTGCTGGAGGCATAACAATTTGTATGCGTTCGTTGTTTGGCAGTGTTGCGGAGAGAACGGGGTTTTCTACACTGATTTTTTGTGTTGTGTAGGCAGCAACAACTTTTGCAATCCCTTCTAGTTCGCTGTAGGTTAGTTCTTTTACGATGTGGGTTTGCCAACCATTGGGACCCTCAACGATTACTTCGCCGGGGCGATTGATGACAATTTCAAATAAATTTTCATCATTAAGGAAGTCATCTAAGATCTTTAATTTTGTTAAAACGATAGAGGCGCGTTCTGCATTTTTTGCTGAGGGCATAATGTGACTTTATTGGCTTAATGAAAAAAGGAATAGCTGGTAGTAGAGCGGTTTCTTTTGCTCTTTACGACTAGTTTATAGACAGATGAAAAATCGAGATCTCTTGCTACAAAGATGTTGACGAGTTCGCCTTGAAATTTTTCTAGGGTAGGGGGGATGTTGATTTGATTTTCAAGGGCAATATTGGCGGCTTCTTTTCCAGTGTTGTTTGCGCCTTCAAAACCACCGCCTCCAGCATTGTTGGCACCTGCGTTGGAATTGTTTTTTGTTTTATTTGTTAGGGCGGTTGTGGCACCATCAATAACGGTGAGTAAAAGGGAAGAGCCAAAGCGTTCCCACCAATGGGTGTTGATGTTGCCATCAAAACCGGCTCTGCCTAAACTGTCGGTTGCTGGAGAGGCAAGGGGAATGATAACACCGGTTGGGGTTTTTGCTCTTGTCCAGAGCACAAAGAGGCGAGATTGACCTTGTTTTATTCCACCGCGGTATTCTCCAACGACTTGGGTTCCTTTATCAAGCAAAACAACGCGCCCATTGTCAGAGAGGATATCACGGTTGATGATGCAGCTTGCAAAGCCTGGTTGGTCGCTGTTTAATGCCGTTTCTAAGATACAGGGGATAGAGGTTCCCATGGCGATGATAAAGTTTCTATTGCCGATGAGTTTTGCTTTTGTTTCTTCTGTTGTGGTGGGTTTTAAAAGGGTTGCAAAATTTTGTGTGTTTTGAAGGGCAGGAGAATTTTGCGCATTCGCGAGATTTTCAAGGGCATGGAATTTTTCAAGGGGGTTGAGAGTGGTGTTGACGATGTCTTTTAATTGCGATTTAGAGCCTTTGGCAAAAGCGAGAACAGGGGCGCGTCTTGCGGCATCAAGTAGTGGGTCATCTTTTTTGGGTTCTTGTGCGAGTGGTTGTGGGGGTGGTAAGGTTATTGGCGCTATGTTGGCGCGCGGGTCAGAGGGCGCGAGCTCTAAAGGGGCGAGGGAATTGTGAAAGTTTTGTGCTTGTTTTTTATGAGCTTTTGCGGTGTCTTTTTGTTCTGTGGGGGTGGATAAGATGTTCCAGAGCACATAGCCGCAGATTCCTATACAGGCTATTGCGACAACTATTTTTTTGCCGGCGGTTTTGGCGCTATTGTTTTTGCCATCCCCAATAGATCCGCGATCTTCGATGATTGGTTTATCACTCATGTGTTGTCCCCTTCAATTCCCGCTTATTTAAAGATCTGATGCAACTTTACGTTCAACAGATGGTGAGGTTGTTCCGGTATTTGGATTGGTGCCTTTTGGTTGATAGGCTTCGTTAAAGACGCATAGGACGTTTTTTCCCTGTCTTAGGGTGAAGCGTGCGCTAATGGCATGGACAATCACCATGTTGCCTCTCGTGGTTTTGGGAACCAGCGATTCTGTACCGTCATTGCTGACAATGTAAATGGCAGGGATTTCTTGGTTGTCTGGAAATGTAAATGTTGTGGTTTTGCCATTGTCATAAACGGAGGAGGGTTCGAGCACGCTCGATCCTTGAGCGGTGTAAGCCCAATTGCGTGGTCCGTAGGTTTCAGAAGCGTTGAAGACATTATCGATACGCTGGGCTTGTTGTTTTTCTTGTCGCATAAGGGCTGCGAGTCTTCTTTGTTCTGCTTCTTCTTGTGGGTAGCGAAATTTCACAAGGAAATATGTTTCTTGTCCAGATGAAATTTCTCCATCTTTGACCATCAGTTCAAATTGATAGGAGCGCTTTGAGCCATCAAGCTTTGTGGTGACGACTTGGAGATTGGTAATGGGTTGGACTTCCCGCGCTTTTAGGAAAAGAATATTGCCAGCGGGGGCGACTTCCCATGCAACGCTGTTGCCAATTGCTACATGGGCAATTTCTTCATTGGGAGAAAATTCTATTTGTACCGATGAGCGTATGGAGCCAATAATTTTTGTGACATTATAGGCATCATAGTTGATAAAGCGAATGCGGCTATCGCTTGGCGCGCGGGTGGGAAAAATACTGGCATGGCTTATCGGTATAGGAGAGAGGGTAATAGCGATGTTAAGAATGAGAAAAAGAATTTTTTTTGTCATGATCAGTTGACCACTTCCGGATCGGTTCTATATTCATTAACAATAAACCCTAGAGGATTTATCAAACGGTTTTGGACAGAGATAGGGGCATTGATATATTCAAAGGTAAGTGTTGCAACCCAGTGGGTGATGAATTCTTTGTTGTTGTCTTTGTCGTGAATGGTTTTGTAGTAACGCACTTGGGCGACATTGTCATTGATAAAGGAGATTGATTTTATTGTTATTGTAACGGCGGCGTGTTTATAGAGAATTTGAGGACTTTGGGGATTTCTTGCTCCATACCAGCTGGCAAATCTTTCCTGTTCTTCTGAAGAGGAGAGGAGGGAGACGGTTTGGAAATTGTGTTGTGTTTCTTCTGTGGTGAAGCCTTCACGGGAGCGGACATATTTTGCAGCAAAGTAGCGTGTGATTGCTTCGTCGACATTGGTGGGACCTTCTTTTAAGGCTTCCACAACTTCGGTGATGCCGGTTGAATTGTCTACACGGATGACAAAAGGTTCCACGGTTTTAAGGGGCGTGAGGGTGATGACTGCGAGAGAAGACAGTATTGCAACAGCAACCGCGATGCCGGCAATGGCAAGCGAGACGCGCGTGGTGCGGCGTGAGGCGAGCATGCGATCTTGATCGAACGAGCGCGCTTCAGCAATGTATTGTTCTATGTCTTTTTCTTTCATGCTTTTTGCCCGCAATTTTTGTAAGATTTGATTTCTTCATCCGTTAATTTTTGTGCCAGAAGCGTTTCCAGCTTCTCTTCTTTTAGGGTTGAAGGGGTGTTGTTACTAATGATAATGGGCGTGGGCGTGGGTTTTTTCCCTTCCCAATTCCACATTGATCTGTTGAGTGGACGTTTAGAATATCCATCACATTTTGGGAGTGACTTCAGTGTGTTTGGTGAAGACATACAGCCACTGAGAAAGAGAAATGGTAAGATAATCCCAATTTTTTTAAATTCCCGCATTTGAACTTAGCCTTCCTTTTTTTTCGAGAAGAGTTTTTTTAGACCATGAAGTATAGCCTTAGCACCTTTACCTGTTAGTTGAGCCGTTGTTTTAGCGACTGGTGCTGAGCCTGTAAGGGAGGCTCCCCCAGAGGCTAAAGCTGATGCGATATCAGGGAGTCTGAGGAAAAGGTAAATACCACCAAGACCAACAACCAAGAACTGAATTAAAGTAGTGAAGATATTTTTAATATCTCCTGAAAAAACTTTCATTGAAATGTTAACATATAAACCACCAAGCAGCACGACTAACACATATAAAATAATGAAGTTTGCAACTTGCCCTAACCATGCTTCTGTGAATTTTCTGGTTGAGGAAAACATATAGAGGCTTATGAAGAGTGGTCCTATTGATAGGACAAGAAACAAACCCAATTTAGCAAATAATGAAACAACAAAACCGACTAGACAAAAAAAGGCAGCAGCAACTAGGCAGATAAAACCAGCAATCCATGTCGCGATATACATCCCCATTTGAGTCAGACCTGTGTATTGGTTTGCTGCGTCCAAAACCTGTGCTCCAGCTTGGTTCATCATATTGTCCCATACATTTCGATCCACATGTGCACCTTGTGTGACATTTGCAATGGCATTTGGCAGATCATGGAAAAATATACCACTGACCCACTCATTATAAACATCGGCCTTTGTGGCAAGTGAAACAACGATGCCGAGTTTAAAAGTTGTCACTATAAATTCCCACAGAGGCATGGAAGAGCGCCCATAGATGATATTGTAGCCCATAAATATAATGTAGATTGTACAAGATAGCTTAAGCGGAGCACCTAAGCTTGATGAAAGATGGGCAATGGCGTCATTCATTGTCTTTGTAAGGGGATCCATCAACATATTGTCTATCTTAGTGAATATGCCTTTGCTTTCTACTGCCATTGAGATGCTCCGCTCTTCATTATGTCTTAATGGTTATTTTGTTGTTCTTCTGCCGCTCTCTCTTTTGCTCTTCGTTCTTCTTCAGCGCGTGTTTCCGCTCTTTGTTTTTCGAGTATTTTTTGAGTCTCAGCCTCCCTTTTTTCAAGTCTGGCTTTTTGTTCAGCTTCAAATTCTTCATATCTTTTGCGATTTTCTTCTGCAATTTTACGACTTCTTTCTGCTTCTTTTGCTTCATATTCTTTCTGAAGTTCTAAAAATGCTAACCGCATGTTTTCACAATTTTTTGAAGTTCCTGCAAATCCACATTTCGCATCCCACTCGAAGCGTAAATTTTTATCTTTTTTAAATTCTGCAACGCTATAGGTTTTTTCACACCCAGCAGCGATAAGCCCTGTGCAAAGTAGCAATGTTGTTATGAGAACTTTATTCATCAATATTTCCCCTTTTTCCTTTCAGTTTTACAAGTTTTGAGCACAATCTTTAAATTATGCTAGGTTATCGGTTTTTTATAACCAGTGATGATAAATCTAGAGCACAGACATAATCTTGCCATAAATCTATTGTATAGTCTGTAAGGTTCTTTAAGTTGAGCAGCTAAAGCGCAATAGCGATGTGTAATGGTGCTATCCATTATTTTTGTAAGGGAATGCATTACAGTATTATCTATCCAAGTAAATACGCCTTTCGTTATTATTGCCATTTAGATGCTCCACTCTTCATTGTATATTTTTATAATTTAATTGTTATTTTGTTCTTCTGCCGCGCGCTCTTTCGCTCTTCGTTCTTCCTCAGCACGCTCTTTTGCTCTTTGTTCAGCAAGGAATTTTTGATTCTCTTCTCTCATTTTTTTAATTCTGGCTCTCATTTCAGCTTTCAATTTTTCCATTGATTTGCGATTTTCTTCGTCAATTTTACGACTTCTTTCTGCTGCTTTTGCTTCATATTCTTTCTGAAGTTCTAAAAATGCTAACCGCATGTTTTCACAATTCTTTGAAGTTCCTGCGAATCCACATTTCGCATCCCACTCTAGGCGTAATTTTTCATCTTTTTTAAATTCTGCGACGCTATAGGTTTTTTCACAGCCAGCAGCGATAATTCCAGTGCCAAGTAGCAATGTTGTTATGAGAACTTTATTCATGATTAATGACTGTCCTGTTGTTGTTTAGCGCGCTCTTCTGCTTCTCTTTCGGCTTGTTCTTTTGCTTTTTGTTCTTCTTCAGCGCGCTCTTTTGCTTCTTGTTGTTCTTCAGCGCGTCGCTTTGCTTCTTGTTCGGCTCGGAATTTTTCATTCTCAGCTCTCATTTTTTCAATCCAAGCTTTGTGTTCAGCTTTAAATTTTTCATCTAGTTTACGGTTTTCTTCTTCAGCTTTTTTCCGACGTTCCTTTTCAAGTTCTAAAGCTGCTACTCTTAGGTTTTCACAATTTTTTGAAGTTCCTGACCATCCACATCTTGCACCCCATTCTTCCATCAAATTTTTATCTTTTTTAAATTCTGCGACGCTATAGGTTTTTTCACATCCAGCAGCAATAATTCCAGTGCCAAGTAGCAATGTTGTTATGAGAACTTTATTCATTATTTATTGTCCTGTTGTTGTTTAGCGTGCTCTTTTGCTTCTCGTTCGGCTTGTTCTTTTGCTTTTTGTTCAGCTTTCCATTTTTCATGTTCAGCTTTTTGTTTAGCCATAAGTGCATCCATACCTTTCCTATACTCCTCTGCTGCTTTACGACGTCTTTCTGCTGCTTTTGCTTCATATTCTTTTTGAAGTTCTAAAAATGCTAACCGCATGTTTTCACAATTCTTTGAAGTTCCTGCAAATCCACATTTAGCATCCCACTCTAAGCGTAAATTTTTATCTTTTTTAAATTCTGCGACGCTATAGGTTTTTTCACAGCCAGCAGCGATGAGCCCTGTGCAAAATAGCAATGTTGTTATGAGAACTTTATTCATTATTTATTGTCCTGTTGTTTAGCTTTAGCGCGTTCTTTTGCTTCTCGTTCTTCTCGCCTTTTATTTATTTTCTCTAGAGCTTTATTATAATTTTCTAACGCTCTCTTAGAATGTTCTTCATCAAGTTCCTTCGCGGCTTGTCGCACATTTTGACAATTTTTCGAATTATCAGAAGCTCCACACTTCCATTGAAACTCTCTTATTAAGCTTTCATTTTTTTTAAATTCTTCTACGCTGTAGGTTTTTTCACATCCAGCTGTGATAATTCCAGTGCAAAGCAGCAATGTTGTTATGAGAACTTTATTCATGATTAATGACTGTCCTGTTGTTGTTTAGCGCGCTCTTCTGCTTCTCTTTCGGCTCGTTCTTTTGCGTTTTCTTTAGCTTTCCATTTTTCTAGTTCAGCTTCTTTTTTTGCTATTTCGGCTTGCCTTCTTTCATGTTCAGCTCGCATTTCGGCTTCAAATTCTTCCTTCGCTTTACGCATGTTTTCGTTGTGTTCCCTAATTCTCTCTTCAGCTTTTGCTTCATATTCCTTTTCAAGTTCAAGTTGTGCTAATCTTAAGTTTTCACAATTTTTTGCAGTTCCTGCGAATCCACATTTAGCATTCCACTCTTCCATCAATTTTTTATCTTTTTTAAATTCTGCGACGCTGTAGGTTTTTTCACATCCAGCAGCGATAATTCCAGTGCAAAGCAGCAATGTTGTTATGAGAACTTTATTCATTATTTATTGTCCTGTTTCTTTTCAGATTCTTGTTTATCGTCATTTGTTGAGCCAAAGCCTCCCCATTTTTTACGGGTTTCAAGTTCAGCTTGCTCTGCATTTTTACAATTTTTCGAATTCAAATCCCCTGACGTCAAACATTTCACTAATACTTCTTCCATCAGTTTTTTATTTTTTTTAAGTTCTTCTACGCTGTAGGTTTTTTCACAACCAGCAGCGAGAAGCGCTGTGCAAAGTAGCAATGTTGTTATGATGATCTTGTTCATATTCAAGCCCCTCTTTTTTCTCGTTTATTGACCACGCATTTTTTGGGCCAAAGCTTTGGTTCGTGCTTTAAATTCTTCTATTTCACGTCTTTCTGCCGCTTTTTCTTCTGCTTGTTGAATCATCATGGCGGCTTGCATTTGGAGTATTTTTGTTTGGAGGTCTGCTTGTACCGCTGCTAATTTTGCTTGAATGCCTTGAATTTTACCCGCATCTTCAGTACTTCCAAGTTCGTCAAGGAGCTTGGTAATGTTTTTTTGTGTTTCACTGGCTTCTTCGTAGACGTCTTGTCCTTTGGCTGCTTGTCCTACTACGCGCTGTTCAGCTTTTTTCACTTCCTCTGCGTAAAAAGCATCTACTGCCTCTTTTGAGTCTGCTCCGCCTGAGGGCTCTTTGTATTTAAGTTCTTCTTGCCATTTTTGCGCGTTTTTGCTGCCACCACCGCCGCCGCCACCGCCACCGCCACTGCCCATCGATTGTTGAAAGTGGTTGAAATCTGAAGGGAGGGCGCCACTGCTCCCTTGCTTGTTAAACATGTCTTTCAATCCCGAGACGTCAGGCTTGACATTTAGGGAGTTATATAATTGTTTCGCTTGATCGAGCTGGCTCTTTAATTGCTCAAGCTGTTGTTTGCCTTGTTGAATTTGTTCTTGCAATTTGCCAAGCTGTTGTTGGCCTTGTTGAACTTGTTTAATCATTTGTCCAAAAGCCTTGGGATCAAATACAATACCGCCAAAACCAAATGAATTGGTTGTTAAACCCAAAGAAATTGCGCAAAGGGCTGTTGCCAATAAAAGTTTTTTCATTGTTTTGACCTTTCTTGAAAAATAGGAAGCCATTTTTCTGGAGATTGTCCAACTTCATCCATAATGGTCTCTAGGAGTTCAATATTCTTGGTGGTGCCACTTAAAATGGCTATTTCATCATCAAAGCCGCGTAAATTTAGCTCTGCTACAACTGAACTTTGCCCTTGTTTGATGAGAAAACGCCGTGACTCACGGCTTAATTCTGATTGTATCAGGTTAAATTCTCTGTCCGATAATTTAAAACCTTCTACATAATCCCCATGATTGCCCTTTTGATTGGGAAAATAAATCTGTGTTGGACATTGCTCTATAATGGTGTGAGCAATGGTCGAATTGATCGCATCTTTGGGAGATTGTGTTGCAAACAACATCAAACCATTTTGTTTACGGATAGTTTTCAGCCTGTCTTGCGCAAAGGCTTTAAAGGAATCATCCTCTAAGGCTTTCCAAAATTCATCAATGACAATGATAATACGACGCCCATCAATCAGAGATAAAATCCTATGAAAAAGATACATCATCAAGGGTGGACGAATTTCATTATTGTCTAAAAAATCCGTCATGTCATAACCAATAAATTTTGCATCAATGCCAATGTCGTCATCAGGATTGTCAAAAACCCACCCTAAGGCATTGCCTTTACACCATCTTTCTAAACGGCCCGATATCCCCTCCCTGTGCGTGGTGTCAAAAAACATTTGTAAGGCCGAGATTGTCCGTTGTTCTTTTGGCAACAAGGCAAGCTGCTCAACAGCTGCCGTGATGTCTTGTCTTTCTGATTCACTGATCTTTTGATCTTCAGACGAAACAAGCTTTATAATCCATTGGCGTAAAAAAACTCTATCTGCTGGATTGTTATAGTCTAAGCCTTTTAGCGGTGCTATGCCTGTCGGTCTACCATTCTTCAAGGGCATATAAGTGCCGCCACCCGCTCTGACAAAAAGTTCTGCACCCCGATCTTTGTCAAAAAAGACCATATTGGGATCATGCTTTTGAAGTTGTGCTAAAAGAAAATTGACAATAACCGTTTTCCCAGAACCAGAGGGACCACAAACAAACGTATTGCCTAAATCACCAAAGTGAAAGTTAAAATAAAACGGTGAACCAGCAGAGGTTTTCATCAAGGCTACCGCTGGTCCCCACACATTGCCATCTATTTTCCCAACCGGAAAAGAATGAAATGGAGAAAGCGCTGCATAATTGCGGCTTGTTATTGCACCAGAGCGGGTGCGATAAGCATAATTGCCAGGCAATTGTGCCCACCAAGCTGCTGCTAACCCTAAATCTTCCCGCGCAATGACAGCCCCACCATCTGTGAGACGAGAACGCGCTTTGGCAAGATTATCCGCTAACTCTTGCGGCGTATCAGCAAAAACTGCCAATGATAAATGATGCTCCCCTAAAACAAAACGATTGGATTCAAGATCATCAAGCGCATCATCTAGCTCCATAATTTGTGAGCCCGCACGGTCTCCTGCATTGACCATTTGGTTTTGTTTGCGCCCCATAATCTGCTTGGCAATGTTTTTGCTCTTGAAAACAAAAGATTGGGTGAAAATAAACTCAAAGGGAAGGGTGAGCAAACCATCCGCCATGCCTACCCTGGTTTTTGCTGGATATTCTTTCCAACCAAACATGCCCGCAAACCGTTGTTCCGCCTCGGTGCGTATTTCTATGATCTCTTTTCCAAAAATGAGACGGTCTGAATAAACAGTCGAAGCTATCGTCCCCCATGTGAGAGGGATACGTTCACGACGACCTCCCACCAATTGGTGGATAAACTCACTTTGCTGCGAATAAATATTACCTTCATGTTCATAAAGGCTCAGTCTTTTTGCACCATAACGCTCTAAATTTTGAATAAGATCTGTGGTAATATCTTCAAGCTTGCGAATGGACTCTGCATCAACTTCTGTCTTTTCTTGCTTGGCTTTGCCTAAACGTTTGAAAAACTCCACTAATTTATCCGTTTGATCAACGTGTGGATTCCACAAAATCGAAAGATAAAGATCATTGCGATAAAGCTCCTGTGAAACCATCCGCTCGCGATATTTATCATCTAATTGCTTGGCAAATGCCGATCTGAAAGTCCCATCCGGATAAACGGTTTCACGCTTTCTGATAATATGGCTATAAAGCGCTATCCGTTCATCCGCTATGTTTTTAAACAGATTATTGAGCTGTTCGTGAAGCACATTCAGATCAATAATATCCGCTGTCTCAAAGTTAATGCCTTCAAGTTTAATAACGGACATGAGAGCGCGTGAATCCAGCGCAATGATGTGTTTATTGACATGGCGCACATAAGGAATGATCGCTTCTGGCTGCTTTTCACGTTTGCGCTCTGTTCTATTCATTATAATTCCTCATAATTACGAATTAATCGTAATGGAGAAATACTTCCCCCACCCCATAGACTCGAATTTCTGGCAAAAATAGATGTCTTTTGCCATGTCAGAAGAATACGAAATTTGTTATGGTCATGCTTTAGGATTTCCTTGAATATGAAATGTAGCATCACACCAAAGGTGATAAGAAAAATATTGCCTGCCATAATGAACAATATCATCGTTCCTATCGCATTTAATCCCATAGCTTCCACCGTCACGCCTGCAATCATTGCAGGGCGCGTGCAAGCAAGAAATAACGTATCTTCTGTTAGCTTGTCGTGCTCTTTCATGGCTTTGAAAGGCTAAAGTTAAGCGAATTAAGACATAAACATTGATGCGATTTGCGATGCACCAAAAACAATGCCGATGCCAACACAAACGAAAAAAGCTTTACGCATTTCAACATAACCAGCAATCCATGCAAGCCCAATACCAGCAACTGCAATGGTTGCAATTGATTTTGCAATGTTTCCTTTTAAAGCATCAACTATTTTTTGAAGAGCAGTTTCAACTTTTCCGAAGCCGCCATCAGCAAATGCTGGCTCACTCAGTGCCATGAAGGCAATAAACAGCATCAATGCTGCTGTTAACCATTTCTTTTGGGTGTTGGATAGAATAGTTTTTTGTAAGGTATGTTCACAACTGAACAAATTATTCATGTTTTTCATGAAAAATTCCCCGCTTTATGTTTAAGTTGATCGTAAAATTAATATTCAAAATATTAATCGGGAATCATATAAATGAAAAAAATATTTTTTTCTATCGATAAATTAATAATATTTAATCTTTTATTATTTAATGAACAATAAAATACAGTAATATTCAAAATGATACTTTTAAAATATCTTCGAGCAGCGCCTAAATATATTGTCTTAATTTGTATTATTATTTTGGGATACTTTTATTTAAGTCAAGATAATGAACAACTTACTCAAACTTCTTTTTTAAAAGGATCAGAAAAGACAATTGGAAACCCCGTTCAAAGTCCGAAGTCACAATTGATAGATTATGCAAACCAACAAGACGTAAATCAACAAAATGTGGTGTTGCATTCAGAACCAATCGCATCACAATTTTATGAAGAAAATGTGCCGGTCTATTCCGGTGCTATACAGGTTACAAGTGGTGTGACCTTTAAAATGATCACGCTTGTAGATGATGGATGGAGAAAAAAGATTATCCGTGATATCCGCTTATATGGTGTGGAAAGCTGTGAAATGAGGCAATTTGCCTCACGCAACGGAGTTAAGTGGCCTTGCGGTGCTTTTGTTACGGCTTGGCTTGTTTCAAAAACAATTGATAAAAAGGTTACTTGTCGGCAAGCACGTGTCGTTCAACAGGTTCATTATGCACAATGTTTTGTAGATGGGGTTGATCTGGCGCGGTTGGGGCTGGCAGAAGGGTTGATGGTGTTGACAAAAGATCAGCATCACTTTCCCTCCCCAGCAGACTATAAAACCCTACAATCTGCTGCTCAAAAAGCACAAAATGGCTTATGGTCGAGCAAATTTCAACAACCAGAAGATTGGCGAAGAGATCACGGGAGCTATAATCCCATTGACCATAATTAATATTGACCATTATTGATAAAGCGTCTTTTCAAGCGCTATTTAAAAATCAAGACAATATTCCATTACAAACTTTATTAGGTAAAAGTTAATCATAGTCCACACAGTCCTTGGTGGACAACTCTCATGATGAAAAATTATTGTGTTTAAAGCTCGCGTATGCATATAGGTTGCTCACTACAGCGCTATGTAAGAGCGCGTTCCCTTGGCTATACGTCATTTCGTTTTGCTTTTTAAATGAAAGGCTTTCTGCCTCTCAAACTCTTATATATTTATGAAGTAAATCATAATCGAGCTCAAAAGGCTCTCCACCAGAAAGAATAATAAAATCAGATTTTATGTCATTTATTGGATATAAAGATTCAGGCAACGCGTCATCTCTCACCATACATTCTATCGAATACGGACAATGATTGCAGCCCGCACTGCAATTTTCATTACAAATTACAATATTATCGCCCATGAAATTTCTTATTCAAGTTCATATAATCCAATACTAATTGTTTCATGAAAATATTTTGGTATAGACAAAGATCAGAAATTTTTTTAGCCACAAACGCTTTTATCATTGGTAAAGCTTCATCCTTTGATATAGACAGCAAATGAGAAATATAGTCTATCCGTTCTTCTAAATTGAGAGATAATCTTGGACTGGTGAAAAATGTTAAGATATCCAATTCCGGACTGGCTTCTTGACATAAATCCCAATCCACTACCATAAAAGAACTATCAGGAGTAACAATGATATTATCAGGATGTAAATCTCCATGTGATAAGATTATATTCTTGCTTAATCGATCTTGAAAGATCTTATTGATTTGATCAATAATCGCCTTTTGATGTAGAAAATCCATTTGGCTCAATACAGTACCCCGGATAAACTCCCATTCGACTACTTCATCGCAAAGTGTTATCAAATTTGGTGCAGGATAGAGACTTTGTCGAAAAGAGCCATCCTTGATGTTTTCATTAATGCACGATGCTTCCGGATAAATTTGCCCATAGCAAAACTCTTGATGCTTGCGTTTCAAGAAATGTTGTTTTGACGATTGTGCATTTTCAGGCTGTAACCAAATGATTTCTTGTTTTCTGACAAAAATAATTAAAGAAGCCCCCCCAAAAATCACAGCCATAATCACTGCCAACCATAAATTAGCTTGCCAGAATGTTGAAAAAACATGACCGTATAAAAAACTGAATGCAAAGGATACAACAGCTGTAATAATGGCTGTAAATGATAAAACAGTCGCGATAGCTTTGGGATCAATCAGTGAATTGATAAGAAGAGACGACAGATAAGATCGATAAGCGGATTTAAAAACACATAGCAGTAAAAATCCTAATATAAGAGCCGCAATGATTTGAAATGACATGAGAAAAAAAGCAATGGTTACCATACAACCAATCATTAAGACAGGAAAAATAGGATTTTGAAACTTTGAAAAATACTTCTGAAACAATATATTGGAACTTGCTGAAAAAAAATTCCCAATGATAAAAATAATCGAAACCAAAATAGCAGGTTGAAATGGCAAAAAATCAGAAAATGCGATAGAAACAGTTCGATTGTTAACCAAAATAGCAAAAGCTGAAACTGCACTTAAAAAAATAAGAGTGAAGCGATAAGGATTTTTGACTTCTTTACCGCTGGCGCACATAACTGTGAAAATATTCGGATGAGCGTTGATATGAAAACTATCTAATCCCTTCGTCAGTTTTGAAAACATAAAAATAGCAAAAATTAATGAAAGGACTTGAAAAATCACAGGCAATGCAGGATGCACATAATAAAGTATTCCCCCTAAAAAAATAAGTACCGTTGTCACACTATAGGTAACAGCAGCCACCTCGGACTTAACGGAAAACAGTGTGCGATGCTTTGGTACTACAGAAAAGAGTAAACTATCTTCCGCACCTGAGAAACAAGCGGCTGCTGATGTAATACACAACAAATAAGTGGCATAAGCAAAATATGCATAATTCATAAAAAGAGCTAAAAAACCGCAAAGAAAGAAAAACAGACCAGTATAAATAACGCGCTTACTTCCATAAACATCTGATAATAAACCCAAGGGGACTTCTAAGATCAAAGGAAGCAATAAAAAATAACTACCGATTAAAACAATTTCCGCTTGCGACAAATGCAATTTTTCCGACAAAAAAAGTGGTAAAACAGCAACCACTAGAGCAGTAGACTTGCTAACACTATAAATCTTAAATTGCTTAACCTTATCCACAAAATACCTTCCCACGACATCCGCTACATGCGCCAGATTCTTTCAAAGATTTTAAAACGCTTTGAGCAGACCAATCTATTGCCTCATAATTTTGTAGATTCCCAAAAGCTTCTGAATAAAAGCGATTTTTTAAATCTCCATTATAGTCCAATACCAAGGATGAAAATGGAAATAAACACATTAACGGCGACGAAACGTACGTAGAATTTTCGTCTAAGTAATAATTAATACAATTTACAAAATTTTGTGACGTCCATGAGATTTTCCTTTCTTGGAACTTTTTATCTATATAAATCTGGAGGGGGGATTCTTTCCTTGATAATTCATCTCTCAAATGAAAAAGTGAGGCGTTTGGCGGAAGAGTTTTGTTTCTTAAAGCCTTAGATCGATCCTTTGTATTATTTTTTCTAGAAAAACTAAATGACGACGTATCGAGCGGCCTGAATCCGATATAATGGACATCTTTGCTTATACAAAAATCGATAAAATTAATAATATTTTCTAGAATCTCTTTGGTAACTGTCGCTCTTATTCCTATACTTTGCAGAGGTTGAAGATTCTTAACTGTTTCAATGTTTTTCCACACGCGATCAAATTTATTCGTCCCCCGTATATCATAATATCCTCCTCATATTGTTATTATGTGCCTTATTTATATTCAAGACAATTAGTATTTTGTAAAAAGTCTGAAGACTTATAACTTTATAATTGTAAAGTCAATTTAACTGTATTACGCAATATTCAGTTTGGAAAACAAATTGGCCTATACTGGTATAAATCGAAAAACTCTTTTGATCAGCTAATTTCCATTTTAATTATTAAGTTCATTCAAAAAGTATTATTCTTGATTTCAATGGTTATTTCACTTCAATCGCAATAAGAAATATGCAATGCTCTGCTTTATCAAGTAATTTTAAAAAGGTTTTTTTGGGCTGAAATAAAGAATAGTTGTTGCGTAAATCAGCTTCTCAGAAGAAAAATTTTTCAATTATTTTTCTGTTTTAATTGTAATTTTGTGAAATACTACTTGCGGTAAAATTACCTTTAAAAGAGGTTCTATTCGACGCTAAAATACAAACTTTTATTTCTTATTAAAGATACAATCATATTGATTTATAATGATAATCTAGCGTTATTCATATTGAATTAGACCCTCGAATAACGCAAGATTCTCTCATTCCAAACCTGTTTATGTTGAATCAATCAAAACCACTCGCTTGCACATAACAAGCGGGATGAGTGTGTGGATCAAATTTGTATAAGAAAGAACTAAAAATGGTTCTTATGTTTTTATCTAGAATTTGTTTTGGTAGCTTGTTTGTAAAATCTTTACCATATTGAAAATCTTTTTTTTAATATAGCTTTGGCCTTGACACGCTTTTTTCGAGCTATGAGTCGTTTCAAATAGAGGGAAATATAATGGCAAAAAAATAAAAACCCAACTGCGTTAACAGAAGGGTTTCTAAAAATAAGATATCCGGTAAATTAATAGCATTATTAGTAAAGTACTCTCAGTTTAATTTGTCGTGATGCATTCTACAAAAGAAATTTTTTGGAAAGAGGGTGTTTTTAACGTCTTTTTGCCTCTGTTATGAGGTTAAAACAATTATGGTTAACAAAATATCTGGAAGACGAATAGATGCACATCATATAGAATATAGAAAATTAGCCGAAATTGCTGAAATGGGGGCTGTAAGTCGGGGATAATTAATTGGATTGACTAGAAAATTAGAGAGGGCTGGTTTTATACGAGAAACAGAAGGTAAACTTCCCTTGGCTTTATTGAATACAGCTTCGACATCTTCATTTGAAAAAGGGCGATTTCTATCGTTTTCAAAAGCAATCAACAACTTGTTTATGACATTAGTCGTAGTGAAGGACGTGTTAGTCGATTGCTTTCACGTCTTTATGATTGTGGTCTTGTTGTCATGCGGGATTCTGGAAACTTTAAACGCTCTTCAGTGCGAAGCCGTAGTCATGGAATTATAATAGCTTGCGGAATTGATTTACGTATTCTTGTTGCTCGATATCATGAACTTAAGCAAAAAACAGACGAAGCTATGGAAGCTTATGATAAAAAGAAGGAAACTTTGCGTTATTTTAGGGGATTGGTGCGTCAAATAAAAACCTCTTACGCTGAAATGGAAGTGACACCGCTTATGTCATTGCTTTTTTCTAGAATGCAAAAAAATCATTCATATTATTGGGTGGCCGGCTAAAGCTTTGGTGGAAAAATTGCACAAAGCGATAGGTCTTTTTGAGTGGATTTTAGAAAGATTTTTAAAGCAAAAACATC
Source organism: Bartonella sp. MU37NMGALS (assembly GCF_042194015.1). NCBI lineage: Bacteria > Pseudomonadati > Pseudomonadota > Alphaproteobacteria > Hyphomicrobiales > Bartonellaceae > Bartonella > Bartonella sp. MU37NMGALS. Next base: position 144,018 of record NZ_JBHIML010000002.1, read on the forward strand.
AAAAACAAGATACAGGCATTTTGCTAACAAGATACACATAGAACATACAACCCCTAACTATGATTGTAATTGTAACAAAAACGAGTGTTCAGAAAAATCTGAACACACTCAAATCAATAACATGACCTTTGGTCATGAAAAAAAGGCTTATGAAAAAATAGAGAAAGGTAGAAGCGAATTATCCCTATCTTCAAAAAACACTACATTGCTTCCAATCAAACCAGAATTTTTAACGCAAGCTTTGCCTCATGTTGCTATGTTCATGAAACATGGATTGCAATCTGAAAGAGATTTAATCGGATCCATGGATTTTTTAGCGAAAATAAAGGGGATTTCTTTTCAGGAACTTGAAGAAGCTAAAGAGACTATGAGGAAAAAGATGTGCTTTCTTTTATAGTAAAAGAAAGCACATTGGGGGGATTAGAGTGACAGCTTTACATATTTTACTTTGAAAAGCGGTCTTTTTTATCTTTTTTCCATAGAAAATAAGTTACAAGTCCGAGAATGGGAACTCTCAATTTGGCAAAAGGGAAATGTTGACTGAGAGCTGCAAGGCTGGAAACGGTCGCGTCTGTCATTAGTTTTTGGCGTTGTTCTTCTGTCTTTTTTTGTTGGTCATAGCGTTGATAAGCCTTGAGAACACGATTGATAATAAGACCTAATCCTGCAAGAGAAAGACAAATTAAAAACATGATACTAGCGGCGGCAAGAGGTTTCATAACAGAACATAACGCAATAAAAACGATGATACATAAAAAAAGCAAAGACATGAAGAATGAAATGCCAATAAACCCATAGCAAATTGCTTGAAGGCGTACTTGTTTGACTGTGCTTTTAAGCCCTCCACCGACAAGATGGTTTAAAAGAGGAGCGATAAACTTATGCATTGCTTAACGACGCAGTAATTGAGAAAGAATAAAACCAACCCCTGCAGCAAACAAAACGCTTTTACCAGGATTTTTGCGAACGCATTGATGCATGGTTTGTTCAAGATCACTGATTTTTTCTTTTGCTTGAGACATCATGTCTTCACCACGTTCTTTCGCTGAGTGATATAGTTTTTCCGCTTTGTCTTTGGCGGCGTTGAATTTGTTTGCACCAAGATCTGTTAGGGTTGAGGTAATCCCTGAAATTTCAGTGCGTAACGTTTCTAATTGTCCTTGTAGGTCTTTTTCTACGGCTGATTTATCGTGCTGTGTTGTTTTATTATGGGCCATGATATTTTTCCCTCTTGATTCATTATATTTGTATTGGTGTGTTCATAGTGATCATTTGCATTGGAGTGAAAATTTTCACTGCTTGAGTAACGCCAAAAGTTTTTTTTGGTTCCTTTCACTTTGTCGAATTTAAAACTGTTTTTGATAAAATAAATCTTTCCTATACAATATGCTCTGTTCGTAAAGGATTACATCGGTTGAAAATTGTCTTATGCTTTTGCAGGAATTTAGCACCATTCTTCAGTTTCTCATGGCACAGTTTTTTTATAAAAGTTTTTTTAAAAAGCGTGTTGAGGCTTATTTTTTGGGCTTGTGACAGATAAAAAACATGGTTATTGTGATTTTGCGGCAGAAGTAATGTCATTTTTATGCTTTTGCAGAAGAAAAAGAAAATGCTATTTCTGTTCTTTGCTCTCTATGTATTTGAGGGCTAATCGCGCTCTCCCATTATACTTTTGGTCAGTTTAAGATATTGCGATCGTTCTTTTTTAAAAAAAGGTATATTTTTATTTGGATAGAAGGTACTTTAGTGCACTGATTGTTAGAGAAGTGCATATCCTTTTCTCCAAGGATTTTATGATATTTTTGCTGCTTATTCCATGAAAGAAATTATTTTGTTGGATTTAAAAGAGCCGCTGAAATGAAAGAAGCTTTGCGATATGAGGGATTTATTCAACAGGAACGATGATAAATTATTCTTATAAATGAAAATATTATATGCAATATTTCTTGTAAGTTTATCATTTTGCCTAATTTATGCAATAAATTGATTGAGTAAGATAAACTTGTTGAATTGTTAGAGAAAAATTTCTTGAGTGATTTCTTTAGAATAAGAGAGAGCTTGTGGAATAAAACTATACTTGATTTATCAAGTTTTCTTTCTTAAGAGGAATGCGAAAGCGACGTTAAAAGGGTAGTGGCATTGTGGAACAGTGATGCTGTGCGGGGTGACGATCCAGCTCATAAATAAAGATAAGAGCACAAGAATGTGAGATAAAAATGGAATCTGAAACAGTCCCTTTAGATAAAACAGTCCCTTTAGATAATATGTCTTCTGTATTGACAGTGCATGATTTTTCTCCTCTTTCTATGTTTATGGCTGCTGATTGGGTGGTGAAAGCCGTTATCATTATTTTGTTACTTGCTTCACTTATGTCTTGGACAATTGCTTTTGTGAAAATTGTTGAGATCACTTTGGTAAAACGAAGAGTACGTCATGAACTTCAATTGGTTCTTAATGCTCAGACTCTTACGCGTTTGGCAGCTAGCTTGAAAGAAAGCAAAGGGGCTGGGGTGTTTTTTCTCAAAGAAGTTCTTAAAGAGGTGTATCTTTCTACACAACAGGTTCATTTTTCTGCTCCTGAAGGGATAAATAAAAGCTCTGGTGAAAAAACCAGTGCAGGGGAAAGTGCACAAACGATTGAAGATATTCTCTTTTATGAGGAGAGCAATCAATATGAAGATGTTTCCCGCGATGTTCGCGATGCTAAGGCTCGCGATGTTCATGAAGGTTTAAAAGAAAGGGTTCATTCACTTTTGTCACGCTGCTTGTTGGCTGCTACACGCCGTGTTGCATGTGGAAGCGCTGTTCTTGCAACTATTGGCGCAATTGCTCCCTTTGTTGGTCTTTTTGCAACTGTTTGGGGAATTATGAATTCTTTTATTGGGATTGCTCAGTCTCAAACAACGCGACTTGATGTGGTGGCGCCTGGAATTGCTGAAGCCTTATTCGCAACGGCTATTGGGCTTTTTGTAGCTATTCCCGCCGTTGTTATGTATAATAGCCTTATGCGTGCTTTGAGTGGTTATCGCAATGATTTAGGTGATATCGCTGCGGCTCTTGAAAGGCTCTTGAGCCGTGAACTTGATAGACAAAGACAACAGAAAAGTCATAAAAAATGAAAGCAAGCCTTAATAATGATTGGGATATAGACGAGAGTGGGTTGCAAAGCGAAATCAATGTGACTCCTTTTATTGATGTTGTATTGGTGTTGCTTATTGTTTTTATGGTTGCAGCGCCTTTGGCAACATCTGCCATTCCCGTTCAGCTTCCTTCTATAACTCAAGCACCTTCAGTGGTTCAGTCTGATGAACCCCTTTATGTTACTTTGCAAAAAGATCGTTCTCTTTACATTGGTGATCATCTTGTAGAACAGGCAGCTTTAAGAGAAGCTTTGTTGAGGGAAACTACGCAAAATTTAGAGACAAAAATTTTAATCAAAGCCGATAGCGAAATTGATTATGGTACTGTCATCGATTTATTAAATCAAATACGCATGGCTGGATATAATAAAATCGGTCTTGTAGGATTGCAAAACTCTACCAATCTTACCTCAAGAGGTGTGATCAATAATAAAACAACAGGGGTAGCGGACGTTGCTGTCGATGGAGCGGGTGGTAGCGCGGGTGGTAACGTTGTGGGGCACGTGGATGCCGTAATAACGGGTACTGCGGTAAACGCTAATATTCCAGCCGATGCCCTCTGACCAGTGATAAAAATAGCCTTTGTTGCAGGAAGCAAAGCATATGACTCAAAGTCGTAGAGTGAAATTGATGAGGGTTTTGTCGTGGATTTATTAAACCCAATACGGATGAGTTTGATATTACGCAGGGGAGGCATATGCAGGGGGTTTATATTATGCAGGGGGTTTATATATTGAATCGGTTTTTTTAGGATTAAGCACTGCTCATCTTGCCTCAAGAGGTGCGATCAAGAAAAACAGCCAAGGGTGATTGTTGTGTGTCTTAATACATTTTAAAGCCCTTTTTGCGACGGTGTTTATAAATGGTATAACGGTAAAGCTCCCGTAAAATAATAAAAAATCTATTGAACCTCACTATCTTTATGCTTAACAAAAGAGCAAGCGAGCACCATTATCGTATTTATATTTTCTCCCAATGTTGTGACAGTGCTGAGTACAAGTATTCATTATAGGCATTTTTCCAGTTTTTATCCACATGCTAGCCACGTTTGGAACGTGAGAGACATGCTTTTGATTGATTTAATATAAATAGATTTGCAATGAAACAATCTTACAGTATTGAGATCTCTCATTTAAGTTGAAAGACAATTCATTATTATAAATCAATATGATATATAGATTGTCGACATTACAAGCGGTGTGTGAGCTTTTAATGGTTAATGCCAATGTTTTTGTTATGGGGGAGGGGTATCCGGTGATAATGAAGTTTTGTGTAGTACAAGAAACGTAATTGAGAGATGATTGTTTAGAAGTGCGTTTAGTGAAAAAACTTTGAAAGTAGTAAACGCGCACTCCTTCTACACTTTAAAAGCCCAAGGGGTTTTAAGTGAAAGAGTGGTTAGAATAAGTGTGTGTTATATTTTAAGGGGAGCGATTTTTTCAGAGCTTCTTAAGTATGACCCGTTGAACCGAAACCTCCTGTTTCACGGCTCTCGTTATGGCTTTGGGTATTTTGCTCTGGTTCAATAGCGCAAACTTTGACTTGGAATACGGGGGCGATGACTGTTTGGGCAATGCGCATTCTCCGTTTAAATAGAAAAGTTTTCTTGGCTCGAATTGATAAGAAGAACTTTGACTTCACTTCCGGATAATCACACTCAATCGTTCCTGGAGTATTGAGGCATGTGATGGCGTGTTTTAAGGCTAAGCTAGAGCGTGGACGTATTTGTGCTTCAAAACCAGGTTGAAGGTGAAAAATAAGACCCGTTGGAATGAGTGCGCGCTGCCCTGGGGCAAGAACAAGCGTTTCTTCTTCTCCAATTGCTGCTTGTAAATCCAAGACCGGCAGAACCAGTCGTTGCGTAGTGAAGAAGTTTCCTTGCTCCAAGTGCAAGACGCTGAAGGGATAAAGTTAGGGCATGTGAAGATTGAGAAGAGACAGAGGAAGAGTAAGGATGATCGTTTAGAGGGGTGTTTGGTAAAAAAACTTTGAAAGCAAAAGCGCACTCCTTCTATACTTTAAAAGCCCGAAAGACTTTCAGTGAAAGAGTAGTTAGAATAAGCGAGTGTTATATTTTGAGGGGAGTGATTTTTTCAGAGCTTCTTAAGTATGTCCCGTTGAACCGAAACCTCCTGTTCCACGGCTCTCGTTATGGCTTTGGGTATTTTGCTCTGGTTCAATAGCGCAAACTTTGACTTGGAATACGGGGGCGATGACTGTTTGGGCAATGCGCATTCCCCGTTGGATAGAAAAGTCTTCTTGGCCTAAATTGATAAGAAGAACTTTGACTTCACCACGGTAATCACTATCAATCGTTCCTGGAGTGTTGAGGCATGTGATGCCGTGCTTTAAGGCTAAGCCAGAGCGTGGGCGTATTTGTGCCTCAAAACCAGGTTGAAGGTGAAAAATGAGACCCGTTGGAATGAGTGCGCGCTGCCCTGGGGCAAGAACAAGCGTTTCTTCTTCTCTAATTGCTGCCCGTAGATCAAGACCCGCAGAACCAGCCGTTGCGTAGTGAGGAAGTTCTAAACCTTGTCCATGCTCAAGACGCTGGATCGATAAGGTTATTTGTTGTGGAGGGGGAGAAGGAAATGCATTCGAGGAAGAAGGACTCTTTTGGCTGTTCAGGTGCGTAGAAGGCATGGTCAAAGCATCTCCAAAATAGAAAAAACAAACACAACTCTAACAAAAGATTCCGTTTGAAACAAGCAGCGAAAAATCTATAGATGGGACGATGGGTTTTGCTGCTTGTTTTGTATGGGAAATGCTTATTTTTCATGCTGTTTGTTTTAAATACTACCAATGAAGATACCCGTAGCAAAAACGAGCGCTCCGCCAATAATAACTTGTAACGATGCACGCCAAAAGGGAGTTGACATGAATTTGTTCTGAATCCAGACGATGGCGCCTAGTTCGAAAAAAACAATGATAAAAGCAATAATTGTTGCTACATAAAAAGAGTTGATCAAATAGGGAAGAGTATGGCCTAATCCTCCTAATGTTGTCATAATGCCGCTGGCAATACCTCTTTTTAATGGCGAACCACGCCCTGATAATTTTCCGTCATCGTGGGCTGCTTCTGTGAAACCCATTGAAAGTCCTGCACCAATTGAAGCTGAGAGCCCTATCAAAAAAGTTTGGTGCGTGTCTCCCGTGGCAAAAGCTGCGGCAAAAATGGGGGCAAGGGTCGAGACAGAGCCATCCATTAATCCTGCAAGACCTGGTTGAATCCAAGTCAAAAGTGTTTGTCTTTGCGTTTTCGAAGGTTTTTTTATGGTGTGGTTTGCCGCTATTGTTTTTTGGGATGGATGGCGGCTCTTGCCTTTCACAAGAGAAGTTTTGTCACATAACGAACCGATAGTGTTTGCACGATTATGGCAAGAAAGGCACAAAAGTTGCTTATAATTTTTAAGCTCTTGAAGCCCCATGGCGGTAAAAACCGCGGCTTCCTTAGAGGAATAAGGTTCTAGAGCTTTTGCATATTTTAAATAGAGCGCCGCATGTTGCTCTTTTAATTTGAGCGCTTTAAGCATCACGTTTTGTGCTGAACGAAAGGACAGAGCTTTACGTTGTACAAATGAAAAAAACAATTTCAACATTTTCTGTTCCTCTGCACTTTAGAATAATTCTAAAACATAAGAAAAATAAACCAAAAGTCAATCTAAAAGTTAAAAACTGACAAATTGCAAAAAGGTTGCACTGAGAAAAAAGGTGATGGGATGCTGAGAAAGTACAAGGAGATTTATCAAATGGAGACGACAGGGGTGCATGAAAGAAATAATTGCGTGAAAAAATTTAAGAGAAAATATGCTTTATTTTGCTACAGGGACGTTTCAATGAAGTATTTCAATGTATTATGCTCGAGAATATAGGAAAGGAATAAGCTAGCATCATCATTCATTTGATGCGTTCAAAAGACTGTAACAGCTCTTGGACTTTGAAATGATTCTTTAAAAAGAGATCTTTTTCAAGGGATAAAAGCCCATTTCGCGAGGGGGCCCCTGTGAAGAGTATAGAAGGGTAGAGCCGCAAAATTTCCATGAAATAATATAAACTCCATTGAGTCTTCTTAATCTTTACGCTTCATAAAAGAGCAAGCCGGCATCATCATACACCTTAGCTCCTAGTGTTGCGACAGTCTTTAGTACGGTTCATTATAGGCATGGCATTTTATTGTACAGTTTTACGCCACTTGATCCCACTTGTGGAGGTGTAAGACAGTATTCTTATGATATTTACGCGCATTTTAGCGTTGTTACAGCTTTTGCATTTAGGTGGATTTGTTAGCGTGTAACGAATTATCTTTTGTGCTGTAATTGCAGGGACAGGTTTAAGGGTGGGAGTGCATAAATGAAGAGATATTATCCATATTAAATTGTTTGAGATCACGCATAAAAATTTATGCTTTATGAAGGGGCATTTATCGCCTTGTAACTTGCCTGATATCTTGCATGAAAGCCCAAAATTCAGTAGGATTCTCTCACTTCAAAACTTCTTATATTGAAACAATTCAAATCATTTTCTTGTGGATCACAAGGAGGGGTGTGGGTGCTGTGTTTTTATTTAAAGTATGGGATGAGTTGAAATGTGAGAAGTGCATAATCTCTATGCGTTAACAAACGTTTTTGATGTTTTTAAAAAAGAGCGAAATTGTGCAGATAAAAAAGGGAGCATATATGGAAAATAGTGATGGTTTGAAATTTTGGCGGCTTTCTGAAAAACTAACAATACTGCAGGCAGCGCTTTTAATAGTTGGATTAAATCCAGGAAAGTATTTGTTTGTCAACAAATTAGAACCAGAAAAAAGTGATATTTACGAAGATAACCTTTCCGTATCATCAGAGAAAACTGCTAATTTCCGTGCAGCTTATCATGCTATCGTTCAAGCGGGAAAAAGCAATCGATTAGAGATAGAATGGTCGTACTATAATTTTTCGGATTTTATAGATGCAGATTCCTCATATGTTCGCGTTGATGATTTAAAAGAATGGCTTTCATCGCGTGGTCTGTACCCTCCATTTTTTTTCCCTGAGGATGATTCTGCTGAGACTAAGGACCAAAAATATTATGCGTTTCAAGATCCAACGCATCCACGTTATGCTCCAAAGCTTGCTGCTATTGTTGCGGCATGGGAAGCGGTGAGTGAGGTTGAGGGTGGTAAAACTGTTAAAGGAACGCTTGCAAAATGGTTGCAACAGAATGCTGATCAATATGATTTACACAATAAGAAAAATGGTAAGTTAAAAAAGGATGTTATTGAGGAATTAGCGGCTGTTGCGAATTGGGAACCTACCGGAGGGGCGCCTAAGACACCTGCCAGCTCTCTTTTATCAAAAGAAAAAAAATAAAAAGATCACTAAAATTGTGCTGCTTTTTTTGATAATTTTGAAGATAATCTCTTTTTCTGGGGGAGTTTTTTACTTTTCTTCCCTAGATTATAAGTAATTGTTTTTCAATGAAAATAATTTTTATAGTGTTCCTCTGACGGTTCAGACGGGGAAAAATAGACATTTTGGGGCAGTAAAATTTACCCTGTAGTTTTCGTAACTTACCTCTCTATTTTTGTTTGATTTTTTTGGGCATTTTGCAATCCGTTGTCAATTTAAGGAGAGTAACATGATTAAAGTTAATCTTTTTTTTACTATGCGTAAAAGTGTGAAAATTTTTCGGGGAAATGTACGGATATTTGGCAATGTGCTGCGGATGAGGTGGTACATAAATCGTTTAGAATAGGGGTATTATCGCGTTGGTTAAAGTTTGAATGATCGCTGTTATTCAAATAGTCGAGGTTGGGCGTTGTTACAGCTTTTGCATTTAGGTGGATTTTTTAGCGTGTAACGAATTGTTTTTGTGCTGTGATTGTAGGGGCAGGTTTAAGGGTAGGAGTGCATAAATGAGAGAGAGATTATCATATCAAACAGTGTTCAATTTATCGCATTGCATTGTTATGAATATAGCTGATCAAATTTTATTTATCATGTAGAGTGGGGAAAAGTTAACAATATTAATTGAATCTAAAAAAACATAAACTGTAATCTGAATTACAGTTTATGTTATTAAGTATTAAATAAGCTTACTGTTTAAACTGTATTTAAGTGAAACGTTGTTTAAACGAGCATCCACGCACTGTCCGCAAAAGCATCAAATGCTCTTTCACTCTGTGTACGATAGGGAGGCCGCTTTTTAGAAAACAACCATGAAAAATACGCAATAAGACCCCAAAGTGCTGGTGCAAGTCCCATCATAATTCCTACCTTTACAACACCTTTTTTAAAATCTTGTTCAGTGCTTTGTGTTGAAATATGATCCATAACCATATCAATAGCTTTAACAACTTTATTTTCTTTTGACACTGTAGAAGCAAAACTAGAATCTTGAGAATGACTATTCAAATAATAAGCATTAGCTTCCAAAACCTGTGAAAAGAAAAAGGCTATTGTAACAATATATAACGCGATTTTTTGAAATATTTTCATTATAATGATCCAAATTTAAAAGATTTAATCAAAAAAGTTTTTTCATTACACCTTCTAAACAAAATAGAAAAAGTACCGTGGCATCCCATGATGCATAATTAAATTATGTGTTTAAGGTGCTGCTAATACAAAGTGTTAAATTACACATTTTGTATTATACCTAGGTAAGTTCCATAGTTTATTGATTTTGTAAACTTTTCAATTTTGGTTTTTAACTTAAATTATATTATTGTTTTTATTATAATTATTGTATCATCTGTTTTGGTGAATCGTAAACGCAATTCTATATTATTAACGGAGATATTTTAAATAAACAAAATGTAGTTTTATTGTGGTGTAAATGACATATGATCTGTATGAAGTATTGATGCAATTTTTAAGATATATTGCGGTGTGAAGTAATCATTTTATGTTATATCGTAAAAACACTATTTTGCGGTATGGTGATGTAAGTTCTGTGTTTAGCGTTATCGTTATCAATCGGTTATCATATGGTAAGTAAACTAATATTATTCAGATTATATAAGCATTATTAGCTTTCTTTACAGAAACAGATGCGTTCAAAGATGAATGGAGTATTCTGTGTAGTCTTAAAGCGTTTGAATCATTAAATGCTCTTTACTATTTTTTCTTTTCAAAAATGCTGGCTTTTTCATCCGCTTCATCCGTATTGAGGGACGTAAATAAACAAGTTGTGAGGTCGAATATCTTTTGGTAAATTGAGCGATTGAACACTTCAAGAGCGCGAAGAACAAGGGATTGTTTGTTATGCCAAATTATGAAAATGTTTTTTTCAATCTTGGAAAGATATTCCCATTGCGGCAAATCATATAAAGTTTAAGCAACGGCAGCACGGTTTTTTGTGCAATGAAATGATAAATATGTACAACATCACGGTAATCTCCGTGGGAAACTTTACCGGATTAACAGTACGGAGAGTGCCTTCTTCTTACCCAAAATCGCAGATATTTCAAAACAACAACGGTGGAGAATGAATGTTGGATATGTTCTAGGGAAGGTTGCAAAAAATGGCTAAAAAGTTCTCAAAAAAAATACCAAAAATGACGAAAGGAGCGGTTTCCCACTCCTTCGCTCCTATCTCCCCTTTCGGGGAAGCGGCCACCATTACTGATGCCGTGTATGCTGATATAGATACACTTATTTTTCTCAAAAGTCAATACTGTAAATGCGGTAAATATTTGAGCATCAGAGCTACAACTTTATGAAAATCTTCGCAGGATAACCTTGGAACGGTACGTGAGCAACTTAAACGACTTACAGAAACTGTTGTGACATAATTGCAGATAATCCATGCTTTTTTATTCTCTATAGGAGATTGTATTGGATACGCAGCGGGATTATTGGGTTGTGATTTCGTTGAAAAAGGTAAAACTGTCACATTTCCATATAATTTTGCATTCTTAGAAAGCACTAAAACAGGCCGCTTTTTCCAAAATTCAGGGAGTATCGAATCATGAGGAAAATCGCACCAAAAAACTTGTCTGATGCGTGGTGCCGATTTGATTCGTGGTTTTATGTGAGGTGGTTTTTTGTAAGGAGCATTTAAATCCGTTTCTCTTATATGCTCGCGCCATGCATTATGATCATGTTCCATCATAACACATGGTTCTTCAAGTTTGGTTATATCTAAGGAAATAGGTGATAGGGTAGAAGGCGCTGTGTTCTTATCTTCAGCCATAGCAGACCATTTATATTTATCGGTCCCCTCACTTATTATTTTACGGCTTTTCTATCACGGGTTTTTATCAAAATGTTGCTCATAAGTACAGAGAGGTGAAACCATAAAATGGATATATCTGCTTATTTTTGTCTTTTGTGTACAACGCTAGAGGAGGGATGTTGGTGATAGGTGGGATGTTGGTGACTAGTTGGTGTTGGTGGGTTGGTTTGGCGGTGGGTGGTTTTGGGTGGTGATTGGTGACTGGAGGGTGTTGGTTAGGGGGAAGCGATTGGAGAGAACGAGTGCATGCGGTTTCGTTTCTATTTTATGGTTAGAGTTTTTTATTGCTTGAAAAGAGCCCTTTTGAGGCAACATAAAAACTGATAAGCATGTAAAATAGGCTTGAGACGACATTCCAGCCGGCAAATGAAAGAAAAAGAAAGCGTGCGGATGCTTCAGAACAAGAAGGGGGATGAATGTTGTTTAATTGATTAAGTAGCTGGTTAATGTCTGAGGTTTTTCTGACTGCGCTTAAACCACAACTGAGGGGAGCTGCCCAAAAGCCATATTCAACACCCGCATGATAAATGGCTAAAACAAGGCTGATGCACATTAAGACAAAAACACACAAAAATAAAAGTTGTATCCAAGCAGACATGCGAAAAAACCATGCTCCAAAACCTGCTAAGAGCAAAAAGGGTATGGCCCCATAATAGGGGAAACGCTCTATGAGACACAAATCGCAAGGAAGATACCCTCCAAAATATTCAAAACCAAGGGCAAGACCTATTGTAGCGGACAAGCAAAAAGCGAGAAAAAAAGCCCATAAACTTTGTTCTTTTCTGCTGGGTTCAAGATGAAGGTGCTTGTATAAAAGTGGGTGAGAAGACAAAAGGCACGCCATTAAGTCTGTTCCTTATAAAAGCTTTTTGTTTAAAAAAGCTATGAAAATCCCATAAATTAAAACGAGACTAACACAACCAATGAGAATAATCCATTTGAAATGCTGTACTAGAAAATTCATTGCTTTTTGTCCAAAATGTTTAATCAGCCATGCGAGAAGATAAAAACGAGCGCCTCTAGAAAAAATACAAATAAGAATGAAAAGTTCAAGGTGTACACTCATTACACCGGCCAAAATTGTGACAATCTTGATGGGGGGAAGATGAAAAAAACCTGATGTTATCAGTAAAATGACTAGAAATTGCAGGGTTGCACTATTTTTCAGAGATTCAAAACTTTCAACCTTACCGTAAATTTCTAAAATGGGTTTGGCAAGAGTATCATAGGCAAAATGTCCGATAAACCAACCGGCAATGCCTCCTAATACAGAACAGATAGTCGCAATCAAAGCATAGTAATAAACCCGCTTTTGATGGATAAGCAGCATCGGAATATATAAAACATCTATCGGAATTGGAAAAACAGAACTTTCAATAAAGGCAATGAAACCAAGCCAGTGTGGTGCTGTACGCCGATTTGCTAAAGAAATCGTCCAAAGCTTTAATTTGTTTAATATCATGAGGCTTTCTATAAATTTAAGAGGTAAAGACTTTACAAATGAGATTGTTATAAATCCGGTAGAGAAATCCAATAAAGAAAATATTTCATAAAACAGATAAGAAAATGATATGAATTCTTAAAAAATGAGAAGTCTTCTGTTGACGAATCTGTGCTTCTTCATATAGTGCAAAAGAATAATCGACAAGTCTGTCTCTTATAGTCCTGTCTTTTATAGCAATGTGCGGGTGTGGTGGAACTGGTAGACGCGCCAGACTCAAAATCTGGTTCCGAGAGGAGTGTCGGTTCGAGTCCGACCACCCGCACCACTTCATAAATATTTTCCTTTATCCTGTTATGGCGCATCGTGCTGATTTATAAAACATGTGGAATTGATAAACAGTGTTCAATGTTTTGCATGTTGAATGAAAAACCTCGAATACCATAGGATTCTCTCATTTTAAGTCTGTTTATTTTAAATTGACCAAAATCATGTCTCTTGTACATTGCAAGCTGGATGCGCTATTGTGGAATGAAATTTTACAAAAAATGAATAAAAATGCCTCTTAATAAACCGTTTCAAGGGCATCATTGGGGGGTAGGAGTGTATGATGGATGGTGCCAGCTTGTACTTTTATCTTGCACTTTTATGAAGTGTAAAGATGGTGCTCTATAGATTTTATATTCTTGTGGGCGTTGTTGCGAAATGGGCTTGAGGGTTTTGAGAGATGTTTCTTTAAAACACGCATGTGAATTAGCAACCAAAGTGTTTTTGATTTGAGTGTGTTTGGTTTGGAGCGTTGTCGTATGACATGAGGGGCGTGATCCCAAAAAGGTCCGTGAGAAATACAAGCATGAGGCAATGCGTAAACTCCTTTCTTTAAAAGACAGAGCTGTAGAGGCTTAAAAGATAGGGCTTTAGAGGCTTTGAAAGTCGTAAATCAGAGGGAAATGGTAAGGTTGGAAACTGGTTTTTGCCTTGACAATTTCATATTCTCCCCAAATGAAGTTGTCTCTCCGTTACAGAAATTATATAAACAGAGAACCGCAATATCCTCTCTCTACTTTGGTATGCAATAGCTGTAAAACACTGTCATTTGAAGTGTGGTCATATAGGGTCTGTAAACTTCCTTGAAACGTTACAGTATTTTTTTCAGTGTGTGTTGGATATTCTTAAGAGTGTTTGTTTTACTTTAGGTTTAAGGGCATTCCATGGGGAGGCGCCAAGAGAAGCTCCCTCCTCAAGGGTCCCCAAGAGTTTTTGTGCTTTTATAAACGGACATGGTGTTTAAAAATGGGTTTTTAGAATCTTGATCCTTCAAGAGTGGGAAAGCCGAGTTAACATCACCTTATAAAACTGCAATTGATGCACAATATCCATAGTTATTTTAAAGCAATATCTCTTAATAACTGCTCTCATTTATTTTATGATGGCGTATTTTACGATGGCGCCCAGTGGTATGATGGTAAAGCTTTTATATTCCAAATGCATTACATGGAAGGGTGAGAGGATAGGAGCTTGCTTTAAAAGAGGAGAGGCTTTATTGTTTCATGACTATTTGTTTACAGTTTAGTCCTAGTTTTTAGAATCTAGGTCTTTTTAGGGGGGAAAGAGGCATAAAAAAAACCCCGTTTTTAACAGGGGTTTTTAATAGTTCAATTTTTCTACAAAACTTAGAATTTATAAGCGATACCAAAGCGAAAATCATGCGTTTGAGAAGAGATTTTAAGGTCATCGTTTGCAAATTTCTTTTTAAAAAAATCTGAATAACGATATTCTGTACGCATGATGATATTATCTGTCATTGCAAGGTCAAAACCACCACCAATAGTGTAACCAAGCATTGTTTTTGTCTTATCTAACACATCGCCAGAAGCAAAAATTGTCGAATCTTCTTGCGATTTTGATAAAAGTGACATAATATATTGCATTTGTGTATAGGCTACACCCCCTGCAATATAAGGCATAAGGCGATGGGAAGCAAAACCAATACGCGCACGCGCAGCACCAGACCATTTTTCTTTCAATGTTACACTGCTGACAACAATGTCACCATAGTTGGGGATTGTTTCATCCTGAGCTGCAGGTTTTATGATAGGAATCCCAGCTTCTTTAAAGGCAATGTTAATAGAGTCTAATTCATTTAGAATTTTCTTTCCATTGTCTGTTTGGGTGCTTTTCTTCCCAGACCAGACTATGTCCGTATCAAAACCGAAAACAAGGTCATCTCCCAGATCAATATTAGAACCTGCATACAAACCTGCTCTCAATCCTGATGGTTTCGGTGATAGAGTTCTATCAACCCAAGCCCATTTTCCATCCCTGGCTTCTTGTGCGTAATCTAGAATATTTTTACTGGAAAAATATCCAATTTGTCCTCCAACATAAAAACCAGACCAAGAAAAAGGCGCAGAAACAGTAACCGGTGAAATACGTGACGATGAATCATTTTGCAATGAAACCTTCGGTTTTGATTGCTCAAAGATTACCGTATCTGCTGCTTGCGCTGTTGAAGCGGTAATGAAAGTGAAAATAGATAGTGCAATTAAACATTTTGTTTTCATAAAAAACGTCCCCAGTTTATTTCGAATACAAAGTGTATTATATACAAATTGGTTAAAGAAATCTATATTTAATATCATTATGAAAATTAAAATACTCAAAAAATCTATAATTACCCATATTTAAGCGTTCTTAAAACTTTCTTTCATGCTATTATCC
Organism: Bartonella sp. MU37NMGALS; assembly: GCF_042194015.1. Lineage (NCBI taxonomy): Bacteria > Pseudomonadati > Pseudomonadota > Alphaproteobacteria > Hyphomicrobiales > Bartonellaceae > Bartonella > Bartonella sp. MU37NMGALS. Next base: position 159,537 of record NZ_JBHIML010000002.1, read on the forward strand.
CGCGTTTGTATTGATTTTTCAGTATTTTTTATATACACCCTCTTCAGAGTTCTCTTTGTTTTAGAAAAAATTATAGTATGTTAAACAGGCTTTTTATTTGTTTAAAAAATATTATTTTATATATATTAAAAGCACTCTTTGTTATTAAGTATTAAGTATATTATCCTCTATGATTGATATCAAAGTGCTTAATATTCAATTAGTGGCAAAATGCGTATTGGCACTATCATATTCTTTTCTCGTTTCTGATATTGCGTAGCTTTGTATTGCGATAGCCTTTTGAGCACTTGAGAGGATGAGCGACTTTATTTCTTTATTTCTTTTTTTATCTATATGCCACTTTTGCTTATGACAATCCAAGCGAATAGTTTTGATTGCGAATAGTTTTTATTGCTTGAATGGAATACGAAGAATAAGAAGGAGAAAAGTGCGAGAATTTAAAGTTTCATGAGGTTTCTCATGCACCATGTAAAACGATAAATTCTCCTTTTCGTTCGCTTAAAGCCGGAACGTGGATGAGAGCCTAAAAACTGAATGTCGTTGGTGATTTTTAAGAGATTAACTTTAAAGAGATTAGTGCGTACACTTAGGTTTTTACGGAAATGGGTGAGGGCGCTATGATGGGTAAATGCCTCAAATTTCTTGCGAGTTGTCAAGGATATTTCCGTCAGAGAGCTGATTGTTTCAGCAAAGTCCAAAACCTTTCGGTGCATTGAGTTTTTTTCCAACAGCTGTTCCTCTATTGAGCACTTCTATCTTCACGCTTTATAAAAATGCTCCCAGACCCACTTCACGATGGTGGCTCGTGAATGGTATAACGATAAAGCCATTGAGCACCCTATCTTTACGCTTCATAAAGAAGCAAGCCGGCATCATCATTATATTTGCCAGCCCGTGGCTGTTGTGACAGACTTCTCCACAATGTTGTGACAGCCCTTGGCAGTTGAGGCGGTTCATTAGAGGCGTGTTTAGTCCTTTCTTATCTTATACAATTTCTATCCACACATTCACTTCGCCACACATTTATCTCGCTTGTGATGTGCAAGTGAGTGATTTTGATTGATTCAACATAGGACAGATTTAAAACGGGAAAATCCTATGGTATTCAGAATTCTCATTCAATATGGATAACGCTAGATGATCATTATAAAGAAACACATTATCTCATTGAGATAAGAGTAGAAATGTGGACCAGAGCCTAAAATGAACGCTGTGGGTAATCGTTATCGGTCATCATCGGGGTGTGTGCTTACACCCCGATCTTTTGACAGAAAGATTTGTTTTAAGACGTTTACATCTTTTTTAGTGGGTTGTTTATTGGGGAGCAATCATCTTTTTGGGATCAACTAATCGGTCATAATCCTCTATAGAAACGCCAGCTTTTAATGCTTCGGTGCGCAAAGTTGTATCGTGTTTATGCGCTGCTTTGGCAATTTCAGCAGCTTTTTCATAGCCAATTTCTGGTGCAAGAGCTGTGACTAACATGAGTGAGCGCTCCATGAGCGAGTGAATATGAACGCGATTGGCTCGTAATCCTTGAATGCAATGCATATCGAAAGAGCGCATGCAATCACCAAGAAGGGTAATTGATTGTAAAACGTTATAGCCAATAACAGGTTTATAAACGTTGAGTTCAAAATGCCCTTGACTTGCGGCAAAGGTTACGCTGGTGTGATTACCAAAAACTTGACATGCGACCATGGTTAAGGCTTCACATTGCGTGGGGTTAACTTTGCCGGGCATAATAGAAGATCCGGGTTCATTTTCAGGAAGACTGAGTTCCCCTAAACCGGAACGTGGACCTGAACCTAAAAACCGAATGTCATTCGCAATTTTAAACAGATCAGCAGCAAGAGCATTCAAGCTTCCGTGGAAATGCGCAAGGGCGCCATGATGGGCGAGTGCTTCAAATTTATTGCTAGCAGTTTGGAATGTTATTCCTGTGAGAGTGCTCACTGTTTGCGCAAAAGCAATGTCAAAACCTTTTGGTGCATTCAGCCCTGTGCCAACAGCCGTGCCACCTTGAGCAAGCATGTGGACATCGGTTAGAGCATTTTCAATGCGCTGAAGATTGGCTTCTAATGCGGCACGATAGCCTGAAAATTCTTGCCCTAAGGTTAAAGGCGTTGCATCTTGGGTATGGGTGCGTCCGATTTTAATGATGTCTGCAAATTCTTGCTCTTTTTGTTTTAGTATAGCAATAAGAGCTTCAAGGATTGGTAGTAAGTGTTGGCGTGTTTGCAACGTGGTGGCAATGTGAAGCGCTGTGGGAAAGGAATCGTTTGATGATTGACTCATATTGACATGGTCATTGGGATGAACTGGTTTTTTGCTTCCAAGTTTTCCTCCCAAAATCTTACTAGCGCGATTAGCAATGACTTCATTGACATTCATATTGCTTTGTGTGCCAGAACCTGTTTGCCAGACGGAGAGTGGAAAATGCGTATCAAAATCGCCGGCAAGTACTTCATCGGCGGCGGCAATAATTGCTTTTCCAATATTTTCTGGTAGTTTTCCTTTGTCCATATTTACAACAGCTGCAGCTTTTTTGATAAGAACTAAGGCATAGATGATGGCAAGAGGCTGCTTTTCACTACCAATATTAAAATTGTGCAGAGAACGTTCAGTTTGTGCGCCCCAATAACGATCTTGACGTACCGAAATCGTTCCAAAGCTATCCGTTTCCTGACGTGTTTCAACCATGATAAGATCCTTTTTTGTTCACGGGTTCTTAAAAAAGCTAAATAACGCGAAAGTGCAATAAGAGGCAAGACTTTGAATCTTCATTTAGAGAAATTATTTTTATGGCTATTCTTGACATTGAGAGATACCGATTTTATATCTAACTCATACTAGCACTCTCAAGCTATGAGTGCTAGCAAGAACTTTTAAGATTAATGCAATTATGTTCAGTTTTAAGGATTTAAAACATGGCTAATATACAATTCCGCCCACTTCACGATCGTGTCGTTGTCCGTCGGGTTGAATCTGAAAATAAAACGGCTGGTGGGATTATCATCCCTGATACAGCAAAAGAAAAACCCCAAGAAGGCGAAGTGATTGCTGTTGGCAATGGCGCTCTCGATGATAACGGAAAGCGCGTGCCTTTAGAAGTTAAAACAGGAGACCGTATCCTCTTTGGAAAATGGTCTGGCACTGAAGTCAAGATTAATGGGGAAGATCTCCTCATCATGAAAGAATCTGACATTATGGGAATTATGGGCTAATTGAAGCGCTTAACTTTTCATTGTGTACTATTTTGAGAAAACTCCAAGGAGAAATTAAATGGCTGCTAAAGAAGTCAAATTTGGCCGTGAAGCGCGTGAGCGTTTGTTGCGCGGTGTCGACATCCTTGCTAATGCTGTTAAGGTGACACTCGGCCCTAAAGGTCGTAATGTGGTGATTGATAAATCATTCGGTGCGCCTCGCATCACAAAAGATGGTGTATCCGTTGCAAAGGAAATTGAACTTGAAGATAAGTTCGAAAATATGGGTGCACAAATGTTGCGCGAAGTTGCTTCTAAAACCAATGATATCGCTGGTGATGGAACAACAACAGCAACTGTTTTAGGACAAGCTATTGTGCAAGAAGGCGTTAAAGCTGTTGCTGCGGGCATGAACCCAATGGATCTTAAACGCGGGATTGATGCTGCTGTGGATGAAGTGGTGGCAAACCTCTTCAAAAAAGCAAAAAAAATCCAAACTTCAGCAGAAATTGCACAAGTAGGAACCATTTCTGCTAATGGCGCTGCTGAAATCGGTAAAATGATCGCTGATGCTATGGAAAAAGTGGGCAATGAAGGCGTCATTACCGTGGAAGAAGCTAAAACCGCTGAAACGGAATTAGAAGTCGTTGAAGGTATGCAATTTGACCGTGGGTATCTTTCCCCTTATTTTGTCACAAATGCTGAGAAAATGGTCGCTGACCTTGATGATCCTTACATTCTCATTCACGAAAAGAAATTGTCTAATTTGCAATCTCTTCTTCCTGTGCTTGAAGCTGTTGTGCAATCTGGAAAACCACTTCTCATTATCGCTGAAGATGTAGAAGGTGAAGCTTTGGCAACGCTCGTGGTTAACAAGTTGCGTGGTGGTTTGAAAATTGCTGCTGTAAAAGCTCCAGGATTTGGTGATCGCCGTAAAGCAATGTTAGAGGATATCGCAATCTTAACATCCGGACAGGTTATTTCTGAAGATGTGGGCATTAAACTTGAAAATGTCACTTTGGATATGCTTGGACGTGCAAAGAAAGTGAATATTTCTAAAGAAAACACCACCATTATTGATGGTGCTGGACAAAAGTCTGAAATTACTGCTCGCGTTAATCAAATCAAGGCTCAGATCGAAGAAACAACTTCTGACTATGACCGTGAAAAATTGCAAGAAAGACTTGCTAAACTCGCTGGTGGTGTTGCTGTTATCCGTGTGGGTGGTGCAACAGAAGTTGAAGTGAAAGAAAAGAAAGACCGTGTTGATGATGCTTTGAATGCAACACGTGCTGCTGTTGAAGAAGGTATTGTTGCTGGTGGTGGTACCGCATTGTTGCGTGCAGCAAATGCGTTGACCGTTAAGGGAAGTAATCCTGACCAAGAAGCTGGTATTCATATCGTTCGTCGTGCTCTCCAAGCGCCAGCACGTCAAATCGCAACCAATGCCGGTGAAGAAGCCGCGATTATTGTGGGCAAAGTGTTGGAAAATAATGCTGACACTTATGGTTACAATACCGCCACGGGTGAATTTGGTGATTTGATTGCTTTGGGAATTGTTGATCCAGTGAAAGTTGTGCGTTCTGCTCTCCAGAATGCGGCTTCAATTGCTAGCCTTCTGATTACAACAGAAGCAATGGTTGCTGAAGTTCCAAAGAAAGATACACCAATGCCTCCAATGCTTAGGTGGCGGAATGGGTGGAATGGGCGGAATGGATTTCTAAGCTCTTATTCCATAGAAGTAATAAAGAAACGGGCCTTCTGTGCCCGTTTTTTTTAATGCTTTTTCACGTTTTGCAACCGGTGAATTTGGTGATTTGATTGCTTTCAAGAATTGTTGATCCAGTGAAAGTTTTGCGTTCTGCTCTCCAGAATGCGGCTTCAATTGCTAGCCTTCTGATTACAACAGAAGCAATGGTTGCTGAAGTTCCA
>NZ_JBHIML010000002.1:164774-265957 GCF_042194015.1 Bartonella sp. MU37NMGALS
TTCTAAGCTCTTATTCCATAGAAGTAATAAAGAAACGGGCCTTCTGTGCCCGTTTTTTTTAATGCTTTTTCACGTTTCGTACAGTTCTTCCTTTTATGATAGTGATCTTATAGCATTTTGTTATTTTTCATTGGTTGATGTATCGCTATTGTGAATAGATCTCTCTCTTTATTCATGACTTTTTCTCTTGCATTTATGAGATGTTTTTATTGTGCGGGGATCGTGGTTTCTTTTGAAAATATTTTAGTGATAAAAATATAACTATTTGATTTATAGTCATTTATTCCTAATACAGTTCTATTTTTTCATTTTAAGTTTATGCATGCACCATTAAAAAAATCCTGTGTTTGCGCTTTAGAAGGGCGAATGGTTTTTATGAACTAACGCAAGAGTTTGTATTCATTGAAAGTTGAAGAGAGAAAGTTGGACAGAGCATGTTGGGTCTTGTTTGTTTTTTTTATGAATAAGATGTTGGTATTTCAAGCTTTTGTATGAAAAAATAAGGGTTTTCTCTGTTAAAGGGCTTTTGTATACTGGGACAAGCATATCTCTGTTTGGTTAATCTCTGCAATAGAAAGACAGCCTCATTGAGAAAGAATGTAAAGGTATATAAGCACGCATCTTGTCATCATCTTTTTGCTTTATGACTTTTAAAGGTATTTATAGTAATATCTTATTAAATAATGAAGATGATGCCTCAAACTTTTGTTGCTTGCATATCTTTTTTTTGTGAAATCCCTCACGTAAAATAGAAAAGCCGCAAATATATTTGTCTCCAAATATATATTTTTGCATATTGACATGTTTTTAAGAGACATCTTGCTTGTCACACCGATTTCGCAATGGATTTGTGAATGGTATAAGGGCAAAGTTCTCATGAAGTGCATAAAACTATAGGGCACGATCATCTTTACGCTTAATAAAAGAATACGCTTGCGTTATCATATACTTTTCCAGCTCTCAATGTTATGACAAGCCGTTGGTCCGTGAGACGGTGAGGCGTGCCTTGCTTGTATAGTTTTGACCCATACACTGTAATGTGCAAGCGACATAGTTTGGATTATTTTAAAAGGAAACAGGTTGGGAAATGAGAAAATCCTGCGATATGCAGGGCTTTAATTCAAGTTGAAGAGTGCTTAATGATAATTATAAATCAATGTGATGTGGTTTTACGGTTTTCAAGAGCATTGCATTCTTGCAAATAATGATAATCATGTATTGCTTCATATTTTTTAATGGGTTTTAATGGAACAACGCTTTTATTGATCAGAATTATTCATTGTTTTGTATGTTGAATAAGAGATTTTTATTGCGGTGGATTTTTTCATTTCAATTCTTTCTTATGTTGAAACAATCGCAATCGTTTTCTTATACCTCACAAGTGGAGAGAGCTAGGGTGAAATACTGAAAGAAAATAAAAATGCCTCTCATGAATATTTTCAAATAGTCAGTTTTTTTATAAACAGAGTTTTTATAAACAGAGGCGGTATAAATATTGGGGATTTATGCGTAGGGAGGTGTCTGATTGCTCTTTTTTTTAAAGTGTAAAGATAAGGGGATTTTAGGCAAGTTAATACTTTTTGCGTTGTTTACTTATGCAATTATTAAAAAAATATCTCTAAATATTTTTAAATTTTTTCGCGATGGTATCTTCCCGATGGGATTTGTGAAGAGTATAAAATATTTTTTAGTATCAATAGGTTATTTTAGAAAATGTGCGTTGGTATGATCCTTTTCTTATGTTAGTAAAGTTGTTGACTCACGCGTTTGTTAAAAATCTCTCTTCATGCTCCTAAATTCATTTCATGAAAGCGTTTTTGAAGAGTGTGTAAAAATTTCCCATGAGACGTGAAAAATCATCAATAAAATCTCCGTGTTTTCAAAAAATAACGAATGGCTTTTTATTTAAAAAAAGATTTAACACGTCTCATGTTTTTTATTTATTTTAGAGCTGAATATTCGATTTTTGTGTAAAAATACTTGCTAACGCATCTATGATACGTGAGAAATCAAGCGCTAATAGGAAAATGATAAATATAATCCACTTCGTATAACGTGACATCATTTTTACACTTTTATAAGTTGTGATGATTTCTTGTAGGATTTCTTTTTCCTTTTCTGTAAGCTCTGTTTGTTTTTCTGTTTTTTTTCTAGCCATGTTTCCACCCACACAAGCCTTCCCCTTGTTTGTTATGCTTTAAAATATCTCTTGCGAGATTTGAACTGATGGTATTGAGATCTTTTTTGTCTAAATAAATGGGCATCCAACCAACGCAAGAAAAAGGCTCATTTATTGTTTTTATCGCGCAACCAGTAAGTAAGAGCAGCGCGTACATCAGGATCACTTTTTTGATTAATTTCATTCTCCACCTCTAGCCGTGTTATTGATGACTTTAGCGTTTTTTCTATTTGCTTTTGTTGTTCAATCTTTTTTCCAAGAGTGAAAGCTTTTGCTAAAGCGATAAAAAAAGCGGTCAGAGCCGCTCCTGTTATCATCAGATTTTTTTTCATCCACCACATCATAAGCGCTGCTCCCGAAACCGTTTTGCCACAAAGAAGATGCCTGCACAGGCGGCTAAAACCATAATGGCTGCCAATGCCCATTGGATGGGACCATTGCCTGCCAATAAGCCTCCAAGTCCAGAAAAAGAACCAATAATCGGTGTAAGCGCTTCTGCTTTGAAAAATCCCATTGGTGCTTGCGTTTCTACGGTTTGGTAGTTGGGAGAAACATAAGCACCTTTTGCCCATAATCCTGCTTCGGCTGCACGACGGTGCACTAGACCGTGAAGACGTTTTCCTCCTGCTTTGGTCCACTTTTGTAATTCAGCAGGGACGGCTTCATATTCGCCGTTATTGAGTTTTTTGAGCAGGGTCGAATTACAAAAAGCCGAAGCTCCTATATTATAGCAAAACGATACGAGCGCAGCGAATTGTTCATCCGTTAAGGAAACCATCACATTTGTTTCAACGGTATTTTCAAATTGTCTTAAATCTTGAGAAAGAACTTCTTCTGCTTGCTTTTCAGTGATTGTCATGCCCTTGCGAACGAACGGTTTTCCAGCAGCGCTGATATGTCCATAGCCGATTGTCCACACCCCGATGGCATCTTTATAGGCGTTCAAACGCAATCCTTCCCATTGTTTAATGAGTGCAAGCCCTGCTGATGATATTTTTCTCATTTGCTTCTCCATAAAATAAAGCCTCACTTTAAAGTGAGGCTGGTCGACACATTAAAAGTGAAATTTTTCACTCTGCAAAAACAGACAAGACGTGAAAATTTAACGAAATCAAAAGGTTAGTTGTAGCATCTTAAGGGAATGAGGTCATGGTTGTCCAAGTGGGATAATGGTTGGGCTGGTGTTTTCCGTTGAGAGATGTTTTTGGTTTTGAGACTTGGTGCTGTTGATGTACGCAATGGCATTACGGTGGCATTACGGTTGTGTTAGCGGTGGCATGAGAAGTGAGGTTGGAGGGGTGACATATATGTTGGTGAATGGAATTCTTAGAAGGCATTGTTGGCGCGGCAGGGGTTGGAGGGTTGCACAATGATTTGTGTTAGCATTGGTGTTGGTGCTTGCGGTTGTTTTGGCGGTGGTTGTGAGGGGGGTGAGATGGAGAGAACGGATGGTGTGATTGTGGGGGACAGAGAGTGGCTGTTTGCGGTTGTTTTGGCAAGTGGTACTGATGTGGAGGCGCTTGAGATAAAAGTGGACAACTCTTAGAAAAAAGCTACAGGAGGAGGCGGGTGCTTTTACTTAACATCCAAAATCCTAAAATATTTTATGTATTCAGCTTTTTGTCTTTAAGAGGTCACGTTGCTTGCTGTTTAACTCTTTAATTGCTTACAAACGGAAAAAAAGATTTGCTAACAGCAATTTATACCCCACCGTCAAGCAGCAGAGCCTCGTTCTTTATGGATATGGAAAAAACCTCAATTACATCATCAAAGATTTGTATTCAGTGAGCCTTTTTTGGGTGGGAGGAAACAGAAACAGTTTTTCCTTCTGTTGTTCTTAAGTTTTTTTCAAATCTCTCTCTCAGAGTTTCACCTTTTTTGTTTACTGTTTCATGTTCAGCATCCGGATTGGCTTTTAAATATTGTTCTAGACGTTTTCTTCCTTGCGCATGTTTGTATAAACTAATGGGAAGATAGGAATCTAACTTTTCAGCAGATAAAGATGAATTTTGTTCACATAATACACCCTTAACATTATCTTTGTGCAATCTTGCTAATTTATCAGATTCAAGATGAAGCTTTTTGGCGAGGCTTAAGCTGAACATCCCACATTCAGAAGAGCTTCTCTGAATATCCATTTCTGCCGTGGTAAAAGAATAAGGAGGCAGTTGAAGACATTGAAGGGTTTGATTTATTTTTATCCCTAGTTTGCAAGCAGTGATATTCTGAAATGTTGTAGGTTCAAGCATAATCAAAGAGATTTTGTCATCAACTTTTTTATAATCAAGGACTGCAAAGTGGATTTTGCTTCCCGAATTTACTATAAATCGAGCAGATTTTGCGTCGCTCTCAACGACTTCTTTTAGTGCGTGTGAAAACTCTTCTGCTGTAAGAGCCAATTTGAGATTCATTGCTGGATATTTGCTGTTTGCTTTTTCTACGAGAGCCGGCATCAATCTAATATCTATGTTTTCATAATAAGAGTTAATCCAACGGCCGGTGACGAGATCATCTTCTAAGTCTGTAATAATAGCTTTCAACTTTTCCTGACTCAAGGTGCTCTCTTCTTTTTGAGGAGCGTTGAGTTGTTCTAAACGGGCAATAAGGCTTTCTAAGGATTCATTTTCGATGTTACTTTCTGCTATTTGTGAGGCATGAGCGGCAGTATCTTTTGAATCTTGTGGCTTCATAATATGAACCTCCGTGGTTATAATCGGGAGGCAATATTATTTTTTATATTTTGACCAAATAATGTTTTGAAAAAGAACCTTTATCTCTTGAAGATTAAGGAAAAAATCATTTTTCAGCTGCTTTATAAGAAAGTGCGGGCAGGTCTTTTCAAAACTTGCGTGTTTTATGTTTGTTCAAAGTTTTAAAATACGGGCTTTAAAATGGGCTACTTTTAATAGAATATTATTGTTTTGCCTTTTGTTTGAAGAGGTAATTGCTCACTTTTTGCATTGTTACTTCTTTCAAAGGGAAAAGAAGATTTGCTAATAGCATTTATATCTTACCGTAAAGCCGCAGAGCTTCATTCTTTGTGGATGTGGAATACGGATATGGCTAAAACACTCATTACATCTTACATCATCAGAGATTTGTATTCCGTCGCTCTTTTTCTATGTTGTGAAACAGAAACAGTTTTTCCTTCTGCTGAACTTAAGCTTCTTTCAAATCTCTCTCTCAGAGTTTCGCCTTTTTTGTTTACTGTTTCATGTTCCGCATCCGGATTGGCTTTTAGATATTCCCCAAGACGTCTTCTTCCTTGCACGTGTTTATAAAAAGTGGTTGGAAGATATGTATCTAACTTTTCAGCAGATAAAGGCGTATCTGGTTCACATAACACACCCTTAATATTGTCTTTGTGCAGTCGTTCTAATTTTTGAGCTTCCGAATAAAGCTTTTTGGCAAGGCTTAAGCTGAACATTCCACATTCAGAAGAGCTTCGCTGAATGTCCATTTCTGCCATGGCAAAAGAACAGTTAGACAATTCATGCGCTTTAAGGGCCAGTTGTGTCCTTAATGCTAGCACTGCTGATCTCATATTGTTAAGTGTTGTAGGTTCAAAAAATATCACGGACGTTTTGTCATCGATGGTTTGATGATCAATCACTGAAAAATGAATTCCTCTATCCTTTGTGTGAATGATAAATCTAGAAGATTGAATGCCGTTTTCGATGGCTTCTTTTAGTGCAAGGGCAAAGTCGTGAGATGACGCTACCAATTGAAGGCGCATTTCAGGATATTTACGATTTGCTTGTTCCACTAAGGCTGGCATCAGTTTAAGATCTATGCTTGCATAATCAGTTGTAAACCAACGATCCGTTGAGATGTCTTCTTCTAAACGAGCAATGATATTTTTTAATTCCTCATGATTGAACGGGACATTTCCTTCTTTTTCGCTGCTTTGTTGTTCTGAATGTGCAGCAAGATTGTCTAATGATGCAGTTGCACGCGCCCCTTCTGGTGCATTTGCCCTTCCTTGTGTTTGTGAGGAATAAGGGAGAGAAGAATCTTGTGGCTTCATAATATTAGCTTCCATATTGATAATCAATGGATGACATTATGTTCTTCAATTCTGGCTAAACAATGTTTTGAAAAAAAGCCTTCGCATCTTGAAAAATGAGGCGATGAAAGCATATCCTGGTCGTTTTCATATTATTATTCGTATATTGCTCATCATTTCTGTGATGTGTTGTATCCGTATTTTTATTGGGGTATTGTATTAGGGCGTTCTATTGGGAGCCCTTATTGGATACGGCTTGTTTTGAAAATCTCAAAATTATAGGGCTGTTGGTGATGCAAATTGGATGATGCAGAAGAAAAACAGTCAGAGAAAGACGAAAGATACCTTTAAACAAGAGACTTTTAAAGATTATAGCGAAACACACCGTTTGATAACAGTCTATAATAATGCAAAAATTCTCTGATGAAATCTGGGCGCAAAAAATCCCTTACCGCACCTATCATTAAATACGATTTTTCATATTCTGTCAACAGCAAAACGATTATTTTCCCTTTTTTATTGCGGCAAAAAACATTCTCTCCTTTGATAAAGGAGGGGGAAAGGTGAAGGGAGAGGGAAGAATTGTGGTTTTGAAATCCGTGGTATTTTATTGATGGAATTAGGAAGGCGATGGTTGGAAGGTTTTGCGGGGGTAAAGCTTAGGTGTCGCGATTGTGTTGGCGATTGGGGCTATGCTGGCTGTCGTATTAGCGGTGGCGTGGTGGGTGGATGGTTACCGGTATAAGTTGTTGATGATGGAAGGGATTGTTGGTGGGGGCTTTTTCTTTCGTTTAAGGGATGATGCTTTTAATTTTGTAAAAAAATCAATGGGGTGTTTTAATGATAACATATTGATTTATAATGATGTTTTAGTCGTTATTGATCTTGAATGAGAAATCTAGATTATGCTGCAATCAAAGCCATGTCTCTTGTCTGTCATAAGATCAGGAAAGCTGTGTAGAATTGTACAAGAAAAGACGCACAATGACGATAATGAATTGTCTCAAGAGCTAAGGATATCGCGATATTGGGGGAAAATTGGATGATGAGGGTTGTTTGTTACAATAGGGGTAATGGGGAGGGGGTGTAATAGGGAGGGGAGGGTGATGGGGAGAAGGTTGCTGTATGAAGAGGGGGAAATATTTATCTTGTCCATGTCGTGAAATATGTCGTGAAATATTGTCCTTTGAGGCATGGGTAGATATATCGTTGAGGTATGGTGATAAGTCTCTTTGACAGGTTGAAGCGTTTTTTAAGGGCTTGGTGGATATTTTAAAGCTTATTTGTTGTGTGCTTTAAGCTCGTCAATCCCATGAATTCTATGAAAGGGCAAGTCCAGTGGATCTCAAGTGTAACTTGTCAAGAAGGATTGTCTCTTTATAAAGGAGCTGGTTACAAAGAGGCATGTTACAAAGGAGGGTTTTAGAATCTTTATCCTGTGAGGGAGAGAAAACGATGGGTGTTTTTAGCCAATGATCTTTTTGCTAGAACAGTCAAAATGTTTATAAAGGGCATCAAGAATAATACGCAACGAACCAACAAGATTAGGCAGCGGTTGATCTTCTATAACAAGATATTGTAATGCCGCATGAAAGTTGTGTTGACGATGCAAATATTGTGCTTCTTTAATCGCTTCTTGCATATCTTCATAGCGTTCCGTCGCTCTTTGAACCCATTGCTTTTTTGTTGTCTCATCTGATGCGCTGTGCGTAAAACCATCATAATAGCCGTTTGGTAAGCCTTTTGCACATAAATAGTCGTTTCTGATTTGCAAGTATCTTTGCGCCGTGTCATATTGCTCCTTACTGATGCCTGATGAATCCCCTTTATAGCCAAGCAAACAAAGACGCCCAATATAGGTTCCAACAAGTGGATTTTTCGCTTCTTCAAGGCTTAAACCAAAGTGTTTTGCACGCATTTCAATCGCAGATTGAAGCGCAGATTCGCTGGGGCTTTGGGCACGTGAAATACGGCCATTGGGCTCTCTGAGTTTGCCTGTTATTCTCGGTCTACCGCGTTTTTTACGTATTTTCATGAACTTAACCATTTAAATGAAAAATAAACTGTCTGTTGATGGGGGACAGTGATGTAAAAAGCACTTTGAGCAAATACTGTGGGAGCAAATACTGTGGGAATATGAGCCGTTGCAGATCAAAGGAGAAACGGATACTAAAGGCGTCTTTCAGCACAAAGAACAGCAACGGTGTGGGGCGAAAAAATCATCTTTAAGGTGTTTTTTACCATTTTTATCTTATCCCTATCAGTCTTATTTCTCGCTCCTATCATGCTTATTTTTTCATGGATAGCGGGTTATTTGCTTTCTAAAGATTTCTCAACCTTTCTGGAACAGTTGAAAAGAAACTTTTGTCACATGTGAATAAAAAACAAGAATGATGTTTTATGGGTATGTCGTTATCTTTCTAATAGGAAGTCTTTTCTAGTAGGATTATTTGCTTTCTTTCTCATGAGCGCTTCGTGGAAACTTTTCAGTTTTACCTTTGAAAAGTCATTGTTTTTATCATCCGTTGAGCTTTGTTATTGGGAGGTATATTGGGGTTTTCTTATTGGGCGCTGTACCAAGATGTCTGATGTAGATTAAGCTGCAAAATATATCTTTATCCTTTATAGAGGATTTTATCTTTTTTTGAGCGACACAGAGCTTAAAAAAACAAACTTTTCAATGTGCTTATAATAGCATAAGATCCTTATATTTTCAAATAAAATATGGTTCATCATTTCAAAATAACAAAATAAACTGTGGAGGATCAAGCAATTTACGGTAATCTTTTATGGAGGATATTTTTGTTTTTGCTGTTTTAATGGATTTCATAAAAAAGGGAGGTGGTCACTTAAATGGTTAAATGACGGGATGCAATATCCAAAGAAGCTTTATAAGCGGCAGGTAGCTTGATAAAAGAGGCGTTTATAAGAAATGCTTTTATAAAGGTGGGGGCTATGAGGTGTAAGACATTTCTTTTTTAATTTTAAAATAGGGGCTTTTTGAATCAAGAAATTTTAAAATGAGAATTGAAAAATTGCAAAGCTGCTGTGGACGCATTTTAGATAATCGGTTGTTTGGTTTGGTCTGTGGGGCGTGCTTATTGCTTCACGCTTTTGTTTATCGCGTTCTTGTTTCTCACATTCTAGGGGCACATCTCTTACATGTGCTCGAGCCCATTTCACGACGGTGGCTCAAGAAGGGCATCTATGGTAAAGCTTTCATGATAATATAACTTTATTAAGGATCATCATTTTTAGGATTCATAAAAGCGTAAGCTGGTATCATCGCATATTTTGCCAATCCCCAATATGTATTACAAGCTCTTGGCATTTGAGACGGTTTATAAGAGGCATTTTCATTGTACAATTTCACTGCGCATGGCTCTCCCACTTTTTACGTACAAGCAAATAAATTTTATTGATTCAACAGGGGATAGATTTGAAATGAGAGAATCTTACAGCATTTTGGATGTGTTGATTATCAAGATACAAAGTGCTTGTGAAAATGTTTTTCATCTTGTTATGCCATAAAATACTGTCATTTGAGGCGGATATAGGAAGGTTTATGAGGCATTGTAACTTTTGACGCATTAAGTGTTAAAAATTAGGGTGCCAATGTTAAGGAAGGACTTTTGTTAAGGGAGAAGTTGTTCGTAGAGCGCTTTATGCAAGTGGAACCCATAAGTGCTCAGCAGGCGGAGTGCACTTAAGAGCAATGGGATTGTTGACAAACTGAGGTGGGTTTTAAAATCTTCATTCTTTGAGATGAGCAAGGAATATCATCATCCTTTGTTTTATATATACTCGGCTTCATTTAAGCGGTGAAAACACTGTCGTTTATGGTGGGCATGTCAGTTTTCCACATGAGATGTTTTTTAGATTAAATATTTGTTGGATTTTTGTAAAACGGTGTCTTTTAGGGTTTGTGTGATCGATAAAGAGAGGAAAAGGGGTGTTTGGGCTTGTAAGCGCGTCATGTATAAGCGCGTATAGGGTACGTGAATAAAATATTTATAGGGGATTATAGTGCTTGCTTTACTCTGAGAAGAGTGCTAAGCGAATTTACCGCGCTGGTGGCGTGCTATCAAATTTGAAGAGTGGGAATTTTAAAAGTGGGGGAGTATCCGTATGATCGAAGATAAATCACAACACCAATCTGCCCATGAGGGAAATAAGGCTTTCGTATCACAGCCAGTGTTGGATCAATCGGCAACTTTCAAAAAATGGATGATGCTTTCAACAAGCGATTATATCATCATTTGTTGTTTGGCTATCCTCTTGTTGGTGCTTTTTTCCGCGACTGTCTATATGGAGCCTTTGGAATTTTTTCATGTTATATCCAAAGAACAGCTCCAAGCACTGGGACAAACGAAACAAAAAAGTTTTCAGGAAATAATTCAGGAGAGCCTTGCACATCCTTTTAAAAATCCTATCATCGAGCATTTGCTTGATGCGGGGTGGAATAGTGTTTGGGCTTTTTTATGTTTCTTACCGCAAATGATTTTTTGTTTTCTTTTTGGTTTTTTTCCGCTCTTTTTTGTCTTTAACGCCATATTTAAACGGGATGTGAAGGAAATGATGAAGCTGTGGGAAGCCTTGCCAGAGCAGCAACAGCTAGACAACCAATCTCTGACAGAAGACTATAGGAGGGGAAAGTGACCGCTTCTTTAATCATTGGAATGTTGATCGCCGTAGGGACGGCAATTTTTATTTGTTCTGCAATTTTTATGGTATTCCTTTCTACCATGGTGACAATCGTTGCACTTTATTATTCGTTGATAAAACGGACAATCTTGTTATTGGTGACGCAGCGAAAATTAAAAAAGGGTGCAGCGCAGAATTTGAGGCATAATCAGGCAGAGGGTAGGGGACAGAATACAGTTCTTGCAACACAGTTCAGTGCCTTTTCTTTTCAAGAATCTTTGCTTCTCTCAAAAAAAGATTATTTTATGATCTTTTCTATCGCTTTCGTTATGGTTGCACTTTGCACAGGTGTTGTCGTTTTTTCAGCTTTTCTTCCAAAATCTGCAATTTTTTTGCACAATTACGTGCCTATTATAGTGCTTCACATTATTGATTTTGTCATGAAACTGCTGTTGTGGTTCTGGGTATGTATTGTTGTTTCTTTACCTGTCATTTTAATTCTCCATAGTTTCCTTCAGTATGGCGTGCAAGAAACAGTAAAGGAATTAGAAACATTTGCTTGAGAAGAAAATAAAAATGATGATTTCACATCAATGCGATAGGGAAAAAAAGGGAGCATTATGATGCAGCATTTGGCTTTTTTAGGGTTCGTTATCATTGCCATTTTAATGGTTATGGTCGTTGTTAGGCTTCCTTACTTGTTAATCAAGCATATGAGGTTATCTTTTAAACTCGCTCAAGGCTTGAAAAAGAGTACGACGCAACAAAAGCAAGCCGTACAACAATTGCGCAATGATCGGGGAGAAATGAAAAGACACAATCTCGTATTTAAGACCCTTGATGCGAAAATGCGCTTTCTTAACTTCAAAGAATCTCTGCCTTTTTCTTCAAAAGAATGTAAAATAATCTTTTTTATCCTTATTCTCTTTTCTGTTTTGCAATCTGCTTGCTCTATCGCAAATTTTGTATGGTGGAAAAATGATAGCGTTGCCTTTATTATACAGCTGTTGAGCCTTCTATGGTTAGGGATTTTTCTCTTTTCTCCGATCATTGGGATCATGTGCATAAAGTTAACGAGAAAATTAAACAAAATACTTCCACAATTGGAAGAAGCGATAAAACAAAGCGATCAGGCAATGCGTATGCAGAATGTGGAAGGGGGACAAAATGACGAGTAGTCTTATAACATTAATAGCCATTTCTTTCCTGTGTTTTACGCTTTTAAATGTTTTAATATGGGTGCCGATTTTTATCATTTATTACCTGTTTATCAAGCGTGCGCGGCTTTATTGTCGCGTGAAAAAGGAACTGAAATGTGTGCTTAATGAACGCGATATTGCCTTAAAACAGATCTCCCCAAAATAAAAAAGCAGCAGAATGTTTGATAAAAAACAGCTTTCTCTTGTTTGGCAAGACTATAAAAAAATATTTTATATTTCTACGGTCATAGTGACAGCTCCAATAGTTATAACGGTTGTCGTTCAGATATGGAGAGGAAGGGACTTTGTTTCTCTTGTTGTATTCGAGCCACTAGCATGGATGCTTGCCAGTGCTTTTTTATTCTTACCGATTGTTTTTATTATGCGTTTTATCGTGACACGTCAGTTGAAGAAAATGATAGGGCAATTGGAAGAAGAGGTTGAGCAGAAAAAAGCTCTCGTCATATTATACGATGTGAGCGAGGGAAAAGTGAGCGAGGGGACAAAGTGAAGAAAGGCTTTTGTTTGAGTGGGGCTTTTGCTTGAGCGGGTGCGGTGACAAAGTGAAAGGATGCCATAAGCCTTGCCTTTGATATGTTCATTAAGGAGCATGGGGTGCACTTCTCGTTTTGTGCTTTTTTTATATTTGTGCTGTGTTTTGAAAAGAATTGGGGCTTTTGCTTGAGCGGGGTTCTTGTTTGAGCGGGTGCGGGGGCAAAGTGAAAAGAGGCTTTTTTTGGGTTTTACTTGCTGTTGCTGTTTTCTTTAAGAGAGAAAATCTTGTAACTTATTTTCTTTTTATCAAGTATAAAAATGTGTCTTACCAAGCGATATTGAGAGCGAAAAATCTATATTAAAGCACAAGATGCGGCGGTGGTGTTTGGGGCAGAAAAATCCATTTTCTGAGAAAATGGAGAGGCAAGGCGCATAAAGAAGGCGTGCCAAAAGTCCAAGTTTTTGATCAAGACGTTTTGCTCCATGGAAAGTGCAATAGTGCTTTTAAAGAGCTTGGGGTGGAGGGGAGAAATTGAAAGAAAAGGGGGCATCTATTTATTTACGAGACCGCGAGGGGCAGTTTCTCTTTCTGGATGAAAAAGGTTTTGTGCAATATGATTATGGAATTGTGGGAGGCGCTGGTATACATGCTGCAGCTTGCCAAAAATTAATCCTTATCATTTTGGGGCTTTGCTAGATTGACAACTGAGCTTTGAAGCAAAGGGGTGGATTTTAAGGCAAAGGAATTGAAAATTTTTGAGGAAAAGGTAAGCGCCCAGTGATTACACCGTGTGCTTGAGGAAGCTTTCGATAAGGGCAATGACTGAGGTTGATCTGGGAACGAGGTTGGTCTGGGAACGAGGTTGGTCTGGGAATGAGGTTGATCTGGGAACGAGGTTGATCTTGGCCGCGTGTTTGGGCTTTCAATAGAGCACCCTTCTTTGGAAAAAGAAAATTGTAGCCCCCCTCAGTTGACTTCTTATTTGCTGCGCACCCTTGGGGTTTTGGCATTGCTTGCTGATATTAATACTTGATAGCTTTCTCACAAAAGCTTTATGGAAGGTGAGAGGCTGGGCTTTGAAAAAATATCAAAAAAGTCCATTGGGGCCGGCTTTTTGGGTGGTTCAAGTGGTGGTAACGACAAAGCAACTTCGTTACGATTTTTTTGCATCAGTTGGCTTCTTCTTTGCAAAGAAGCTTATCTTCCTGAAAATAAAAAGAGCAGTGATTAGAATTTTAGAGCCTCAGACCCAAATTTGTGCAATAGAAGAAGATATTTGTATGAACATTTAATCGACGAGAAAAGAGAAGCCTTAAGACAACAGAGGATACACTGTGCGTGATAAAAACATGATGTTTGAAGGTAATGGAAAAAAATGCAACTCTGATATTGTCTTTATAAAAGATGAGGGATACAAGCGCTTGATATTGATGAACCCTCATTCATTGTGAGGACGAAAGCTTCGGTTCATGAAAATGGCTTAAAAATTGAAACAAATGAGGGATAAAAAATGAGGGGCAATGGAAAAAATGCATCATTGGACGAAGAGCCACGGTCGTTTTCGCTTGAAGAAGCGTTTTTGACAAGCAAAAATTATAAAGTCATCTTTTGCATTGCTTTCATTATTAGCGCTTTTAAAGTGGCACTCGTTATATTTTTTGAGTGGGATTTGACAGAGTGGTCGAATTATATTCTGTTCATTTTAACATTAATATTGGGTTTTATATCAACGCTTCTTTTTGTGCTTATTCCTGTTGCCTTTGTGGTCCGCATCATTTTTACGCGTTTGTTGAAAAAAAAGATCAAGCAGTTGGATCAAGAAATCTGGCAGCGGAGGAAAACCGCTTCTCAACAAAACAGCGCGTGAAGGGAGGGCAGAAAATGATAGATATTAAAATGATAGATATTATTGTTGTACTCTCGTGGGGTGTGGGCTTGACGCTTTTCACGCTGCTTTCTGCTGTGGTCACGATGTTCATTTGGGCATTGTATTATTCTACTTTCAAGCGGGTGAGACTGTATTGCCAAGTGACAAAAGAATTCAACCGCGTGCTTGAACAACCTATCGCTTTTGAGCCGTCTAGTGGAGCAACGCCGATGATTAAATCATCATCTGAGGTAAAAGAGTTTTCTCTGTCTGATGAGGAAATCCTAACGATGGAAAGTGCAACGGCGCTTTTAAAGAGTTTGGGGTGGAGGGTGGAAATTGAAGGAAAAGGGGATCATTTGGCCACCTATTATTTACCAGATCGTGAAGTGCAGTTTCTTTATAATGCTGAGAAGGGGTATCCGCGATTTGATTGTGCAATTGCGGTGGTTTCTGGTATCCATGCGGCGGCTTGCCAAACGATAGACCCTTATAATTCTGGAGGCTTGATTGCTCTCGAATTGAGTTTTGATGTGAAGGGGTTGGAAATTTTTGAAGAAAAGGTAAGTGCCCAGCATTTACGCTGTGCACTCGAGAAAGCTTTAGAAAAGGCAATGACAGAGGTTGATCTTGGCAATATGCTTCGCTCTCAATATCGTATCCTTCCTTGGGAAAACAAAGTTGTGGTCCCTCAGTTGGCTTCTTATTCGCTGCGCTATCTTGCAGCTTTGGCATTGTTGGGTGATGTTGAAACCTTACACGCTTATCACAAAAGCTTTCTGGAAGGTGAGAAACTGGGCTTTGAAACAAGCATCGAAGAGGAGCATCTGGAACGCGCGATGATAATCGCTAAGGCGGTAGAAAAGACAAAGCAACCCAGTTACGATTTGCTTCAACAGGCGGCAAAGGATTTTTCCATGGAGGTGGAGAGCTATGAATATTTTAGAGCCTCAGATCCTAGTTTGTGCAATAGAAGAAGAGATTCTTATGAAAAATTGATCGAGGAAAAAAGAGAAGAATTAAGACAACAGGGATATTTCGTTTACGAAAAGGACGCGATTTGTGAAGTTGATGGAAAAAACTATCGTCCTCATATTCTTTACATAAAGGATGGGGAGTTAGAATATATGGATGTAGAAATTAGGATTGATGAAAAAAATTATTGAGAGAAAATAAAGCGTTTAGATAAATTAAAAAGAGCTTAAACCTAAAAATAGAGCGTAAAAAGCGCGAAGTGTAAAAGCAGAGGGGATCAATGCAGGAGAAAAATGCGCCATTTGAAGAGTCTTTCTTTTCATTCAAAAAATTGACGGTGCCTTCAGTGGAAAGCCGTAAAGGGGTGGGGAGTTGTGAAATAATAGGGCGTTCCTTTTTCACTATGTTTTGCACATGTCTTATCATGATGGCTTTAGAAGTTCCTGCGGGTGCAAAATCTCTGGTACAGCCGTTGCAGTGGATAAGATGGGAAGGAATTGGTTCTTTTATTTTTCTCTTGCCGGTGTTGATTTGGTTTTGTCTTCTTACACCTCTTCCTATTTTGTGGGGGCTGCGCTCCGTTAAAGAGCGTAAATTGGAAAAAATAAAGCAAAAATTGGAAGAAGAAATAAAGCAGCAGGAGATTAATCAATGAGGTTATACGCATGAGGAGTGAGGCCGCGGTTTTTATTTTGTTTCTGCCAATTGGATGTTTTCTTCTAAATGCAGTTACAGTTTTTGCTATTTTTGTGAATATGATTATTGTGGCGCCTTATTATTCTTTAATCAAGCGTTTGAGGCTCTATTACAGAGTGAAAAAACAAAGACGTTTGATGAAAGAACAGCCGCAGCATTTTTGTTTCTTTGAAAAAAGCGGAAAAGGGAAAGAGAGAGTGCCGCAAAACTTAGCACTAGAAACACAGATAAGTTCTCATTCGTTAAAAAAATGGCTCGCTTTTTCACGCAAAGATTATATCCTCCACGCATGCCTCTCTTTCATTATTATGTTTTTCAAAGTTTATGTCTATGTGATTTTCTTTAAAGGGATCGATGAGATAGATGAGAGCAGATTTGAATATTTTGTCATTCTCTTGCTCTTCTGGTTTTTTTTATCGGTATGTATTTTTGCAACGATCCCTGTTGTTGTGATCCTTCGTGAAATTTTAACCTCTCGATTGAAAAAGAAGATTCAGCAATTGGAAGAAGTGACTGAAGCAACCCAATCAATCAATTTATAAAGAGAAGGGAATAAAATGCATTACGCAATGGCGGCAGCTTACACGCTGATTTTGATCATTCTGCTGGGGGGTATTTTTGATTTGTTCTTAACAATACCCATTGTGGCACTGTATATTTCTTTTATAAAGCGTTTGATATCGTATTACAAGGTTACGCGGCAATTAAATGCAGCGCTGAAAAAGCGTGTGTAGCCCTCATGTCATGGGGGGAGATGTGAGTTTTAGATCATGCCATTGCTTCACGGCTTGGGAGGAGGGCATGGATTATTTTTTTCATTTTATGCTGATCTCTGTTTGAAAAGGCTGATGTCAATGAATAGGCTTATAATAGGCTTGTAGTATGCTGGGGCTGTTTATCGGCAGTTTGCTTGTTTTCTGTTAATTTGCAAAATCGTAAAAACGTGGAACTGTAAAGGCAAGGATTTGTGGTTGGTGAAAAGCCGTGAGGGTTTTGGGGCGGTTGGGGTAAAGAGGGTGCCAATGGAGGGGCTGGATTGTAAAATGCGTCATTGGAATGGGGAAATGGAGGGCGTTGGGTGAAAAGGGCTGGTGGCAAGTAATAGGCTGGTGATAGGTTTCAATGGGGCTGTTTATCGGCAGTTTGCTTGTTTTCTGTGAATTTGCAAAATCGTAAAAACGTGGAACTGTAAAGGCAAGGATTTGTGGTTGGTGAAGAGCTGTGAGGGTTTTGGGGCGGTTGGGGTAAAGAGGGTGCCAATGGAGGGGCTGGATTGTAAAATGCGTCATTGGAATGGGGAAATGGAGGGCGTTTGGTGAAAAGGGCTGATGTCAAGTAATAGGCTGGTGATAGGTCAGTGATAGATTTGTGATAGGTTTCAATGGGGCTGTTTATCGGCAGTTTGCTTTTTTTCTGTGAATTTACAAAATCGTAAAAACGTGGAACTGTAAAGGCAAGGATTTGTGGTTGGTGAAAAGCCGTGAGGGTTTTGGGGCGGTTGGGGTAAAGAGGGTGCCAATGGAGGGGCTGGATTGTAAAATGCGTCATTGGAATGGGGAAATGGAGGGCGTTTGGTGAAAAGGGCTGATGTCAAGTAATAGGCTGGTGATAGGTCAGTGATAGATTTGTGATAGGTTTCAATGGGGCTGTTTATCGGCAGTTTGCTTTTTTTCTGTGAATTTACAAAATCGTAAAAACGTGGAACTGTAAAGGCAAGGATTTGTGGTTGGTGAAAAGCCGTGAGGGTTTTGGGGCGGTTGGGGTAAAGAGGGTGCCAATGGAGGGGCTGGATTGTAAAATGCGTCATTGGAATGGGGAAATGGAGGGCGTTTGGTGAAAAGGGCTGGTGGCAAGTAATAGGCTGGTGATAGGTCAGTGATAGATTTGTGATAGGCTGGTGATAGGTTTCAATGGGGCTGTTTATCGGCAGTTTGCTTGTTTTCTGTGAATTTGCAAAATCGTAAAAACGTGGAACTGTAAAGGCGCAGATGTGTGGTTGGTGAAGAGCCGTGAGGGTTTTGGGGTGCTTGGGATAAAGAGGGTGCGAAGTATGTTGAAGTGTTTTTTTTAGGAGCGCATTGAAATTTCTTTAAAAAAGCTTGTCGAGTATAAGTCATGACGGGACGACTATGAGAGGGAAGTCAATTCGAACCTGCTAAAATTTGGACTGCTGAAAGAGAAGATTTTCGTGGGAACCTTACGTTGCGTAGAAACCATTGTTCCGTAGAAACTGTCGTTCTTTGAGGTGTGGGGAGAAAGGTCAGCTTTAAAATAGACAAAAAATTCTAAACACAATTTGCTGTTTTAAGTTTTATACTATGACGCCTTATAAGATTATGCTGTCTAAGTCGCGTGAGAAGAGAATAAGTCCGTGTGAATTTTATAAACCGTCAGAGGGGGATAAGCCCAGGGGTAAAAAACGTTTGGTTTTGGGGCTTTTGATATAAGGATACTGTTTGAGAGGCGTAAGGGAGGGGGATTGTTCGTTCGCAAAGCCTATGATGTAAAGAGTATGGGCTATTCAAGAGGGTGTTCGGGTATGGATAGAGATTGAAGGGCATGGCTTCTTTGAAAAGCATAGGTATTGATCATAAGTTTTGTTTATTCATATGGTTTTTTATGGCATCCAGTACCTGTTGGCTTATCTCCTGATGAGTCAGCCATCGTGAACCTTTTGGGGTTGTTTTTTGTCCTAATTGAATGGGGATAAAATCAACCTTGTTTTTGCGCGCGCATTCGAGGACCATTTGATCATGCGTGTTGGAACCAAAAATATGAAGAATACATGGCGGTTTAGGCAAAAGAGCTAACTGCTCAATTAATGCGCAAGAAAATGCATGGGCGGACGAATGAATCCATAATATGCAATATTTTAGATCATGCCATTGCTTCACAGCTTCTAAAAATTGCGCCTTTGATGCCGCACAATCATAATTCAATGGCACACACATATGCTGTTTTTGCAATGCCTCAAGCTGGACTTTATGGGAAAGAAAGCGTGCAGCAATAATCACTTCTTGCGGCTCAAGTGACTGACACAAAGGCGCAAGCATCCCTGTGCCCCCTACCACTAGATAACGATAGTGCGCATCCTTTTTTTTCAAGTCCCCTCCCTTATTGCTTTAAATCACACCATGGTGCTTTAAAAATGTACACATTTCATCAGCAAGCCTTTCACAACGTGTTTGTATCTCTTCACTGATAACTTTCCAAGTACGACCGTCATCATCTGAGGAAAAATCTTCGGGGGAAGAGGCGATTTGACATTGGAGTGCATAACCATAAAGCGTGCGCACCAACGACAATAAATGTTCACACGGTTGTGCGCATTTTTTGGCGGTACTTCCATGAGAGATAAGCCCAACAGGTTTATTTAAAAAGGCATTATAGCTCAAATTATCAAGAGCATTTTTTAAAACACCCGAATAAGACCCTTGATAAACGGGGCTTGCTAGAATAACGCCATCAGCCGCTGCAATGGTTTTTACAAACTCACGAACCGCAGCACTTGGATTAGCCTCTACCTGCTGATGATAATCTGGATCTGTTATCGGCAACGGTTGTTCACGCAAATCAACCCAATGAAGTGATGCACCCCGCTTCATGAGGCAATCTGCTAAATAACTGGCTAAAGTTCGTGTTAATGAAGGTTGACGCACAGACCCCAAAATAATTGCTATATTCAATAGGATTTTCCTTTATCTTTTCCAGACAAGCCTATAACGCAAGGCTTATAAAGAATTGTGAGTAAAATGAAGCGATCATTATGCTGTCCATAGAGAGCAATTGTGATGATACCGCATAGTTATAGAATCAATCCATGCTAACAAGATTGTTGACAAAACAACACCTCAAACTTGAAGAGAATGTTAGTGCTTTCATTAATATTAAAACGCGTGATCTCAAAAATAGTGGCTGTCTCACTGTGTTAGAAGCGTTTTTATGAATATATTCTGAGCTATTGGCTTGCAAGATCCCTAATGAAAAATGGAAGATATCGTCATATTTTGATTTATAATGATCATTGATCCTTTTTAATTGGAATAAGAGAGTTGTAAGATTTTCTCATTTCAAATGCTCTTATTGCGCGATCATTTGCGCATCAATGGAAGTGACTTTTTTCATGTCTTAAATGGGGGGGCGGAAAACAGGGGGGGCGGAAAACAATTGATAAAAGAATAAAAATGCTTCTATCTTTTCAAGAGATAAGGGCTGTTGTCGAAGCTAGATATGGCTGTTGTAGGGGCAGAGCGGGTATGGCTGTTGTAAGGGGCAGGTTTTGTTGTAGGAGAGCGCGCGCCTAGGGTAAATGGGTAATCTCGTAGAGGAACGAGTATGGCTTGTCGCAAGGGGAGGGTATGGGTATCGTAGATGCGGTGGGCGGCGCATGTGAATGGTGCTGGGTTATACTTTTTATTGAAACAATAGGGGTGATAGAGTTTATAGTAAGGGGGATATATTCATGAGGGCGCTATTGTTATCCCCTTCATGGGTGCTGTTCATGAAATGGGGTGTACGCGCGTTGGTTTAGAAGTGTTGAGAGGTGTTTCTTTAAAACAAGCACGTGTATTGGCAAAAGTATTGGCAATATAAATATACAATACGAGTGTTCTCTGGGGTATTCTGTCTGACGATAATGGACGGAATTTTACTTGAGAGATTGTTTGTGTCCTTATAAAAGTCAAGGACAAACAGTTGTATAAAAAGGAAGAGCAAATGAAGGGGAAAAATTCCACATTTTATAACAAACTGTGCTCTGTTCTTTTTGGAAAATCATCTCGTTCTTATAAAGATCATATTATCATTTGTCTTATTTCTATCCTTATTGGGATAGGTCATAAAGCTCTTTTGATCCCATTAGAATCCAAGTGGTCGTTGAGTGTATCGCAGGATAGCACTCTTTTGGCGCTCTTTGTGCTGCGTGAAGTTATCATGGTGTGTGTTGTTGCCTTGATGCCTGTTTTATTGGTGCTTTATCTCATCTTAACGTATTTGTTGAAAAAAAAGATTCAGCAGTTAGAAGAGGTTATCCAGCAACGGGGTCACACAACCGATCAACAAAATAATCCGGTAAAAAAGGATAGAGAAAAAATAAGCAGTTTTTTTATTGTATACTTTTGGTTGATATTTCTGCTAGAGGTCTTTTTTCCTGCGGGTGTTGTCATGCTCATTTTAGAATTTTACTATTTTGTTTTCAAGCAGGTGAGAACGTATCGTAAAGTGAGACGGGCATTAAAACGCGTAAGATAAAGAGAGTGACAAGGCACTGTTGTAGCTATCGTGAGGGGGAAGAGGCAATGTTTAGAAGCTCTCGTGACATAGAGAAGAGGGGATGGTTGGAAAATCATCAGGCAAAGAAGAGAGTCTATTTTCTTTTGTAATGAGGAGGAGGCTGCTCTTAATCATTTGGAAGAGCAACCGCGCTTTTAGAAAGTTTGGGTTTTTTGTTGACAATAAGGGAAGCGCTATGCATCGCACTTTTAGTGGTTCTTAAAAGAGCGGGCATGAGATAAAAAAATGCGTTTTACATAAAAAAAGGAAGAGCAATGAAGGGGAAAAATTCAGCATTTTATAATGGACTGCGCCATTTTTTCGAAAAAAGTGTTTTTTCTGTGCGAGAGCGTGTTGTCATTTGTTTTCTCTCCCTCATTATTGAGCTATGGAACAGGATTTTCTTTCTTGAGCTGTGGAACAGGATTCTCTCTCTCTCATCCTTGGATAGCAAAGAGTACAACATTTTCTCTCTTGAGTTATGGAACAGGATTTTCTTTCTCCTATCCTTGGGTAGCAATGGAGAACGGACAGGGTGGTGGGATACACCTCTTTTTCTCTCTTTGTATGCGTTTTGGAAAGTTATTATAGTGTGTGTTTTGGTCTTGTTCCCAGTTATGTTGATACTCGGCATCATATTGTGGTTTTTGTTGGTAAAAAATATTCGGAAATTGAAAGGAATAGATCAGCAACGGGGTAAAATAACCGATCAAAAGGATCGGTATAAAGAAAGTGTGAACTGGAAAATGGACGATATTCTTGTCATGATATTTGTTTTCGTGCTTATGTGCGTGACACTGTGGGTTGCTTGTATTCCCATGATGATTTTAGAACTTTATTATGGTGTCTTTAAGCAGGTGAGAAAGTATCGTAGAATGAGACGGCTACTAAAACGCGTAAGATAAAGAGAGTGACAAGGCGCTTTTGTAGCTATCGTGAGGGGGAAGAGGCAATGTTTAGAAGCTCTCGTGACATAGAGAAGAGGGGATGGTTGGAAAATCATCAGGCAAAGGGGATAGTCTATTTTCTTTTGTAATGAGGAGGCTGCTCTTCATCATTTGGAAGAGCAATAGCGCTTTTAGAAAGTTGGGGGGGGTTATTGAAAATAAGGGAAGCGCTATGCATCGCACTTTTCGTGGTTCTTAAAAGAGCGGGCATGAGATAAAAAATGCGTTTTTCATAAAAAAAGGAAGAGCAATGAAGGGGAAAAATTCAGCATTTTATTCAGCATTTTATAATGAACTACGCTATTTTTCTGGGAAAGATTATTTTTCTGTGCGAGAGTGTGTTGTCATTTGGTTCCTCTCGCTCATTATTGAGTTGTGCAACAGGATTTTATTTTTCCCATCCTTGGGTAGCCAAGAGAACTTGACAGGGTGGCAGGATACACCCCTTTTTCTCTCTCTGTGTGCGTTTTGGCAAGTTATTACAGTGTGTGTTTGGGTCTTGTTTCCAGTTCTGTACATACTCTTCATAACATTGTGGCTTTTGTTGAGAAAAAATACTCAAAAATTGAAAGAAATAAACCAGCAACGGGGTAAAATAACCGATCAAAAGGATTGGTATAAAAAAGGCGATAGAGAAAAATGGAGTGATATTCTTGTTACAATATTCGGTCTCGTGCTTCTGTTCGTGACACTGTGGGTTGCTTGTATTCCTATGATGATTTTACAACTTTATTATGGTGTCTTTAAGCAGGTGAGAACGTATTGCTGCTTAAGAAAAGAACTGAAAAACGTCTTGCAAGAACAGGATACAGCGTTTGAGAGTCATGAGAGGGAAAAAAATAATGAAGAAATTATGAGAGATTCAGCCTTTATAGGGATTGCTCTCTATACCATTTTGCCTCTGATATGTTTTGGTGCTCTTTCATGGGTTGTCCGTAAACATTGCTCTAAGGAGCAGTGTTGAGGGTGGCATTGAGTGAAAGAAAAGCCGATTATGGATTAGTATTGATAAAAGCGTTATTACATGAGAGCCCATGGGGTTTAGAGCCTAGAGTGAGCGCTTGGGACTTACTTTATCGTTTGAAATGTGAGGAAGGGTAAAAAATGTCATTTTTAAGTAGTGTTAAGCTCTTTTGTCTTTGAGATGTTTTTTTGTCTTTTTAAGTAGTCTTTGCCAATTAAGAAGCACTTGCTAAGCCTCAACAGCGTTTTAGTATGGTGATATTGATACAAAAATTTATGGTATTTTGTGTTTTTCAGTCTGCTTCATAGAGATTTGGAAGTAAATCCGATGATGTAGGGGATGTAGGGTCATTTTCTTGAAAATAGGAGAATTTTTGGGAAAAAAGCTGAATTGTGGCTATCGGTTACAGATTGGCGTGGTTTGAAAATCTTCACTGTTTGAGGTGTGAGGAAGGTAAGAGGGTAGCAAGGTGCCACGAATATTATTATTTTTATTATGACGCAAACCATAATGGCCTGTGTACTTTTCTTTATTCCGGTGGTATTTGGGTTTTGCATCATCATAATGCGTAAATTGGAAAAAAGATCTAGAAACGAGAAGAGGCAATCTCTGTGTGATAGCAAATAAGCTCTCTGTCGCACGGGTCTTTTCAAAGAGTGAGAGGGGAATACATGAAGGAGCAAAATTGGGCATCAGAGCAAGAAACGCATAAAGGAGCGCATTCTTTTTCGCTCCAGCAAGTGTTGCTCTCAGCAAAGGATTATAAAATTATCTTTGCTATTGCTGTTCTCATTATCATGTGGAAAATGGTTATAGAAATACCAGGTGTATTGAATTGGCAGCTGACAGGGTGGCAATATGTTGTGCATGCCGTTCTCTTTAAAACAACGGACATCATAACGGTTTGTGTTATTATTTTTATTCCGGTTATGTTATGGCTTCGCACCAAAGTGACGGGTGAGTTGTACAAAAATATTCAGAAACTAGAAGAAGCAATCTCGGTGCGAGAGCACATAAGCTCTCTGTCGCACGGGCTTTTTTAAAGACTGAGAGGGGAAAAAAGAACAGTGATCCTATAGCGGTACTTCTATTAGATCCCGGATTCTGGGTGATGATTGTTATTTGCATGATCATTATCATGCTTGTTTTAGCTCTTTATACCTCTGTCTTTAAACGGATGAAAATGAATTTCCAAGTGAAAGGCGAGCTGGAAAGAGTGCTTAAAGAAAATGATCTTGCAACGCAGCAGTTTTGGAAAGATGAAGCCGTGGTGCAGAAGAGGCGTTTGCAACTAAAGGAAAAAGAGTTCTCTGCCGATTATGATGATGATGAAATTCTCACGATAGAAAGTGCAACAGGGCTTTTAAAAAGCTTGGGATGGTCGGTGGAAATCGAGGGAAAGGGAGATTATTTGGCAACCCTCTTTTTACCAGATCGTGAAGTGCAGTTTCTCTATAACGAGCAACGAGTGGAAGAATTTTCGCCCTTTGATCGCGGACTTTTAATTATGAGCGGTATTTTTGCGGCGGCTTGTCAGACGATTAATCCTCATAATTCTGGGGTTGTGCCAACGGTATTTATGAATTTTGTACCCAATGGATTGGAAATTTTTGAAGAAAAAGTGAGCGCCCAGCGTTTAAAGAAAGCACTCGATAAAACTTTAAAATGGACAATGGAAGATGATTCTTTGCATGAAATGTTTCGCTCTCAATATGGTATTCCCCCTTGGGAAAAAGACTCTTTATCTTGGGCAACGGATGATGACATAGAGCTTGCACCTTATGCTTTGCTGCATCTTGCTGCTCTTGCCTTACTGGGTGATGTTGAGACTTTAGCTTCTTATGATGAAAGTTTTACGGCAGGGGAGAAGCTTGGCTTTGATGAAACCATTGAAAAAGTTCATTTGGAACGCGCTTTAATGATCGCTCAAGAAGTGAAAAGGGAAGCAAAGTTCAGTTACGATCTGCTGGAACGGGTTGCTGAGAAGTGGTCTATAGCCATGGACTATCAGCTTTTTAGAGTGAGATCTCCTAATACGTGTAATCAAAAACGCGCTTTTCATAAAAAATTAGTCGAGGAGAAAAAACAAGAATTAAGGGAACAAGGATTTGAAGGGGTGAGTGATGAACAGCTCGTGATTGAAGCAGAGGGGGTAAAACATGCTCCTGATATTACTTATATCAAAGATGGTGAAATCGCATTTATGGATATAAAAATTGATTAGTTTATTCTCCTGTTGAAGAAAAGTACCCTTATTTGAAAGAAGAAAAGCGCCATGATTGAGACGCTTTCACACCTTTCTTACCAGAGCAAAATAAAGTGCTCGAAAAATCAAGAATAATAGCCAAGATTTTAAAAAAAATAGACTGGAAATGGCTTGATCCTCAAAAATAGGGGAGAAAAATCGATTATAAATTCTGCTCTCTTCTTTAAGACGGTCCTGTTGTTTTGTTAGAAAATGCTCATAAATTATCGCTTATTCAAGTGCTATGAGGGGGAAGTCCATTGACTAAAGCGCCTATGGAGGGAAGCTCTGTCGACTAAAGCGCTGTGGGGTGAGCTTAAAAGGAGAGTCCTCATTATTTGAGATGTGAGGAAGGGTAGAAAATGTCATTTTTGAGTAGTGTTAAGCTTTTTTACCTTTGAGGTGTTTTGGTGCTCTTTTATGGGTTGTCCGTAAATATTGCTCTAAGGAGCAGTGTTGAAGATGGCATTGAGTGGAAGAAAAGCCGATTATGGATTAGTATTGATTAAAGGGAATAAGAGCCCATGGGATTTAGAGCCTAGAGTGAGCGCTTGGGACTTACTTTATCGTTTGAAATTGCGAGGAAGTTCAAAGAATGGTTTTGCTTGTAGGGGGGCGCGGTATATGGGTTGTTTTCGTATTTTTAGGAGCCTTGTTCATTCAAGCTTTGAAATGAATCCTATTGAAGTGGGGTTGCAGGGTCATTTTCTTGAAAATAGGAGAATTTTTTGGAAGAACAAGAAGAACAAAAGGATTGTGGACCCTCATT
This sequence comes from Bartonella sp. MU37NMGALS, assembly GCF_042194015.1. Taxonomy (NCBI): domain Bacteria; kingdom Pseudomonadati; phylum Pseudomonadota; class Alphaproteobacteria; order Hyphomicrobiales; family Bartonellaceae; genus Bartonella; species Bartonella sp. MU37NMGALS. The sequence continues at coordinate 191,033 of NZ_JBHIML010000002.1, forward strand.
GACTAAAGCGCTATGGGGAAGTCCGTTGACTAAAGCGCCTATGGGGGGGAGCTTAAGGAGAGAGCCCTCATTATTTGAGATGTGGGACAAGTAAAAAATGTCATTTTTGAAGGCGGTGATATTGAACAAATAAAAACACAATAAAAATTAAATTAAAACATCGGAAAAATTAAACTAAAAAAGGCCCCATTTTAAAAGGGCCTTTTTATTTAAATTTTACAATATACACAAAATGTATATAACCTTATTTTAAGAAATTTTTGTATCTTATACTCTAGCGGAAACCAATTGTATAAAATATATAATAATTGATCCTAAAAAACCAGCTATTGCATTCAATAAACTTTTTCCTTTTTCGTATATATCGTTTATTGATGCTTGTTCTGAGGCGCTTCTATTACTGACTCTCAGTATATTCAATGTATCCGATGTGTCCCTTACTTGTTTAACAAACTGTAAATTTGTTTTCTCAATAGTATAAGGTGCAACAATAGGAGAGGGTTCTTTATTGACTATACGATCAGATTTTTGAATCGCGAGAGCTAAACCACTTGTAATTGCCCCCGCTATGAAAAAATATCTGATATTCATAGTTTTTTCTCCTATATTTATTTCGATAAATAAATATCGATATGTATCATACATAAATTCGATTTAAATAACTATAGTAAAAATACAACAGTCATAAAAAAGAATAAAGTTTGTCTATATTTTGACAAAATTTACCCTTAATTGCCTTAATGAATTCTTTCAGATTCGATTTTATGAAGGCGTAAAAAAGTTTGAAAGCTCTGTAGGCAAGTGGAATCCCATAAGGTGGGTGATACAATAGTTGCTAGCAAACTTCTTTTTTGTGCCTTTGACTAAGGATTCATAAAATGAGGGTTCATAAGAATGAAATACGATGAAAGTTGAGTAAAACCCGTTGAGGGGAAGGATGCACTCTTTATGAGGGCGGAGTGCATCCTCTACAGTTTGGATACTGTTTTATCGAGGGTTGGGCAGTATCTTTTGAGGGGAAGGATGCACTCTTTATGAGGGCGGAGTGCATCCTCTACAGTTTGGATACTTGCCTTATGAGGGTTGGGCAGTATCTTTTGAGGGGAAGGGTGCACTCTATTTGAGGGCTGGAGTGCATCCTCTACAGTTTGGATACTGTTTCATGAGGGTGAGCAGTATCCGTTGAGGGGAAGGATGCACTCTTTTTGAGGGCGGAGTGCATCCTCTACAGTTTGGATACTGCTTTTATGAGGGTTGGGCAGTATCCGTTGAGGGGAAGGATGCACTCTTTATGAGGGCTAGAGTGCATCCTCTACAGTTTGGATACTGCTTTCATGAGGGTTGGGCAGTATCCGTTGAGGGGAAGGATGCACTCTTTATGAGGGCGGAGTGCATCCTCTACAGTTTGGATACTGCTTTATGAGGGTGAGCAGTATCCGTTGAGGGGAAGGATGCACTCTTTTTAAGGCGCGGAGTGCATCCTCTACAGTTTGGATACTTGCCTTATGAGGGTTGGGCAGTATCCGTTTGAGGGGAAGGATGCACTCTTTATGAGGGCTGGAGTGCATCCTTTCCATGGATTGAATGCACTCTTTGGAGGCTAGAGTGCATCCATAGGGAAAGGCATATTCTATAAGAAACAGAGATAACCAAAAGATTTTTTTTTATATTTTATATTGGTAGGTTGCTGTATTTGCTAGGGTAGGGCTATTCATTTTTTATTCTCAATATTTAAGATGATTATGTGATCAGGGTTGTTCGTCAATACAATCGTAAAAGACGTTGAGTATTTTTATAAAAATTAAGATATTTTTGTGCCTTTTTCTTGTTTTTTTTATGTTTACACAAGATTTACACTGCTTTTCAACAGTTTGTTTTTTTTGCTTCGCTAATGGCGGTGGCTAAACACTTCAATTATTTTCACTGCCTCAACACCGCATTAAAATAACAATGCTTTATAATATGACAAAATGAGCTGTATAACGTTTGATTCTTGAGGGATGCTAGAAAGAGGGGGATGTTAGGAGCGATGTTGTATATCTTTTTAGTTTATCTCTTAAAGCAGGAAGATGAACATATTTGAGAAGAATATGAAGTGCTATAGATGAAACTCCGTCTTTCCGGATCTATTTTTTATTTGGCCGGATCTATTTTTTATTTGGTTTGACAGTTAAAGAGCAATAGCTGAATGGAATCACGCTTGTCTCATGTTTTTATCCTCACGCTTTAGTTTTTTCTCGTGGGGATGCAAGTTTTTTAATGGGGTTTTACGTGAGTCGCGTAAAACAGAATGTTCCAAACAGAATATACTTGTGTTGCACATTTACGTCCTTGATTTAAAAACATCATGTTGTCTTATCTCACAATAATGTTGGTGAATGGGATAATGGAGAAATCTCTTGTGAAGTGGATCAGCCCTTTTTAAAATCGCATAAGGCGAAAGCCAGCACTATCATACTATTTTAGCATCTCATGGGATGACAGCCTTTGGCTCTTGAGCGTGTTCATAAGAGGCATCTTGCTTTTTTATCTTCGAAGTGTGTTATTTCATATGTCTCTCATGTTGGTAACGTGCAAAAGATATGCTGTTGATTGATGCAATATGAAATAAATTTGAAATGAGACAATCCCTATGATACTCGGGTCGCTTAATTTTAATATGAATAACGCGCGATTATAATTATAAATCAAAATGGTGCCATGATACATCAACCGGTTGGTGGGCTACAGGATAAAGAAAGTCGTCAAACATAAGTCATTCTGTTATGTCGTAAAACACTGTCATTTGCGGTTTGGTGATATGAGAGCCAGCCGGCGCTTTGGATATATTGAAGTGTTTTTTAAAGGGCGTGGTGAATCTTTAGGGCAGAGCTTGCTCGTGTTGCATCTTGAGTTCAGCTGAAAATCCCTGAATAGAAAACAAAGAGTGAATGGAAAACCAAGAGTGAAGTCTATCCAAGCTGTTTGTAGATCAGATTGGGTTAAGAACCTTTGTTCTTTGAGGATCGAACGCAAGCCAACTTGATAAAAGAATGATCTAGTTTGCGGGGAGATTTTATGGAGGAATATAACAAAGCTCATAAGAGAGTGATTTAAGACAATACAGTTATAAAAAAGTACAGTCATAAAAAAAAGTCCTCCGTTGTAATCAGAGGACTAAAAGCAGGAGAATTTTAACATTGGCTTGTAGGACATGTTAAAAAAATGAATTTAAAAGACCGTATCCAATCCACAAATTCATACTTACAAAACTATTACACTAAAATTAGCAGAGAATTCAAAATATATCAATATAAAAAATACTTTTTACAAAAAAGAAAATTTTGTCATTTTGCATTAAAAATTAATGAATACTTTTTCAATTGAATATTTATTTTGAGACTCGACATTAATTAAACAATTAAATTGTATTTAAATAAACTGTATTTAAAGCTGTTATGATGCATGCAAGCATCTTAAACAAAACTTATTCTTCAATAAGCACGAATAAACTTAAAAGAACCTCATGATTACAGGACTGGTGTGGGAGCAGGGTTTTTGTTTTTAAGGGTGTGGAGTGTATCTTGAGTGGGTGTGGAGTGAAGTATTGTCCTTTTGGGTGTGAGGGGTGAAGTGGTGGAAGAGGTTGGGGAGAGCTGCTGGATGATTAAGCGGTGTGGGGGGCTTTAGAAGGCGCAGCAACATGGGAGGCAGATTTGAATGGCGAGGAGGGGATTATTCAGAATGTTTATGGTTTGCATATCCCCAATGAAATGCGAGCAAGTCTAAACAATCTCGTAAATGATCGGCAAGGGAATTTTGTTTGCGTTTTGAAGAATTTAATTCTTTGATTGCTTGTCCATAGCCGATAACGCGTTCAAGCAGTGAATAGCCAAGAATACCCAGTTGAACTTTGATTGTTCTTAAATGATTGGATGCTTCTATTTGACGTTCAATGGGGTGTGTGTACCCTTGGCTACAGGAAACCTTTTCACGGGTGTAGTCAAGGCTCATGTGGAGATCGGCTTGACTTTGACGCCAGTAAAAATAAAAACGTTCTGCCGCTTTATATTGGGCTTTGCTGAGATGTCCTTTCGCATATAAAAGTGCAATGGGATGGCTTTGTGTATTGGCAATGGCATTGATGGTGCGCGGATTGCTGGAACTTTCTGGATGATTGGGTTTAAAATAAGGATTACGCGTTTCAACAGCAATTTCTTGCGTCTTTAAATGACCAATGTGCTTTCCTTGATTTTGATGATCAAGCGGGCAGGTTTGTGTATTTTTTTTCTCGTGATGGGTCATAGCATCTCCTTAAAAATTTTAACTTTGCTTCTCGTTTTTTAAAAAATGTTGCTTGCTCTAGGCAAAAGAGGGGGATGAGAGGAAGACATGTGTTGGAGTGTGCGTGTTGGGTATGCGCTCTTGGGGGTGATTTGGACTGTTGCGCTTGTGTGGGGGAGCCCCATGGATTTGGCTCTTGAAAGGAGGGGTGTTTTGTTGCATGGTGGATTTTCCTTGAATGGCTTGATGGGGAGTGGCATGATGTTGCGCGGTGTTTTATCTTTGAAAAGATTGGTATTTTTCTGCATTGCGGTTTTTGTCTTTGTGTCTGTTTATATGGAAATGAAGGCGTTGGGGATGACGTGGGGCGTATTTTTACGGGCTGTGGTATTTTATGGCACTCCCGGCATTTTCCTTATGTTTGGTTATGAAGTAATGCAGCGGCGTGGTGTAAAAAAGGGTTTGTTCTTCAAGATGGTGTTGTTGAGCTTCATTTTTGCTGCTGTCATTGATTTTATTTATGCGCAAGCCGAGCACTTTGGTTTGACTTGGGTGTGGTTCTCAAACAGGTGGGTGTTTAACATTCTTTTTGGCGTTGTCTTTGGCGTTATTCTTGGGCTTATTTATCGTGGAGCAAGGCGTCTTGGGTTTAGGCTTTCATTCTTTGAAAAGGATTGATCTTTTGCTGCATTTTTGGCATGGTCTCTGATTTTTACTTAATAAAGGAGCGGGGCGTATGGTGGTTGCGCGGGACATGTTTTTGAAGGGGCTGGCGTTTTTCTGCGTTATTGGCTTGGTCCTTGGTTTTGCTTATGAGGGTGCGGGGTAAGGGGATATCGCGTGGGGTGTCTTTTTTGAGGTTTCTGGTGTTTTGCTGCGTTGTTGGAGCTGTTGTTGGATTGGCGTATAACGGAGCCAAGCATATGGGGGTTCGCTGGTTTGTGATCTTTAACAATGGGGTGTTTGCGGGCACTATTGGACTTGTTCCTTTTTTTGCTTTGGAGGGGATACGGTGTATGCGTGTACTGTTGGGGTGGTGCTTAAAAAAATGAGCATTTTTCTTTCCCACGGGCGTGGTCTTTGATGTTCTTTCTGTGAGGGGTATTTGATGTCGAACGATGTGATGTTTTGGCAGTGGTTGGGGTTTTTCTGCTTTGTTGCTCTTGTCTTTGTTTCTATTTATGCGGCAATGAGGTCTTTTGGGGTTACAAGGAAGGCTTTTTTAAAAAATTTGGCGTTGAGCTTCATTATTATCGCTGTCTCTAAGTTTGTTTATGGGCAAGCCGAGCACTTTGGTTTGACTTGGGTGTGGTTCTCAAACAGGTGGGTGTTTAACATTCTTTTTGGCGTTGTCTTTGGTCTTATCCTTGGGCTTATTTTTCTAGGAGCAAGGCGTCTTGGTTTTAGGCTTTCATTCTTTTCAAAGGATTGATCTTTTGCTGCATTTTGGCATGGTCTCTGATTTTTGCTTAATAAAGGAGCGGGGCGTATGGTAGTTGCGCGGGACATGTTTTTGAGGTTTCTGGTGTTTTGCGGCGTTGTTGGAGCTGTTGTTGGATTGGCGCATGTGGGCGCTAAGCATATGGGGGTTCGCTGGTTTGTGATCTTTAACAATGGGGTGTTTGTGGGCACTATTGGACTTGTTCCTTTTTTTGCTTTGGAGGGGATACGGTGTATGCGTGTACTGTTGGGGTGCTTAAAAAGAATGAGCATTTTTCTTTTCCACGGGCGTGGTCTTTGATGTTCTTTCTGTGAGGGGTATTTGATGTCGAACGATGTGATGTTTTGGCAGTGGTTGGGGTTTTTCTGCTTTTTTGCTCTTGTCTTGATTTTTATTTATGTGGGAGCAAAGCGTCGCTCTGTTACAGGGTGGATGTTTTGGAGATGGGTGGTGCTTTATGGCGTTGTTGCTACCTACCTTGGTTTTGTTTATGTGGGCGTGGGCAGGCGCGCTGTTGACGGAGAGCTGCTCTTGAAGGGGGCGGTGTTTTCTTGCATTTTTGCAACTGTCCTTGGTTTGGTGCATCTGGGCGTCAAGAGTATGCCTGTTGCTTGGCAAGTGTTCGTAAAGGCGGTTATGTTTTGTTGCCTTATGGGCTTTATCCTGTGGTTTGCTGCTGTGGGCGTCAGAGATATGGATAGCATAAGAGCGGTATTCTTAAAGGTTTTGCTCTTGTCTGTATTGTTGAAAGTGCTCTTGGGGTTCTTTATACGCGAGCAAAGTGATACGGTGCTACAGAGGTTGTTGCGTGCTTTGAATTTTGTGCTGTTTTGCTGCATTTTGGCACTAATTCTTTGTTTTATCCGTCTGGGAGCAGAGAATCTAGGGTTGAGCTGGCTTTGGTTCTCGAAGGATTGGGTGTTTTTATTCATTTTTGGATTTACCCTTCCTTTTGTTTGTGAGGGAGCAAGGCGTGCGCGTGTTCTAGGGGCTTGGTTCTTGAGGTAGCTGGTGTTTTTTTCTCCATGGGTGTGGTCTTTAATTTTACTGTGGGTTATTTTGGATATTGATGTCGAACGATTTGTTTTTTTTGCTGTTGTTGGTGTTTTCCTACCTTTTTATTGTTGTCGTTATTGGTACTTATAAGCTTTCCAATCGCTTCGATATTCCTTGGTGGCGGGCGGCGTTTTATTGTATTTGTGGTGTTTCCCTCTTTTTGAAGGAAGTGCTGTTTTACTGCATTTTAGGAGTCGTCCTTTTTTTGGCTCTTGAGGGAATGGAGAGTATGGATATACCGTGGGGACTATTGTCCTTGATAGGGATCGTGTTTGCTGTAGTGTTGGAGTGGTTCTTGATTTTGCATATGAGGGGGCGGCAAGATGGGGTGGTGACGCGTTGTTTGTGGCTATTGAAAGGGGTGGTGTTTTGCGCTGTTGTTGGAGCGACCTTTTTTTGTTTGCGTTTGGGAGCAGAGAATATGGGGTTGGGCTGGCTTTGGTTCTCGAAGGATTGGGTGTTTTTTATCATTTGTGGATTTATCCTTCCTGTTGTTTGTGAGGGAGCAAGGCGTGCGCGTTTGAAGGCGGAGGCGTTTTTTAAGAGAGTGGGGTTTATGGGGTATTACAGATAACGTCGAGGGAATGATTGTTCAAAAGAACAGCGATAGCGGTAGGTTTGGGGATCAAACCAGAGCCCTATTTTTCCTTCAAAATCACCAGAACGTTGTTTGGCAATATTCATAATGACGCCGGGGCGTTTGGCTAAATCTGCTTTTTCTTGTGCTAGAGAGGCGGCAAAGATTTTATCTTCCAACGACCGATTGCGCCAAATGGTGATAATGTTAAAGGCATTGGCGCCAATTTCTGAGGCGCCTTTAATGTCTTCTGTGCTGGGGATATCTTTATCCAGACCGCCTTTGCGGGCATGGGCGACAAGGTGAATATGCACACTGTTTAAAACAGCCCAATCAACCATTTTATAAACGGCTTGTTCTTGTCTTGCATAATCATCAGAGGCAATGCCAAGCCGCATCAAACTGTCGATGATAAATTGATCGCAGCCATAGCGCGCACGGCAATAGTCAAAGACTTCAAGCAAGGTATCTACGCTTGATTTGCCAACATGTTCATAAAGAATAAGCCCTTCGTCTAAAAAATGAAGAATCCGTTCAATCGTTTCTTTTGTAGGCTGTTCTAAGCCGCCCGTTTGTTTGGTTAAACGGCGGAGCGATTGTTCTCCTTTCATTTCTAGAGACGCTAAACAAAGGCGACTCTTTTGTGCAATCCAATGGGGAATACAGTCTGATAACAATTGGCTTTTACCTGCACCACTCGCACCACTCCAGAGCGTTAATTCTGCTGGGCGGAAATGCAATTTGTCCTGCAGTTTAGGATAGGGAACCGTATAACCAAGGTGTTTTTCAGGCTCTGGCCAAAAAAGCCCAATCACTTGATCTTTATAGTCTGAGGCGCGCCGTAAACCTTCTGGTGCAAAGCTTTGTGCTGAGGAAAAGGCGGCTTTTATGGTGGCGCTATCAATCCCTGCGGTTAAACAATCATTGGCATCTTTGCGGGGTAAACGGACACGGTAGCAACGGTGACGTCCAAGCCTGCTGGCAATTTCACGGGCTGCTTCTTCTCCGGGCGGATCCATATCGGTGGCTAAAAAAATTGTTTCAAAAGATTCTAAATGATCAAATTCATTTTCAATCCAGTTGTGTTTGCCTCCACTTCCTCCTCCAAAGGGAACAGAAACCGCCGGATATCCATAGGCGGCTAAGGAAAGCGCATCAATTTCTCCTTCAGTGATAACAATGGTACGGTTTGTTGAAGAAAGCGTGGGGAATGGCGCCTGTTGGGACGCGTGGGTGGGTGCCTGCTGGGGTGTGTGCGTGGAGGCGGGGTTGGTTGAGGGTGCCTGCTGGGGTGTGTTTTGGGGCGCCTGCTGAGGTGTGTGTTGGGGTGCGTGCTGAGATGCCTGCTGAGGTGTGTGCGTGGAGGCGGGGTTGGTTGAGGGTACCTGCTGGGGCGCCTGCTTAGGTGCTTGCGTGGAGGCGGGGTTGGTTGTGGCGGTGTGTTGGGATGCCTGCTGAGGTGTGTGCTGGGATGTGTGTTGAGATGCCTGCTGGGGCGCCTGCTGAGGTGTGTGCTGAGGTGTGTTCTGGGATGTGTGTTGGGATGCCTGCTGAGGTGCGTGCTGAGATGCCTGCTGAGGTGTGTGCGTGGAGGCGGGGTTGGTTGAGGGTACCTGCTGGGGTGTGTGCGTGGAGGCGGGGTTGGTTGAGGGTACCTGCTGGGGTGTGTGTTGGGATGTGTTTTGGGGCGCTTGCTGGGGTGTGTTTTGGGATGCCTGCTGAGATGCTTGCTGAAGTGCGTGCGTGGAGGGGGGGGCTGTGGGGCAAAGGGCTTGCCAACCAAACAAAATCGGTTCACATTGGGAAGCTGTTGGTTTGCTTTTTGCTCCTGCTTGCGCGAGCCGTTCTTTGACTAAAGCAAGGGTGCCGTCGGGTTTATAAAAGGGGAAAATGATTTTGTCACCATTTTCTCCTATGCGGTAGCGCTTTATAACCTCTAGAGGAATGTGGCGTTCTTTGTGGAGATAGTTTTTTACCAGATTTTGCGGGGTCTGCCCTTTAGGAACCGGTGGACGGCGATAGGAACGATGAGGGACCATAAAGGGTTTGGGGCGTGTCAAATTGAGAGTTGCGCGTGCTTCTTCTAATGCTTGAGAGAGGCTAATGCCTTTGACTTCACACCAAAGATCTAAAAGATCTCCTCCAGTGCCTTCTGCAAAGTCATACCAAAGTCCTGCTTTACTCCCACTCAAGCAAATTGATAAACTTTGACCCGCTTCACCACGTGTGTTGCCTACAATCCAATTGTTGCCTCGTTTGTGCCCTTGGGGAAGAAGCATTTCTACTATTCTATCGGCTTGTGAGATAAGTTTTTGTTTGATTTCAAAAATTGTGCTCATGGTCATTCGTGATATGATTGTTGTTTTTCTTAAGATGTAGGAGATAAGGACTCTCTTTTGCTGTTCTCACCGTTCGATCTGATCGTGAAATCTGTGGTGCTATGGGGCTTGCCAGTCTACTTTGAGCGCTTCTTTGTCGCTCTTTTCTTGCCAATAGTCGCCAAACTTCTTGGCTTTGCTAATGGGGTTGGCTTTTACTCAAACCTTCTGAAATGGCTCTGTTGATGTCTGTTTGCCAAGAGCATGGGAAGTGGTGTCTTGGGGAAAGGAGGAAGGGGGGTGTAAGAAGAGCGGGGTGGATCTGCCTGAGGTTTTGTGCATGCTGGGGGTCCTGTTGGGTTATGTGTTGTGGCGCTTGTTGGGGTGTTTTGTTGCCAAAGAGTTTGCTTTTCGTTGAAGGTTTTTTGAAATGGCTCTGTTGATGTCTGTTTGCCAATGTTCAGAAAGCCGGTGCTCTTTGGAAAGGGCGGTAATTGGAAGAAGGGTGTTGCTCGAGAAAGAGGAGGTGGATACAGAGAGGCTGGCGAGCCTTGTTTGAAGGGTATGATCTTTGCTGAAAGTTTCTGAAACTGCCGCGTTGATAACTATTTGCCAAGTGCATGGAAGACGGTGCTCTTGGGCAATTGTGAGGCAGTGGGTTTTTTGTTGGAAGAAGGCGGGATGGATACACAGAGGCTGGAGAGCTTTTGTGTTCCTTTGCGTGCAAGAGATGGGCTTGTGTAGGGCGAACACTTTTGTGGTGAGAGTAGTAGGGGTGATGTTGGCTCGTTTTGCTGTATGAAGAGCTTATTTCATTGTTGTTTTTGTTATTATTTTTATGGTTTTGAAACATTTTTTGTCTCCGCGCGTGCTTGAAAAATAGGTTGTTCGTGTGATGTCAAAAATTGTCGCTATAGTTGATCAAACTGCGGTAAAGCATGTCGTTGTTCTCAGAGATGAAAGATGAGGAGCTCCCCTGTTTTTGCTGTTCTAGCCGTTCGATTTCACGGCGAAACCAGTTGCGCCATGTGGCTTGCCAGTCTACTTTGAGAGCTTCTTTGCCACCCTTGGCTTGCCAATAGTCGCGAAACTTCTTTTCTTGCCAATGAGCTTGGCTTTCACTTAAACCTTCTGAAACTGCTGCCTTGATGTCTGCTTGCCAATGCTCAGGAAGGCGATGCCCTTTGGCAACTGAGGCAGTGGGTTTTTTGTTGGAAGAAGGCGGAATGGATACAGAGAGGCTGGGTGGGAGTGTGGTGGCGGATTTTGTTTTTTCCTCCGTGACAATTTGTGCAATAGGGGCAGGGGCAAAATCGGTTTGGGGAGCGTTTAAAGAGGGGGCGTTTTTTTGCTCCGCTTCTTCTTGTGGAGGGGAAGGGAGAGCAGAATCAAGAGCCGATGAGGGTGATGGGTGATCGCTTTGTTCAAAGTTCTCTTCGCAGGAAAAACAAGGTTCTGTCTCATCAAACAAAATTTTCTTTTCTAAAACACCGTAAGGTGTTTCCTTTTCTTCTGTCTTTTGAGCTTCTGAGCTTTGTGCAGCATCTTTTGTACTCTCGTTAAGCAGTTGTTGAATCTCAGCATTGATTTTCTTGCGTTTTTTTGCCGAAGAACGACCCGCAAAGGATTTTTGTTCAAGCAATTTTTCACGCTCTTGAAAAACATTTTCGCAACGCTTGTTCCATAATCCATTGGCTAAATTTAAAATCTTACCCTCTTGGATGAGCATTTCTAAAACATTAACAAAAGTTCGCTTGTCACAACCACAAAGACGCGCTAAACGTTCTTTCGATATTTCTAGAGGACGGCCGCGTGCATACATTTCATTGAGAAGAATCGTATAGATTCCAATTTCGTGTGCGCGCATCCCACGTACGCCTCCTAGAAAGTCATTTTGATACCAACAAACATATGGAAGCCTAGACGATTCATAATGAGGAGTTTCTTGTTGATTAGCGTGTTTCATACTGCAATCTACTTTCTTCTTTTTTATACATTTTTATTGATGATAAAAGCGCAAATAAGGATTTAACTTGTGTTGTGTTGGGCTCTGTTCGATGATGACGAGAGGCTTCTTTACGACGCTTATAAGTGATTGGGTGTGCTTGAAGCGCATGCAAACTTACGATTTAAGATTGCGGTGATGGAAAAAATAAAGAGTACCACACATTCTCAATGTATCTGCTTTTGGGCAGCAACTTTGGGAGGTGGTTTTGTATATCCTATAGGGTGGTTAAAGTGTTTTTATGATCCAAAAATAAAAAATTTTCCCCCTAAAAAGTAAAATTTGTTTCCTTAATTTTATCCTTTTTAGAGGATAATGCAAGCTCGTTTTATAAAAAGGACGTGTTTTTTTAAAAAGACGCGCTATATGGTGAAATTATGAATATCGATGGTTGGCGTCAAAGATTAAGGATCGCTTTTGAAAAAAGTGGGCGGTCAAAGAGATCTATCTCCCTCTCTGCCGGTAAAGGTGCGGGGTACCTTCATTCTATTCTTTCTGAAGGAAAAGAACCAACAATCGAATCTCTTTCGCGAATTTGTCACGAAATTAATATCAGTATGAATTATATTCTTTACGGTAAAGGGGCTAGCCCTGAAGATAAAGAATTTATAGAGCTTATTTCAAAACTCTCTCCGCAAGAGAGGCAGGCGATTTTGACTCTTTTGCGGCGACCCGTTGACGAAGCTCCAAAATAACTTCCTTCTGTGCTTTTGAATCAAGACGACTCCAGTATTTTATTAATATCATATCACTCATTTTATCTCTCCTGTGTGTTTATAATTGCAATCGAGTAAGAACAAATAGAGAACAACAAAGGGACATGAGAGGAACAAAGAATAATAGATTTTTATTTACATATGTCATTTGAACCCCGCAGAGATTTAAAATATATCTTTTATGAAGGATAAAATGGTTGACATCTCTCCTATAGAGGATATAAGACTAACGCTATATTTAGTCTTGTCAAGACAAGGCTATGCTTTATCAACTATCTAAAGGGGGAAATAATGAAAAATATTCCATTCGTTAAAGAGGATGAAATCATTATCGTTTTATGCGAAGAGGAAAATCCTGATACTTATGAAGGACCAATTGACGAAATCGAAGAAGTGCTCGAATTGATTGAAGAATGTGAAACTGTTTATAGAGTTTTACGACTCGATCTGACAACTTCTCATGCTGAAGATGTTACAGAACAAATCGCTGATTTTTATGTCGAAAATCATGAAATGAATGAAGGAAATACGCCATTGCAGCCCTTCGTTTTGAATAGTGAAGCTTATCATGCTTGTTTAAATGAAAGAGCCGCTTGCGATTATGAAGATAATCTTTATGGCTCTTATGAAAAACAACATCGTTTACGCCCATGTGATGTCTTGACAGATTATTGGTGGTAAACATGCCAAGTTATCTAAAGACTTCTTATCAAGGGATTCCACTTTATTATGCTGGAAATATGCGAAATTTAATCAGACTCGAACCACAAAAACACAACGCTATTCTTTTCATATCGCAAGAGGTGGCTCAGTCTGTGGCAAAAAAATTGGGGGAAGAATATTACCGCTATGATTTTTCCGTCGTGCAATAGCTAGATTAAAAAAGGGAGCCGCAATGAACGGGCCAAATGCTTCTTTATTGCGGTGACCATGATGCGCATTATGTTTTCCTTCTTAGGAGGCTTTGCGGGAAATTTTAGCCGATATGAGAGAGAGGGGGGCATGAAGAAAAGAGCCTATGGATGAGAAATTGTGGGCGCTTTGCGAGGGGAAAAGCTGTCGGCTGAGTTTCACATTGGGGGGATTGAGGAAATGGAGGGAGAGGTAACTATTAGTGGCTTGGAGTGAATAGAAAGCATGTTGTAGAACGAACATGAGGCTTAGGAGGAAGAGAAGAAGCAGTACAGCATTGAGCAGAGGCAAAGTTTTATAAAAAGGAAAGAGCAGAGGAGGAAAAGCAAGAGGGGATTTGGAGTGAATAGAAAGCATGTTGGGAAATGGAGGAAGATGTTTGAAGGGGGAATTAAGACCGTTAAAGTTTGTTTACACGTATTGGGACACGTGTGTTCTGGGAGCTTTTGTGTTGCGTGTTAAGGGGGGGCATTATTTTACTCATGAAAGGGCAAGTGCTTTTTTATTGCGGTGACCATGATGCGCGTTATGTTTTCCTTCTTGGGGGGGAGCGTTTTGCGGGAAATTTTTTAGCCGATATGAGAGAGAGGGGGGTATGAAGAAAAGAGCCTATATGTGAGAAATTGTGGGCGCTTTGCGAGGGGAAAAGCTGTTGGCTGAGTTTCATTGGGGAATTGAGAAACCTGCGGGGGGGATGTTGGGGGGCAGTTTTTGTGTTTTCGGGGGCACAATACTTGAAGGATGCATTGAAGGATGCAGTCGCTTTTAGTCTGTGTGAGGGACACTGCTTAAACAGGAATACAGCTTAAAAAATGTGAATGTTTCAAAGAGAATATATTGCAAAAAAAACTTTAAAGGTGAAGGGGAGAAATACTATGCCAATCATTATCGATTGTGTTCAGGGAACAGAAGAATGGATGAAAGTGCGTAATGGTTTGATTACGGCTTCTTTGTTTGAGATGGTTATGGCACAAAAAAAACAGGGGCAAAAAACTTCACGATATCATAGTGTGATGATGAAATTGGCGGGAGAAAGAATTACAGGAAAAACCGTTGAGGAAGGAACAACAGTTTCTCAGCGACGCGGGACAGAATTAGAACCAATCGCACGACAGCTCTATGCAAAACTTACGCATACAGAACCTGAATGTATTGGCTTTGTTTTGGCAGATGATCGCGGACAAGGATTTTCTCCCGATGCTTTTGTGGGAGAAAATGGCTTATTAGAAATTAAAACAAAAAAACCTGAAATTTTGATCCCTCATTTCATGCAAAAGACTTTTCCAGCAGAACATAAAGCACAATGTCAAGGAGGGTTATGGATTTCTCAACGCGAATGGGTGGATTTAATGCTCTATTGGCCAGATATGCCACCTTTGATTAAACGTGCTTATCGTGATGAAGCGTATATTTACAAGCTGGAAAATGAAATTAGCCGTTTTAATGAGGCTTTGGAGAAGATGGTACAGCAAATTAAGTGTGTTGAGACAGGTTTTAGTATAAGGACAGAAATTGCTCTGAAGGAAAGGAAAAACAGAGAGCGGGGAGCGAATGCAAAGCGTCTGTTGGTGGGAAACACAAGAATGAGGCGGGCAAGAAAGGGATCTGTACAGCGTTGAGGAGGGGTAAAGTTTTATAAAAAGGAAAGAGCAGAGGGGGAAAAGCAAAGTGGGGTGTTTGAGGAAAGCGCAAGGAGGGAGCTTGGAATGAATATGAAAGCATGTTGGAAAATGGAGGAAGATGTTTGAAGGGGGAATTAAGACCGTTAAAGCTTATTTAGGCGTATTGAGCACCTTGTTGTTCTGGGAGCTTTTATGTTGAGTGTTAGGGAGGCACCAATAAATAAGGCAAGAGCTTTTCTTACTGAGAGAGTGCTGCGTATGATATTTTCGTTGATGGAGGATTCAATGGAGGTGATTGGTGTTTGCAGAAAAAGAGGAGAGGGGTAAGAGAAGAATAAACAAAAGAAGAATAAAATGGTGCTGCGAGAGAGGATTGAACTCTCGACCTCTCCCTTACCAAGGGAGTGCTCTACCACTGAGCTACCGCAGCCCCTTTTCAATCTTTGCGCTGTCTTGTGCCATATTGTCAGAAAATAGGCAAGAGAACATTTGTATATTCTTGCAAGAAAACGTATCTTATGTCATGACATATGTTTCTTATACGCTTGAATATTTAAGGTTATGAGTTGCTTGGATAGAAGCTCAACACTGTTTAAAAGGTTGCGCAATGACACAAATGCATCAAAAACAAAAACAAAATGAAATGAATCATCAAGATGAAAAAGCAAAACGACGTCAAGAAAGATTGGCGCAACAATTGCGTCAAAACCTGAAACGTCGAAAAGAGCAAAGCCGACAAAGAGCGCAAACAGAGCTCTAAAATGCAAAAAAATGTTTTTTAGTGAAGCTTTGCAACCAAACTTCTCAATAATTTGTTCTCATATTTAGAATGCGTTCTAAAACGATTAATAAAGCATAACTTCTCGAAGGGGGAAAAACCTTTGGAAGGGCAGGCACAAAGGAAAAGAGGGAAAACACGATGGATTCTATTCAAATTATTGGGGGAAAAAAACTTAAAGGAACAATTCCTATCTCAGGGGCAAAAAATGCTGCATTGCCTCTTATGATTGCGGCGCTTTTGACAGAAGAAACGCTCACTTTAGAAAATATTCCTCATCTGGCTGATGTCGAACTGCTTATTCGTATCCTCAATAATCATGGTGTTGGATATGCCGTTGATGGACAAGAGTTTAACGATGAGTGTGTGAATTCAAGAACAATTCATTTTACTGCGCAAAAAATAGCGACAACACGGGCGCCCTACGAACTGGTGAAAAAAATGCGCGCAAGCTTTTGGGTTATCGGACCTCTCCTTGCACGATGCTTAGAGGCTTATGTTTCGCTTCCTGGAGGATGCGCTATCGGAACCAGACCTGTCGATTTTATCCTTGAGGGGCTCAAAACTTTAGGCGCACAGATTACGATCGAAAATGGATATGTTCATGCAAAAGCACCAAGGGGGTTAAAAGGTGCTCACTATCGTTTCCCTAAAGTTACTGTTGGTGGAACCCATGTAATGCTTATGGCGGCGACATTGGCAAAGGGAACAACCTTTCTTGAGAATGCAGCTTGTGAACCAGAAGTGGCAAATCTTATTCGAACTTTGAATGCTATGGGGGCTCAAATAACTGGTGAGGGAACAACAACGCTTACAATTGAAGGGGTTAAAAAACTTAAAGGAACAAAAATACGCGTTATTGCTGATCGAATCGAAGCGGGGACATATGCAATGGCTGTTGCTATGACAGGAGGCGATGTCTTTCTTAAAAATGCAAATCCTAATCACCTCACAAAAGTGCTTAAGGTGCTCCAAAAAACAGGGCTCGAGATTCAAATAGAACCTCAAGGAATTCATGTTAAGCGAAATCCAAAGAACACCAAAATTATGCCTGTTGATATTAAAACAGGACCTTATCCTGCTTTTCCAACCGATCTCCAAGCGCAATTCATGGCGCTCATGACACGGGCTGAAGGCATTGCGCATATTACAGAGACGATTTTCGAAAATCGTTTTATGCATGTTCAAGAACTCAATCGTTTAGGGGCTTCGATAAAGCTTGATGGGCAAACGGCAACCGTTTATGGAACAGAGAATTTGCAAGGGGCTCCCGTTATGGCGACGGATTTGCGCGCTTCTGTTTCTCTTGTGATTGCAGCATTGGCAGCAAAGGGGGAAACAATCGTTAATCGTGTCTATCATCTTGATCGTGGATTTGAGAGATTAGAAGAAAAATTAGTTCGTTGTGGTGCAAAAATTCAACGCATCACAGTGTAATTCTCTTCAAAGGTATTCGGTCTCCCTTTAAGGGGCTTGATCTCAGACAACAAGGGTTGTTAATCCTCTCAATAAACGCGGGGCTCTCATGGTTTTGGAGTTTTTACGAGTTGGCATAAGCGTTTGAGAGGCGGGTGGGGCTTCATAAAACAAACAAATAGAGACTTGTATCATTGTTCTCAGTGTCGTTTACGGCGCTTATGACACGGGGTTGAGGGAACCACGCATATTACAGAGACGGTTTTCGAAAATCGTTTCATGCATGTTCAAGAACTCAATCGCTTGAGAGTGCAGATAAAGTGCCATGGGCGAGAGGGCAACTATCTCATGGAACAGAGAATTTGGAACAGAGAATTTGGAAGGGGCTCCCGTTATGGCGACGGTTTTGTATTTGCGCGCTTGTTGTTTCTTTTGTATTTGTGTTCGTTGTATTATCATTGTCAAAGCAAAGTATTAAAGAATATATATTCAAAATGATAGTAAATATTCACAGTATTTATTGTTTTTTAATATAAAAATATGGTAATAAAATAATTTATGTACTTTTATAGTATTTATAATTATTCAAGGAAAATAAAATGAAGAAGACTTTTAAATTATTGAGTGCTTTATTGATTATGATTGGATGTTATCAAGCTCAATTGCCTCAAACGATTGCAGGTACATGGAAAAAGTCTGGTGCAAATCAACTTGAAAAAAAAGTTCTTTATGATGACCCTGAAGATTTTCAGAATGACCCCGCTTATATAGAATGGTGTATAGTACATGACAAGAATCCGGAGTGTAATCCTTTAAAATCTCGCAATCCATGGAAGTTTAGTAGAACTCTTGGGCACGGGTATTGATGAAAAGGGCGATGTAATTTCTTTAATTGATGAAAAAATGAATATGGAAAACCTATAAAAGACGACCATAACAAAAAAGTCGCTTCATTCTTTAAAAGCTGAGGATGGCATTGTTAATGGGGTGCCGATAAAGTGCCCATGGACTAGAAGGAAATGCATCTCATAAAACAGAGTAGGGGTGCTCGTCATGACGCCTGATTTGTACGCTTTTTCTTGTCTTTGTTTTTCTTCCGCTTTAAAGGATGCATATTCCTGACTTAAGGGCTGTTTTGTAAAAAGTTCGGATTCTGTTGGCGCGGTTTGACCTACTCCTGACTACTCCATGTGGTTCACTTTAAAAAGGCTCTACGGGATAAGTCATGCCCATTTATTACACACTCTAAAAAAACACTTAAATATGTGAAGTTTTACATGCCTTATATCACGGCTCTAAACAACGATGTTTTACGGAAAAATATGATAAACCGCGCTTTTTTTCAGTGAACACTAATGCGTATTGTTATTGGTTTTTTTTCTGTTAAGAAGCCGATACAGTGTCGTAAAAGAATTAAGTAAGAAATTTAAATAGCGCGTGAAGCATCAAAGAAACTTTGGAAAAATTTTTGAAAAAATTAGTTTAGGAGAGCTTTTTATAAAAGCCCGTCTTAGAGAGGCAGATAAGTCTTTCATCTGAAGATGGCTTGCTTTATGTTTCAAAACTTGATAAAAATTCAAAAAATATAAAAACTTCGAAAAAAATAGGAAGAGAAGCTTTTTCTGATATGCGGGGGGAAAATGGTTAATAAATTAGACAAAAAACAGATTATATTTTTAGTATTGCCATTCATATTTTCAATCATTGTAGCTTTTTTGGTCAATATAACGATCAATAACATTACAGAAAATGGAACGACGCCTGATGCTTATTGGTTTGTAAGATCAAAGCCACTGGATATTTTAATCCTTATTGCACTTTCATGTTCTTCATTCATCTTATTACAAAAAAGGCATATCAGAAAAAATATCATTATTTCGTCCATGATCATCTTTGGTTTGTTTGCAGCTTATTATAGTGCAAATGAATATATCAGACTCAGTCCCTATGTAGGTCAAAATAATATGACATGGGCGGATGTTTTTCCTTTCTTTGATAGGATGGTTTTAGGGGGTGTTATTGTTGGCATTGTTATCCTTGGTTACACGATAAAACGATCATTACCTAAAGCTTCACCTTTGAAAAATTCAAAAAATACAATCTTTGGTGGTGTTCAATGGATGAGTATGAAACGCCTTGAAAAGATTTTTCCAAGTGATGGCGAAGTCGTCATAGGAGAGCGCTATAGAGTCGACGAAGATGTTGTTAAAGATGTCAAATTTGATCCTAAAGACAAAACTACATGGGGAAAAGGTGGTAGACAGCCATTGTTAACATACAAACTTAATTTTGATTCAACTCATATGTTATTTTTCGCTGGTTCTGGTGGTTATAAAACAACCAGTAATGTTATTCCAACTTGTCTCAAATATTCCGGTCCACTGGTCGTTTTTGACCCTTCAACTGAAATCGCTCCAATGGTAAAAAAAACAAGGGAGCTGTCAAAAAGAGAAGTATACGTTCTTGATCCTCATGGTTCTTCAACAAAAACTTTTAACCCTTTAGATTGGCTATTAGATGAAAATCTCCCCCTTTATGAAAGAGAAGCGGGTGTGGTTGAAGTTGCTAGACTCCTTCTTTCTGAAAACGACAAATCAACTTCGACTGATCAATTTTTTGTATTACAAGCACATAATTTGTTAACAGGGCTTCTTGCGCATATTGTCTTTTCTGATGAATACGCAGTAAAGGAAAAAAACTTAAAAACCCTTCACACGATCATGTCAATGCCAGAACCCTCTGTGATTGGAAAATTGCAATCTATACGATCAAATTCTTCATCGCAATTTATTCGTGAAACCCTTGGCGTTTTTACAAACATGGCTGAACAAACTTTCTCAGGTGTCTATGCTACTGCTGCAAAAGATATACAATGGCTTTCACTCTCTAACTATGCAGATCTTATCAGTGGTCATGATTTTAAAACTACCGATATAACAAAGGGAAATATTGATATTTTTCTAAATATCCCCTCAAAAATTTTAAAATCTTATCCAGGTGTTGGGCGTATCCTTGTTGGCTCTTTTCTCAGAGCTATGGAAGCTGCTAATGGTAATTATGCAAAAAGAGCGCTCTTTATTTTAGATAATGCTGATCTTTTAGGATATATGAACATTTTAGAAGAAGCACGTGATCATGGACGCAAATATGGTATATCTCTCATGCTTTTTTACAAGTCTGTAGATCAAATAGAACACTATTTCGGTTCGTCAGGCGTTATGACATGGTTTGAAAATTGTGCTTTTGTAAGCTATGCCGCAATAAAAGATATTAAAACTGCTGAAAATATATCTAAGGCATGTGGTCAAATGACCATTGAAGTGAAAGATTCAAGCAAACCTCTAGGAGGATTCCATACAAGAGGGACAGAAAATATAAGCACCCAGCATAGACCTTTAATATATCCACATGAAATAACACGAAACATGCGAAAAGACGAACAGATTATTCTTATGCAAGGGCAACCACCTATCCGTTGTGGACGCTCTATCTATTTTAGACGTAAGGATTTAACAGCTCTTACTAATGAAAATAGCTTTTCTTCTCAATAAAGCACTTGTTTTTTAGTTAAAATGAATAAAATATTGTTGTATTTTGGGATGATATAATTAGAGATAAATTATTTTTATAGTACATTTTTATAGTACAGTGGCTTGAAAATGGGGGAGTCATGAGCAGTCTTTCTGCTAAGAAGACAAAACACCAAAGAAGAAAGGTTAGATGCAAAACAGAGCATTGCTTCAACTATAATGCGTGGGGTGTTCAAGATAATACGTAGAATATTCGTTTGGATATTTAAAACAATACGTAGAATGTTGGCTGTGATATTTAAAAGGTTGCTTTACGCAATCTTCCTTATTTTATTATTCATTCGTAAACCAGTTTTTGCCTTCTTAAACTTCTTTGCTGGTGGCTTGGCTTTATTCCTATTTTTTCTTTTTTTCGGATACACAGCAGGAGCTGCACCCTATGAACACCAAACAGCAATGGTCATTGGTGGTATCATCATGATATTTCTTTGCTTGTTTGCTCATGATGCCTATGAAAGGTTTTTACTACGTCTAGCATCTCTTGATTATGATCTTATACTTATTTCAATAAATAGAGCTCACTTCGTTCACACATAATTTAATCAAAAATGAGAGGTTATCTGCCTCTGATAAAAATACAAATAAAGACTGTTTTTAAATTTTATTGCCAATTTCCTGAAATTACTTTATTGTAAGCGAATGTTTTGGTCGTCTACGCAGCGATCAACAGGGAATGAAAGACCCGAAACTTGAGACACGTATTTATCCAGCTTTATGGATATCCCGGATTTCCGGGAGCTTTTGTTATGTCCAGGTGCGTCTGCGCACTAAAAGCAAAAGGCTGAGTCAAGTTTCAGCTCTTTCAACTCCCGGAATACTTATGCGAGGGCGCTCGCAACCGGTAGGGGAGCTTGAAGTGAAAGCTAAAAATCCACACTTTAACGACATTTCGATAGGCAGAAAAATTCGCTTTAAAAGAACAATGCTGGGGATGTCGCAAAAGCAATTAGGCAGCCAGTTAGGTGTGACGTTTCAACAAATCCAAAAATATGAAAAAGGCTCTAATCGTATAGGGGCGGGGCGTTTACAAGAAATTGCTGATATTCTCAATGTTCCCATTTCCTTTTTTTATTCCGATCTCTCAACAAAGGAAAACGCCTTGGATCCTTATGATGAAAGGATCTCGAGTAAAGAAGAGCAAGTCCTTTTGAAAAGCTTTAGAGAGCTTAAACCTAAAAAGCAGAAGGCAATTTTGTGTTTGATTGTCTCATGAGATAAAAACACTGTTTTAAATTTATTGCTGGTCTCCTGAAATTATTTTATGAACAAGAACGAGGGTTCTCGTTGTACAGTGCGGTTGAATGGTGGAGCCCAAAGCCTGAAAATCCAAGCTGAGACATTAGCCTGCTTTATAAGTATCGCGAGATTCCGGGAGTTTTTGCCATGTCCAGGTGCGTTCTAGCACTAAAAGCAAAAAAAGCTGACTGAACTCAGTACTTTCAGACTCCCGGAATACGCATAAGAGGCGCTCGCAACCGGCAGGGGAGCTTGAAGTGAAAGATAAAAATCCACACTTTAACGACATTTCGATAGGCAGAAAAATTCGCTTTAAAAGAACAATGATCGGGATGTCGCAAAAGCAATTAGGAAGCCAGTTAGGTGTGACGTTTCAACAAATCCAAAAATATGAAAAAGGCTCTAATCGTATAGGGGCGGGGCGTTTACAAGAAATTGCTGATATTCTCAATGTTCCCATTTCCTTTTTTTACGCTGATCTCTCAACAAAGGAAAACGTCTCAACTTGTGATGATGAGATCGGAAGTAAAGAAGAGCAAGTCCTTTTGAAAAGTTTTAGAGAGCTTAAACCTAAAAAGCAGAAGGCAATTTTAAGATTAATTTTTTGTTAGAATAAAGAAAAAATTAAAGAGGCTCTTGCTAAATAATAAATTATTCTATAAACCCTTTTTTAGAGAAGGGGGTTAGCATTTCTCCTCCCCCCCCCCCGCAGAAATGTCCAAATAGAACCTCCTTCTCGTCATTTTAGAAATCATGAAAATTTGGACCTTTTCCCTTTTTAAAGAGTGACTTATTTGTGTTAGAAAAGTTGCTGTGTTAGGCAAATTGGAAGGCGTGGTGTTTTTAGGGATTTGGGAAGGGCTTGAAAAGTCATCTTGCCAAAAAGAGTTCTCAAAAGGAAACATTGGAGAGCAATCATCCAAAGGGCGCCCAGTGGAGAGCGATCATCAAAGGGGGCGGCTTAAAAGAAGCTACCAAAAATCTGGAACTTCAGGCTTTAAATGAGGACCAATCCGTACTGCCGAGACCTTTTCTGCTAAACCTGTGCGGTCTGAAATCTCAACCGCTAAACCACAAAGGGTGGCGGGACCACATGCCGGTTCAAAACGATCTTGCTTCGTCTTATAAAGAAAACGGTGTAAGGGTTCTTCTTTGTCCATTCCTAGAGATGAGTTGTAATCTCCACACATGCCTGCATCCGTTAAATAGGCGCTCCCACCTTCTAAGATCTGCGCGTCAGCCGTGGGAATATGCGTATGCGTGCCAACGATAACACTCACACGACCATCAAGAAAATGGCCAAAACATTGCTTCTCGCTTGTCATTTCTGCGTGAAAGTCAAAAATAACCGTATCGGCTTGCTCCATCAACGAACAGGCTAAAAGAATATTTTCTGCTGTTTCAAATGGATCTTCTACTTTGCACGGCATAAAAACGTTGCCTAACAGATTGGCGACAAGAACACGGGCTCCATTTTTTGCTGTAAAAATACCTACACCTCTTCCAGGAGTTTCTTTCGAAAAATTGGCAGGGCGTAAAAAACGATCACTCTCATGGGCATACTGCAATGCTTCTTTGTGAGAAAAAGCATGATTGCCCGTGGTGACAACATCAACACCGGTCATCAAAAGATCTTGATACGTTTCTTGTGTGAGACCAAAACCACCAGAGGCATTCTCACCATTTACCACAACAAAATCAAGCTGCCACTTCTCAATCAGTTGAGGAAGGTGTTCAAAAACAGCTTTACAGCCTGTGTTACCAACAATGTCACCTAAAAATAAAAAACGCATAGGCGCTTTAATCACATTTTAACATTTTAAGAAACCTTTTTCTGTAAAAATCCCCTGTACCTGTAGATCATGTTCTGCTGCGCGAATAGAGGAAACCTCCTGACATGAAAATCCTATGCCCCATAATGTTATTTGATGTCCTTGTTTTTCAAGAGCTTCAACCGCACGGTCATAATATCCTCCTCCATAGCCAAGACGGTGACATTGACGATCAAATGCAGAAAGCGGAACAATAATATTATTGGGGACAACAACGCTACTGTCTGCACTTGGACCAAAGGTGCCAAAACGCATGGGCTCTAAAATCGTGTTGGGCGAAAATGCACGGAAAACCATGGTGGTGGAATCAAGCACTGCTGGTAAGGCTAAACGTCCGCCGCGTAACGCTACAGCATCCAGTAAAGGACGCGGGTCAATTTCCGATTTAATGGGCCAATAGCCTGCTAAAATGAGCTGTGAAAAATTTGTCCCCTTTTTTTCAAGGTATTCAATAAAGTGGCAACAAGCACGCTGCGAAAAGAGTGCCCGCTCTTCTGTTAAAAGAGCATCACGACGCGATAAACCGCTTTTTCGCTGCTGTGTACGAAGGGATAAAGCCGATTCACAGAGGGGATTATGTGTCATTGTCTCGCCAATTGTTTTATAAGATGCTGGTATTTTATCCATTGTTGGCGTTTTGTAAATCTCTGTGTGGACAAGAGCTGTGCTCATGAAAAAATGTGCGCTCTTATGGTAGGGTATCTTGATACGACAAGCTGCTTTTGCGCTGCTTGCTGTGCAAAGGGATGAAGCAGATTCACAGAGGGATTATTTTTGTAAGTGCTGTCTGTTTTATAAAATAAAGCTCAACGTAATTTTTATTTCTTGAAAAGAGCATATCGTCATTGGTCTTATGTAAAAGGACGCTCTCAATTTTTATCTGGAAAAATTTTGATGTAAAAAAGGGTGATCCACAACAGCCGATGGAAAAAGCTGATCCCGGGAACCTATACAAATAGGTGGGC
This sequence comes from Bartonella sp. MU37NMGALS, assembly GCF_042194015.1. Lineage (NCBI taxonomy): Bacteria > Pseudomonadati > Pseudomonadota > Alphaproteobacteria > Hyphomicrobiales > Bartonellaceae > Bartonella > Bartonella sp. MU37NMGALS. Next base: position 215,760 of record NZ_JBHIML010000002.1, read on the forward strand.
GCCATATGAAAAAGCCCACGGGCTTGATCAGGGACAGCTCCCTTGGAGATCATTAAGGTCTCAGGAATACGTTATTTCCTGTCGAGAAGCGCAGAACACCCTCCTTAATATAAAACAATTTCAGAGTTTCTGCTAGAGATAAAATAACCTCAATCTCTTATTTTTCATAAAGTTTTTTCAGGATGATTCTATAACCTTGCGGGTGGCTGCTAGAAATGGCTGTATGATATATAGAATGCTTTATTCAAAGTAAAAAAAGCAAAAAATATGAGTGGGAGTGGGTGATTGAGTGAGGCATAACGGTTTATTGGCAATCGCTTGATTTTTATGTTTCGCGGGAATACTTGGGGGAGCTTTGAAGGGGAATATTTTTTATTCAAGGATGTTTGTTAACTGACGTTGCGTCTTTGAAGTTTTTGCCTCGTGGGGAATATTTCAGTGCTGTTTTATCAACTTTGAGGGCAAATTGTGAACGCTTTTCGTTTCTATGATTTTCTAAGTGTAAAAAGGTATCTCCAATCATGGGGTGAAGGCTATGAGAGTGTTCGTGAAGAGCGAAATATAGTAAAAGATAAATATTTTTTGTCTTTAGAATGAAGTAAACACAATAAAGAGGTGATAAAATCTAAAGAGGGAGGAAACATGAGACTTATCAACTTTAGAAAATTATATACTTTTACTTTCAAGGCGACAATTAAAGAACCTGTTAAGCCCTATATGGTTTCAATTGTTAATGTTGAAGATCTAACAGATATCACTGTTTTTACAATAAACGATGGTGATCCTGTTAGACTTTTTTTAGAATTTGTGAAAAAAATAGAAAACAGTACAAGATTTTATGCTTATAACCTAAACTATGATTATGCTATTATTCGATCATGGTGTCATTTTAATCAAAATGATCTTATAACACCTAAATTTTATGATTTTATCTCGCAAAAGGATAGAGTTCTTAGATCGGAACTTGCATTTCAATCAAATAAATCAAAAAGAGTTTATCTATTCGATTCATTAGAGTTATTTTTAGTTCCTTTACAAGACATAATAACAGCTTTTACCGATTTAAAACAAAGTGAATCTTCTCTCTTTGAGTGCATTGATGATGTTATTATTCATCAAAATGATATCGACTGCTGTGTGAATGAAAGCAAGGGATTAGCCATTGCTCTCAAAAAAAGACTCCAATGGGGAAGAAATAAAATGACTTTTGCAGCTGATGCTAAAGCTGTATGGTCAGAAAAAATGTTTAAAAAATTTACAAAAATTAAAGCAGAAACATATTTATTCCCATCTTTAGAAGAAGGTGATGATTATATTTTTAGAAAAGCAAATGACGGTGGTTTTTGTTTTTTTAATAGATATATGGGTAAATTCATAAATAAAGAAATTGAAATTTATGATGTCAATAGTATGGGCCCTGCTATGATGTTAAAACAATTACCTATAGGGGCACCTCTTTATAAAAAAGGTAAAATTGAAACTAATGACTTACACCCTCTAGGTCTTCAAAGATTTTATATAAACTCAGCAGAATTAAGAGAAAACAAAATACCTATTTTAAATAATAACACACAATCATCATCTGGGGGTGTTGAATATTTACAAATTTTATCTGAATACGAATGTGAACATAAAAAAATATTCATGTTAACATTACAAGAATTTGAATTGTTTAAACAATCTTATCACTACCAAAATTTGGAATTATTAGATGGTTATCTCTTTCAAGCAAGAGATGACCTTTTTACTGATTATATTGATGAATTTTTTGAATTGAAAAATTCTTCAGATAAAACAATCAGCAGAATAGGAAAAATGTTTCTTAATTCATTATGTGGAAAAATGGCTGAACGTCCTCATAGAATTAAAACATATATCGAATTTGAAAATGATGTTCTTAGATTTATTTGGGGTGAAACAATATTCCAAAAATGTGGTTATTTGCCAATTTCTTTATTTGCTGGAAGCTATGCTCGTATGTTTTTAATTGAGTCTATTTACAAAATTGGACTTGAAAATTTTATCTATTGTGACACTGATAGTATCCATTGTTTCAAAACTGAAAATGCTAAAAAATTAGATATTCATCCCTCTAAAATAGGGGCTTGGAAATTAGAAAATAAAAAGAAAATTATAGCAGCTAAATATTTAGCTCGTCGTCGGTATTGTTTGCAATTTGAAGATAATACTTTTCAAGCCGTTTGCCCATATATACCTTCTGACAAATTAACGCCTCACATCAAGTCATTGGATGATTTTCAACTTGGTAAAAGCGTTAAAATGACAGGTTTTAAAATGGGTGTTGGTGGTCTATACCCAATAGAAAGATTTGTTTCAATTTAAAGGAAAATAGGAAAGTGACTATACTGGGAGATGAAAACGTGCATGGAAAGGCGTGAGGGTATCAAATTTTATCCTGTTATGGCGTAACATACTGTTATTTACTGGCAATATAAGGTTGCTATCCTTGATAGGTTCAATGTTTTAATGTGTGTGGTCAATGTCCTTAAGTTTAAGAAAATCCCATATGTGGGAAACCAAGAGAAGTCTACTAGAATTCGGATTGTTTACAGTCCGAAGCGGGTTAAGAGACTTCGTGCTTTAAGGTGTGGGGAGGATATTCATTGGCAATCGCTTGATTTTTATGTTTCGCGGGAATACTTGGGGGAGCTTTGAAGGGGAATATTTTTTATTCAAGGATGTTTGTTTAACTGACGTTGCGTCTTTGAAGTTTTTGCCTCGTGGGGAATATTTCAGTGCTGTTTTATCAACTTTGAGGGGTGGAGAAGAGCCGATACGGTATGTTCTCTGCTATGGTTGAAGCTCATAAAAATAAAAAAAAGGCGATAATAGTTTATCAAAGGGCTCAGCGATGTTTTAAGTTTTTTTCAAAAAATATTTTTTGAGGATCGTGTTTACAAAATTTTTTTGTCCATGATGGAGAGATGTGAAAAAAGAGGCGGTGTGAAGAGGACTCAAGCGTGAAGCGTTTGCTTGCTAGGAGAAGAAATTCTTTAAGGGGTATATTGGAAGTGTTTGGACGCTTCCTTCAATACAAAAAAGGTCAAAATTCAAAAAAGACATTTTCAATTGCGTGGGGTGGGGTCAATTGCGTGCGGGGTGTTTGAGGGCGTGGTTATGAGCAGGGGGCTTTGAGTTTATTGAGTGGAATGTAAAGCAGGCTTGCGTCTTATCCAAGTTTGAAAAGATGCGTAAAGCATCTCGTTTTTGAATGGTTTCAAAGAGCTTGTGGTGATTGTTCGTCTAACAGAGCTTGTACGCGCTTTTGAATTCTGCGCATTTGTGGGTAATATTCTAATGCGGTTTCATAGGCTTTAAGAGCCAGTTTTGGACGCTCTGTTGCTTCCATGGTAACGCCAAGTTCAAAAAAAGCTATATAGTTGCGCGGCTCAAGTTCAAGAGCATGGTTGAGATCAAGCATGGCAAGCTTGAAATCGTTTAGTTGAATGTGAATCCAAGCGCGCCTTACCCAAGCTTCAGCGTGAGTAGGTAAAAGTGCAATAGCATTATCAATATAATCAAGTGCAAGTCCATAATCGTCGCTACTGATTGCATTTTCAGCCCATGACATTAAAAGATCAATCGTCTCACTCCCCGATTGGGACCACAAATGTTGAAGTTGTTGACTGATCTTTTTTGCTTGAGAAACATCAGCACAATATTTCAACTCTTTCAGTAAACGTAAAATTTCGGCTTCTTTGCGTTGCTTAACTCTGTCAATATGGGAAAGCTGCTCTTTGTCAAGATCTTCAAGAATAACCGCAGACAAATCAGAATCGGAGGGCGTTGAGGAAGGGGGAGGAGAATTGGGAATAAGATCATCTAAGGGTAAAAGCGATTGTGGAGAAGGCCGATCTTCAGGAAGCGAAGGAGGATTTTGCCCATAGCTCGAGGGAACAAAACAAAATATGCCAACAAAAAAAAGAAAAAAAACGCGACTGAAAATACAGAAAAAACGCGACTGAAAAAATCGAAAGGTTTTTAAAAAAATAGAAGAATCCATAAAAACAAGCCCCCAAAAGATAAATCACCAAATATTATCAAATACTAGACTTGTAATCAACGAACTTATAACCAACCGACTCGTAACCCAAAAAATCTTAAGAAAAAATTTTTAAGCCTACAAAAAGTAGGCATAAAAACATTAACCAAAAGAATTAGCCTTGACGCGCTCTAAAACGAGGGTTCGTCTTATTAAGAATATAAATACGACCCTTACGACGCACCAAACGATTGTTACGGTGGCGCTCCTTTAGTGCTTTAAGCGAATTTTTAATTTTCATCATATTCACCGTTAAACAGTTTACGTAACACAATACTATGATACAACATTAAAACACAAAAATACAACACCGCAACCCCAATACACTGTTCACTCAATGAACATTGCATTGCGATATTGTACTTGCATCATAACATCACACGATACACTTTTTCACTGTGATCACAAAAAGAAAAACGCACCCTTAAGGTACGCATTAACACACTTCATTAGCACAACGAATAAGTGAAAATTGCAAAAAAGTAAGGAAGATTTAACAAGAAGTCTTATTCTTGTCAAGGGTGTATTATACATTTCCTATGGTGGGTTAATGGTTTCCTTGAAAGTAAAAATATTCTCGCAAAAGAAGGACAAAGAGTGGAAAAAAGTAAAAGCTTCTCATTTGTGAGAAAATAATCTTGTTTTTCCGTAAAATATCATCGTTTAGTAAGGTTCATGTAAAATTGATACCATGAGGTGTTTTTGTTAGTGTGTGTGATGATATTCTTAAGGCTTATTCTTAAAACCTAGAAAATAAACCGCATGATGATGACAAATGGGATGAATTGTTAAGGATAAATTTCTATTGTTCAGAGCAAATAAGAGCCTCGCGTAGAGTTATGATTTTTTCATTGCCAATCTGTATATCTCATAGCATTTGCTGCTTGCATATCACAAGCGGGATTGGTGTATGGATGAAAACACTTGAAGATCAAGGAATAAAACAGTTCTTTATGAATCCTTTCAAGTGCAAGAGAGTGTTGCAACATTGGGGATTGGCAAAGCGGTGTGATGAGGCTGGCGTTTACGCTTCATAAGCTTGAAGAAGGGTGGTGCGCTATGAATGTTTAAGCGATTTTACCCGAGAGCTTTTATGCTCTATGATGGGGGGTGGTTTTGAAGTGGTGGCAATGTGCATTGGCCAAGTGTTTCTTTAAAAGAAGCGCGTGTTAAAATAAGTGCGTGTTAAAATAAGTGCGTGTTAAAATAAGTGCGTAAATTGGTAACACAAGCGTCTTCTGTTTGAGGCTTTTTATTTTATGTGAGGGGTGAGAGGATGTTTGGGAATGGATAAGCTTCGTACTGTAATCATATCCTGTAATTATATCTTTGACGTGGAGATTAAGAACGGAGCGGAGCGCTTGGCTCTTTTAATGAGGGATTAAATCTGTGCTGTTAGAATGAAAGATTATGCATAAATTTCTCTTTGAAGGCAATAGCTTATGCTTATTTGAAACCCCATTGTTTCTACGTGTATTTCTACGTGGGGTGGGTTGCTGGATATTGTCAAGCGGATGGGGAATTCAAATTATCCGGTGAGAGAGACAGTATACTGAGAATACACTTTGGCTCTTGAATGTGGATAGTTTGAATTCCTTTTAATATCCATGCTGTAGAAAAATTTGACCTTCCCAAGGGTGGTCTATGATGATGTTTATTGAAAGAGTGAAAGCTTTACATTGTCTGGTGATAGACGTAATAAAAGTATGTCATAATACCAATTTATATACATGTTGCAAATGCCAAAGAGAGCTGACGTAATGAGCATTGGTATCCCGATCAATAGGGGCAGTGACTCTCTTCCTCCTGTGAGGTATATTAGACAAAGAATTCCTGTCATTAATAAAAAGATTATCGACAGGATTTTCGTTACGAAAACAATGGGTTTCCGAAAGGTTAGAAGAAAGAGGAACAACATGTGTCTAAATGGACCCCCTTTACGTTTTTTGGGAGGAACAGACTGTGCCTCATTTAAAGTTTCTTCATTGTTTTCATTTTTGAGTTTGTTTGAAGAGATACCCTCCATTATTTTCCCCTTTTGTATGATATTTTTGCTATAAAAAGATCTAAGTTTGTGCTGAACGTTAATCACATATTAAGATAAGATACAAGCGAAATTATTTTATTATTTTTAGGAATGAAGTATTTTTTCGCACAATGAGCGTTTTAAAGGTAATAATAGTATTAAAATGGTAGTATTAAAAAGTATAATTTAGCTTTATCAAGATCATAAAATAAACATTTATATTTAGTCAATTAAGGGTGCTGTTAGGTGCTCTTGAAAGAAGCTTGCAGCGCGAAAAAATTGGAACTTCGTGAAGTTGCGGGTCGGTTAATCTTGACGAATGTCATTGCTGAGCAGGATAGAGAGTTACAGACAGTCTTTTGTGGTTGATTATAGAGTATGCGTAAACAAAGTGCGTTTACGATAAGGGAGTTCATAAAGAACTGTGCGGGATGCAATAAAGGGATGTCATAAAACCAATGAGCATTATACGGTGGTGATGCGCCTTATAATTTATTGTTTTAACAGGATTAAAAGGTGCGAAAATGGATGCGCTGAAAAGAGAGGGGGCGTGAGAGAAGAAAAATTGATCTGTAAAAAAGCAATTTAAGCTGTTGGGGAGAAGTTCAGGGAAGCTTTTTCGAGAAAGATGTTGGGCGGATTAACGAAAGGAGAAGCTCCTCTATTCGTTAAGGAAAAAAGAGAGGAGAAAAAGAGGAAAGTTTCTATGCTGAAGAGGCTACCTTCTGGCTGATATTGGGCTTCGTTTGCGAGAGTTGTTTGGGGAGAGTCATACGTTTTACCTCTCAGCGATTTTATGAGAAAACAAAACTCATGCTTTTGTGAAAATGCTTTTGTGCAAAAATAAACATAAGAAGAGAGGCTAGAGACAATAAAAGCGCAATCGTTGGGATTGGTATCTATGGGCGCAATAGATCAATAGATCAGTTTATTTCCTAAAGATTGGGATTAAAAGGAAAATGAAGAGGCTGCCGTTATCATGGGGGAATAATGATGCTTAGAGGTAACATGTTGGATGAGGGGATGATGTTTTTGAGAAAAAAAGGGGGGACAGAGTTTTGGGTGGGAAAGAAGGGTTGAAAGGGGTTGGGGAGCGTTTGTTGAGCCGTATGGATAGTCAATCGGTGTGGGGTGAAGATTTGTTTTTGAGGGGGGATGAGATGTGAAATGGTTTGTGGGCGAGAAGAGGTGATGTTTTTAAAAGAGCAGGGCTTGTAGGAGGGTGTGGAGGGGCTGGCGGGGCGGGGGGCCCTTTTCAGGGGAAAGTTAAAAGGTTAGGGGGGCGGCGCGCTTTGAGCCGCTGGATATCGGTGTGAGGGGAGAGGTTGTTTTTCAGTTCATTGAGGGGAAAAGCATTTGTATATATGTGGGTTTAAAATTTGCTAGCTGGTCCCATTAATTGGATGACATGCCCCATTTTGCGGTAGGGTTGAACAGTGCTTTTGCCATATAAATGGATCGAGGTGCGCTCTTGCTTCAGAAAATATTTTAACGTGCTTAAATTTTTCCCAAGAAGATTTGTCATTTGGCAATCGCTATGGCGGTATGTGCTGCCCAATGGAAGACCGCAAATAGCACGGATATGCTGTTCAAATTGTGAAGTTATGCATGCTTTTTGTGTCCAATGACCAGAATTATGGACACGCGGCGCGAGTTCATTTACTAAAAGATGACCATCCGTTAAGACAAAAAACTCAATACAAAGAACACCAACATAATCGAGGGCATCCATGACTGTTAGGCTGATTTCTTGGGCTGCTTTTTGCACGTCAAGTGGAATATGTGATGGAACAAAGGATTTATGAAGAATTCCGTTTTTGTGTTGGTTTTCAGGGCAATCATAAAAAATATGTTCTCCTTGTTTTGTGCGAGCTGAGAGAACTGAAATTTCCGATAAAAAAGGAACTATCTCTTCCAAAATACAAGGCTGCTCCTGAAAAGTCCTTAAGGCTTCGTCAAGGGTTTGTTCATCGGGGTGGTCAAGCTTGATCTGGTTTTTTCCGTCATAACCAAAACGACGCGTTTTTAAAAGACCACGTCCGCCTAAGGCATCGAGCGCGGAAAGAAGAGAAGAAGAATTGTCAACAGCATACCATGAGGCGGTGCCAATCCTTTGATCACGCAAAAATTGCTTCTCAAAAAGTCGATCTTGCGTGATCTCTAATGCTTTGGAAGAAGGATAAACAGGCTTACTCTTCTCTACATATTGAACCGTTTGAAGCGAAAGATTTTCAAATTCATAGCTGACAACATCACACTGAGAAATAAAATGATCTAAAGCTGATGTATCGTCATAGGAGGCAACAATATGGCTGTTTGCTGTTTGAGCGGCTGGGCAATTGGCCTCAGGGCAAAAAATAACTGTTCGAAATCCTAATTCTGCGGCCGCTATGGCGAGCATCCGTGCTAACTGTCCGCCGCCGATTAAACCAATGACGCTGCCTGGAGGTAACATGTTAGGTGAGAGGGTGTTGGGTGAGGGGGTGGTGTTGGGTGAGGGGGGCGTGTTGGAAAACGGTGCCATTTTAACCCTCCGTTACAGGCGTTTTGGCGACATTAGCTGTTTGTTGTTGACGCCAATCTTGTAATCGTTGGGCGAGATCATGATCATAAATGGCCATAACGGCTGCGGCTAAAAGTGCTGCATTAATTGCACCTGCTTTGCCAATTGCTAATGTGCCAACGGGTATCCCTGCTGGCATTTGCACAATTGAAAGCAAAGAATCTTGACCAGAAAGAGAATGAGAATGCACTGGAACGCCAAAAACAGGAAGAGGCGTAAGGGCTGCTAGCATACCAGGAAGATGCGCTGCGCCCCCTGCACCGGCGATTAAAACTTTAAACCCTGCTTCTTTTGCTTCTTTTGCAAATTGATAAAGGCGTTCAGGGGTTCGGTGTGCTGAGACAATATGCGAACTATGAGAAATACCAAGATTTGTCAAAATATCTGCGCTATGGCACATCGTTTGCCAATCCGATTGGCTCCCCATTAAAATCGCGACATCACATGATTTTTTCATCATTCACCATCCTTTTCAAAGGTTCAATGCGATTCTTTATCATTATTTTTTTTAAAGTTTTATATTCTCTTTGCAAAGCCAATTGATGACAGAGAAACAGTTATTTTTCAAATAAGATGGAAAGCTAAAAATTTAAAGGGGAATCTTGAGAGTTGAAAAATCAGAGTATTGAAGGTCATGAAGCACTTCTTTTGAGGGGAGGTGAATTTTGAGGAAGAGGTGTTAAGGGGTGGTGTTGGAGCCATGAGGCTGTTAAGCTTACGAGATTGTTGTTTATTTAAGATAAGAGGAAAAATATATTGAGGGAAAGCCATTGATTGTAAGGGGTTCAAAAAAATTATTCGTTTTTATTTGCCAAAATAAACACGATCACCATATATTATAAAATCTGCTGCAATTTGAAAAATTGCTTATGAGAAAAAGAGATTTATATGACGAAAATGCGTTGCAAAGTGAGGGTATTCTTTTGAGAAAAAAGGGATGTCGATCTCTTAATTTCAAAAGCTATTTATTTTGCTGTTCAAGTGATTTTTTTTAATTGAGTGGGGAAATATGCCTTTATAATGGTCAATATATCTTTAATAATGGCTGATATAAAGGGAAGCGAATAATTGACGCTTTTGTGCTTCTGTTGATTTGTGCTTTTGAGCGATTATAGAGTTCTTTATTTTTTCATTTAAATATTATGACAAGAGAAGTAAATGGCGAATTGTGAATAATAAATCCGTGGTCTCTTTTTTGCCCAATTTTGTAATATGGTGAATGCTGAAGTAAATTAAGAGTTAAACACCGGATGTAAAGGAGATTTAAAAGCTATGTTTTTTCCATTTTTAATCGCTTTAGGGACTGCAATAACGACTATGTGTGGCAAAAAAAATATAAGTTATGCTTTGTGGGTAGTTTTATTCGTTGTCATTCTTCTCACTTTCAATCATCACGCAACTTCTACTTTAAATTTATCTTTTTGAGAGAATAGCCATGGAACACGTTGAACAAAAAAATCCTCACTTCGTCATCTTTATGAATACGCTAGGACTCATTGGGTTATCTATTGTCTTGGTGGTGGCTTTTTATTATCAATTGGTAAAGTTTGAGTTACCTTGTCCCCTTTGTTTGCTGCAGCGCGTTGGATTGATGCTGGCAGGTTGTGGGTTCTTGCTCAATATTCACCATAAGGTGAAAAATACCCATTATGGTATGGTTATTCTCGGTTGTATGGTAACCAGTGCCGTTGCAGCACGGCAAGTGTTTTTGCATATCACACCCGATGATTTAGGATATGGTTCAACGTTCTTTGGATTGCATTTTTATACTTGGGCTTTCATTATTTCTGTCCTTTGTATCTTTGCTGTTTCATTTGCCATGATTTTAGGCGAATTGGCACACAAGTTCAAAGAATTTTCTCCTTTCCCATTCTTGAGTAAAGCGGCAAGTTTCTTATTTGTGTTTTTGATTGCGGCAAATTTGATTTCTACCATACTGGAATGTGGTGGTGGACAATGTGCCGATGATCCTGTAAGGTATGAATTGTTATCAAATTGGTTCCCTTCACAGTCTTGAAATTTTTTAATAATCTCTCATCATAGTTTTATTGTTAAAGAGGCGGAAATATTTAAAAGTCCGCTTCTTTTTTGTTGATTGAGAAGACATTTCAGCAAAACTTATCGATAATCTGATCTTTTGTACCAACGCTGGCTTTTATGAGCGCTTGCGATTGATGTTTTTTTTAAGCGAAGACTTGCTCTGTGAATCTTTTATACGGTCTTTTTAGGGATTTGAGGAGATTGGTTGGGGCTCTTTTGAGCTGCCCCAGATTGTTGAACTGAGTGGCTTAAAAAGCCTCGTTTTTTAAAGGTGCATTAACGATAAAAATTTTTTATTCTTGATTTTTCTTAACTTTGTATTAAATAATTCTTTGTATTCATTTTGGTGCTTCTGAAGTATCTTTGCTGCTTTTAGAGGGATTAATCTAAAATTTTGAAAATTATTTGAATAATTTTCTGCAGAGGTTTGTTTATTAGAGGCAAACCTTTTTTTTTATCTAATTTTTAGATGTTTTCTTTCAGTGTGAAGCTTTTTTTTTGGAAAAAGTAAAGTGTCTTGATGTTGACTCTCCTATTTGTTAATACCTTGATTTATAACAATAAGTTATCATTTTTAACATGAAACACAACGCTGAGCATAATAAATTTTTCTCATCATCAGTTCTCTCATATTGAATCAATTAAAATTACTTGCTTGCATATCATGAGCGGGTGGACCATGTGGGTCAAAACTGTATCAGAAAGGCATGCCTTTAATGAATTGTCTCTTGAACCGAAGGCTGTGCGCAACATTAGGAGTGGGTAGAGTTTTTGTGATGGTGCTGGGCCTTGTTCTTCCATAAACATAAAGGGGGGCTGAATGGATATTATACCCTTCATGGGGGCTATTCCTTTACGGATAGTGTTCGCGAAATGGGTGTGATGAGCGTTGTGAGAGTTGTCTTTAAAACAAGCATGTAGATATGCAACGCAAGTATATTTCTTTTGGTGCGTTTTGTCTTACGAAAAAATACTGACTTATAAGGATAAGTTATCGTTGCGAATGTTGAATGAGAAAAACGAAAAGGTTCTCTCATTTCAAATTTTCTTCTAGTCAATCAATTAAATGTACTCTCGTACGTTACAAGAAAGCACTGGGTGTAAATAAAAGTTCTTTTAAAAGTCGTAAAATGCTTCTTATGAACCCTTTTGATAGCTAGAATTTGTCGAAAAATTTTATGTTGGTCAAGGGAAATAATAGGGCGGTTTATATCTATGATTTAAGTAAAAATAGGAGGATTTAAATGAAAAGGGAGGAAAAATTTTAAAGACAGTTGTTGAAAACGTTATTGTGTAATGATTTTTTACAGACTTTCTTCTTTCTGTAAATATGTAAAAGCGTGAAAACGGAAATGTGCAAAAAAGGAAGGTGCGATTTTATGCGTGGTGTGTGATTTTATCATGGCATGGCATGGCATGGCATGGCATGTGATGAGAGGAGTGGAGGGAATGGGGTGTGGGGATAAAGAGTCTTATGAAGGGAGGGGGCGTTTTAATGAAGAGGGGGGTGTGTTGACGGGAGAGAAGATTGGGGTGTGGGGAAGTTGCTTTTGACGTGGGATTGACCGGTGCTTTGCGTGATCTTACTTTAGGGTGGTGAAGGGGCAAGAATATTTTAAAATAGGACGTATCTGTCGCGTTTGATGAAATATCATCCTTTGAGGGGTGGTGATCTGAAATCAGCAGGGGAATTCGCTAGAGTAAGAAGCTGTATTGTTGACAAACCTATGTTTACAAAGCGGTGCGAGAGGAATTTGAAAGTTTCGTTTGGCTGCTTTCTGTAAATGTAGAGAAGCATCAAAACGTTGATCCGTAAAATAAAAATGTATATCCGTAAAATGATGCGGAGGGATTTATGCTTTGTGTGCGCTTTTGCTTAATCAGAAATCAACCACAAGATTGCTTTTTGTTTTTTCGGCTGGAGCTCTCTAAAATTTTTCAAAAGTGAATGTTCTTTTTCGCTGTATGTTTCTTGATCACGGTGTGAGGCAATTTTTTCTACTGAGACATCTTCTTTTGTCACAATGTCTGCATAAAAAAAGCTCATGGGAATTTGTAGTTTTTGGGCGATTTTGAGTAAACATCCTGCGCTTACACGATTGAAGCCTTTTTCATATTTTTGGATTTGTTGGAAACTGACGCCTAAATGGCATTCCTAATGCTTTTTGAGAAAGCCTCATGGCAATTCTTCTTTGACGAATTCTTTTCCCTATCAAAATGTCGATAAAATTTGGATTTTTGGTTTGCACTTCAAGCCCCCCTCCGGTTGCGAGCGCCCTCGCATTGGTATTCCGGGAGTAGTAAAGTACTGAACCCTAGTCAGTTTTTTTGCTTTTAGTGCTTAAAGCACTTGGACATAGCAAAAGCTCCCGGAATTCCGGGATACCCACAAAAGTGAGCTCATTTTTATGTACCAAACTTTAGGGCTTTTAGTTCCCTATTGGTTGTTGCGTATACGACCAAAATTACAGTATCTTTCATAAGGCAATTTCAGAAAATTGGCAAGAGAAATCAATATCCCATAAAACGGCGTGATTTGGAGGGGTGTGGAGTACTGATTTGAGTTTTACTTAAGGGGTATAGAATGGAATAATAGCAATTGTTGCGTGTTTGCTTAATCGGAAATTAGCCACAAGATTGCTTTTTGTTTTTTGGGTTGGAGTTCTCTAAAGTTTTTCAAAAGGGTGTGTTCTTTTTCGCTATAGGTTTCTTGATTGTGGTGTAAGAGAGTTTCTTTTGTTGAAAGATCTTCTTTTGTGGCAAGGTTTGCATAAAAGAAGTTTACGGGGACATCTAGTTTTTGGGCGATTTTGAGTAAACACCCTGCGCTTACACGATTGAAGCCTTTTTCATATTTTTGGATTTGTTGAAAACTGACACCTAAATAGTTTCCTAATGCTTTTTGGGAAAGTCCTATTGAAATGCGTCTGTGACGGATTCTTTTGCCTATCAAAATGTCGATAAAATGTGGATTTTTAGTTGGCACTTCAAGCCCCCCTCCGGTTGCGAGCGCCCTCGCATTGGTATTCCGGGAGTCTGAAAGTACTGAGCTCTAGTCAGCTTTTTGCTTTTAGTGTTGAAAACACCTGGACATAGCAAAATCTCCCGGAATTCCGGGATACCCACAAAAGTGGGTTCATTTTTACGCTAGAGCTTAGGGCTTTCAGTTCCCTCTTGATCGTTGCGTGGACGATCAAAAACACGTGCTTATCAATAAAGTAATTTCAGGAGATTGGCAAATAAAAATAGTTTTTATTTATAAACTTTATTTTTTAATGAGAGGCTTTCCGCCTCTCAAACTCTCCGGAACGCTCACCAAAATCATGAGATCAGATCCGCGTTTAATGAGAGGACTAACAAGCCTTGGTTCTTAAGGTCAAGGAAACCACTACGTGGCGCCTAAAGGCGTCCTTGACAAAAGAACCATAGGAGCTTGTTTTGTCCCTCTCACGCGGCTCCGAAATCATGATTAGAAGGGGAGCTTATAGGGGGCGTGATATCAGGCATATCAATGTATCAAGCTGTTTTTCTAGAGTGTGATAAATATTTAGGCTGGATTTCTTTGTCTGGTCTGATGAAACAGTCTTGTTTGAACGGGGATCTGAAGTTTATAGGGGAAAGAGTGGCTAGGTAAAAACTGGGGGGGAAAGTAGTGTTTTCAGAGTAGCGCGGGGTGGGGTGGAAGTTTCATTTGGTTGCTTTCTGTAAATGTGTAAAAGCGTAAAAACGGAAATGTGTAAAAAAGGAAAAGGTTTTATGTTGTTAGGGGGTGTTGTGGTTAATGAGACGGAATGTATAGGGATCGTGCTTTTAAGGTAGGGAGAGCAACATAAATGGAAGGAGTGGCTTAGAGGAAATGTGTGGAGAGAGGAAAAATGGGGCAAGGCTGTATGGGAAATGCATAGAGAGTGGCGTGTGGGGTGGTGAAGGATGTTGTGGAAGGTTGCGTGAAGAATGGAGGAGGTTTTTGAGAAAAGGAGGGGGCTTTTGGTGTGGGGAGTGGTGTTTATCTGAAGGGCGCATGTTTAAGGTGTGGAAGGGAGAAGGTGAGGAAAAGTTGGAGGGAGGATGATTGTTTGTAAGTGGTGGAGGATAAGTCAGAGGCGTTGGGAAAATGCTTGAGGGGGAGAAAATTTAGCGTAATTTCTCGTCACTCTGAAATCAAGATCATCATAAAAATTGGAGGAAATGGGTGGGTAAAATTGGTGGAGAGAAAGTTTTGTGCCAAAATGTGTGGGGTGATGTTTTTTGAGCGCATGAGAGAGTAAACTTGAAAAACCTTTCTCTTTTTGTTGAATTTTTATTCACAAACTCAAGAAAATAGGGTATGAACGCTGGAAATAACGCACAGCTTAACAAAAATGTGCACTGTAAAGGAAATGTTTGTTTATGTCAAAAGAAGAAGTTTTAGAATTTTCTGGTATCGTTACTGAACTCTTACCGAACGCAATGTTTCGTGTGAAACTGGAAAATGATCATGAAATTATTGCGCATACTGCTGGTAGAATGCGAAAAAATCGTATTCGCGTGTTGGCAGGTGATAAAATCATGGTGGAAATGACACCTTATGATTTGACAAAAGGGCGCATTACATATCGCTATAAGTAGCCTTAGGGGTGGCTTGTGCTTTTTTCGAAAAGCTCTCATATTGTTTCTATTATTTTTTAACAGTTTTTAAGCTTGCTTTTCATGAGTGAAAAAAGGGGAGTGTTTGAATGGCCTTGAAAAACTGTAAAATTAATGCGGAAAAAGATCAAGGAGATTAATGGCGCTTAAAAAGGGGCTCTTAAAAGGGAGTGCTTAAAAAGGGGCGCTTAAAGGGGGTCGCGTAAAAGGGGGTGTTTAAAAGGGGTGAGAGGGAAGTCGATTGTGAAGGGGTGGAAATGAAAAATATAAGAGAGTGGGGGAAAAAACGTTTGGCAGATGCTCTTACAGAAGAAATTCATTTGGTGCTTGCTTCCGCTTCGCCAAGGCGTTTAGCGCTCTTAGCACAAATAGGGATTGATCCTCAGCAGGTTTGTGCAAGCGATATTGATGAAACGCCAAAATTAAAAGAACATCCTGCAAACCTTGCCAAACGTTTGGCAAAAGAAAAAGCGCTGAAAGCCCAAGAAATTTTGCGCTGGTACAATCAGAATGCTCAAGAAGAGTTGCAGAATGGTCAAGAAGAATTACCTCAACAGAAAATGATTATCTTGGCTGCTGATACGGTGGTGGCTGTGGGGCGCACCATTCTCCCTAAACCAGAGGGTGAAGACGAGGCTTATGAATGTTTGCGATACCTTTCGGGGCGGGCGCATAAGGTCTATGGCGCTATTTGTGCCTTGAATGAAAAGGGGAAAAAAACCGTAAAATTGGTTGAAAGTCGTGTCCGTTTTAGACGCTTAACCCCTGCTGTGATGAAGGCTTACCTTGCTTCAGGAGAATGGCAAGGGAAAGCGGGTGGCTACGCTATTCAGGGAAAAGCCGGTGCTTTTGTTGTCTATATCAGGGGTTCTTATTCCAATGTGGTTGGTTTACCGTTGGCTGAAACAGCCGATCTCTTGACCGCTTATCACTATCCGCTTTTTACGCACTGGGCTGAAGAAACGCATTAGAAAAACTTTAAGGCAAGATCAATGCAAGGTGAAAACCAAAAAAAAGAGAAAAGCCAAAATGAAAAAAAAAGGAACAGAAGAAAAACTAATGAAGGAGCAAATGACAAAGGTGCGCCAAGAAAAAAAAGAGCTCAATTTGCAAAAAGAGACTCGCCCTCCGCATCCTTGTCCGATTTGTGGTCAGATGGCACAACAAAACGCCTATCCTTTTTGTTCCACACGGTGCCGAGCCATTGATCTTAATCGTTGGCTTTCTGGCGCTTATATTTTACCGCCCCCGCCGCAGAAAAGTGATGAGGAAGAATAAAGAGTCCTCTTGAGGAGAGAATGCTCAGAGCGTTTTTTGTGTTGGAGCTTAAGGGGGTACGCGGGATTATCGTAAATGGATTCAAGGGTTGGATTAACGGCTTGCTTATTGTCGTCGTTCGTAGAGATGCAGATTAAGTTCAATCAATGGTGGAAGTGTTAATACATATCTAAGACTTAGCACCAGTGGTTCCCATGGATCATTATAAATTTCTTTGTTGCGGGGAGGTCGATAATGTCTTTAGGGTGTGAGGGAAGAATTGATCATCTCATCAGTATTGCTGAGGTATGGCTAACGAAAAAGAAGGGGCGCGTGTTTTGGTGCAAATAGATGGGGCAGCAAACAATCGCTTGTTGGTGCTTTTGCTGGGTAATGGTATGGTGTCATTTGGGGGCTGGATTGATTATATCGTGATTTTGACCGTATCTGTGTTCACTTGGAAAGCTGATCAATATGATGTCGCTTTTATTGGAGCGGCAACATTATTACCTGGTATCGTTCTGTCTAAGCCAATTGGAATGTTGGTCAGTCATCATTATATGATCCATTGGTTGCGGGCGTCACTGTTGTTACGGGCGCTATGTACTGTCGGTTTATTAATGGCGACGAGTCTGCAAGGATTTATTATACTGGCAGTTATTCGAGCGGCATTCAATAGTGTCGCCATGCCTGCAATTTCCGTTCTTAGTGCAAATTCGGTGCCTAAACACGAACGGACCCGTTACTATTCTGTGCTTAATATGATCAATAGCATGGCGAAGATGATAGGACCTGCTTTGGGGAGTACGCTTTGTCGCGTTTTTGTCAGATACCTATACTTTATTGTTTTCTGGTTTTTTGACATTGCTAGGCTTTATCGTGTTTTGTTTTATTGGTGCACAACCTGTCTCGTCGCTAAGAATAAAAAAAGCGAATACCACGCAAGCACAGCAGAGGCTTTATGGGACAACTTGGTATGCCTATGTGGCGGTGATATTTGTGTATTTTGCCATGATCTTTATGGTGAATAATCAGTTGCCCGTTATTCTTAGTGTAATGAAAATGAATAAACAAGCTCTTGGGATGTTGGTATCGGCTTCGGCGATTGGTAATTTTCTCTATGGGTTTTGGCGTGTGAAACAATCAAAGCATAAACCCCTTACAGGCAAAATATCGGAGTTGTTAATGCCGGCAATGTCATCAATGATTGGTTTTGTCTTGATCTCTGTGTGCTTTTTTTACTTTGATTTACTCCGTATTGAGACTTTGTTGTTCTGTTTTTTTCTTATTGGAATGGTGAGCGCTTACTTTTCCATATCTTCTAATGTTTATCTGGTAAGCAATTTCAATGAACAGATTGGGGTGGCTTCCGGATGGGTGCAGTCTATACAAAATTTAGCTATGTTGGTGGCGCCCTTTGTTGGAGCGTTTGTTTTAGGTCACACTTCGGCTGGAAAATTGTTCCTTCTTTCTGGATTGAGTGGATTATTCTGTTTATTGGCTATCAGGATATTGGTGAACCGTTCTTTGTCAATTGTTCGTTCTCAATGATTGGCTCATCAACGAAACATGTATTTTAAATCATTTTTCTGAGATTCAGGGGGCACGGGAATAATCCAGCATCGGGAAGCTTTTTCAACGTTATAGATTCAATTTTTGATTTTTACTTAACCGCTCATATGTTTTTTTTCGGGGCTTTGCCTTCTTGACACTGTTCCACTGTCTCGTAAACTCAATAGGGGGCATGGTTTTGAGCAACAATGTCATTTTTGTGTGACTCTGCTTTGCTACGAATAGTCAAACTTTAAACCCCAGTCGCTGATCCTCAAGCAGCTTGGCTTAAAGCAATAACAGAAACAGAAAACGAGCTATAGCGTGAATTATCCTATCATGCTGTAAAACATCACTCTTTGGGGGGGATATCAGGTATGGGAAATTTTAAGCAGGGGGGGAGGATATATTGATCGTTGCATTTTTTCCTAATCAGAAATTAACCATAAGATTGCCTTTTGTTTTTTTGGCTGGAGGTCTCTAAAATTTTTTAAAAGGGTGTGTTCTTTTTCGCTATAGGTGCATTGATCATGGTGTGGGGCATGTATTGAAAGATTTTCTTTTGTGGCAATGTCTGCATAAAAAAAGTTCACGGGAATTTCTAGTTTTTGGGCGATTTCCAGTAAACATTTGGCACTTACACGATTGAAGCCTTTTTCGTATTTTTGGATTTGTTGAAAACTGACGCCTAAATGGCTCCCTAATGCTTTTTGGGAAAGTCCTATTGAAATGCGCCTGTAACGGATTCTTTTGCCTATCAAAATGTCGATAAAATGTGGATTTTTAGTTGGCACTTCAAGCCCCCCTCCGGTTGCGAGCGCCCTCGCATTGGTATTCCGGGAGTCTGAAAGTACTGAGCTCTAGTCAGCTTTTTGCTTTTAGTGCTTAAAGCACCTGGACATAGCAAAATCTCCCGGAACCCCGGGACACCCACAAGAGTGGGTTCATTTTTACGCTAGAGCTTAGGGCTTTCAGTTCCCTCTTGATCGCTGCGTAGACGACCAAAATTACACTTTAAGTGATAAAGTAATTTCAGAAGATTGGCAAGAAAAATCAATATGTCATAAAACAGTATTGTTTGAGGGATGTGGTGATATCAGGTATGGGAAATTTTAGGCAGGGGGGGAGGATATATTGATCGTTGCATTTTTGCTTAATCAGAAATTAACCATAAGATTGCTTTTTGTTTTTTCGGCTGGAGCTCTCTAAAATTTTTTAAAAGTGCCTGTTCTTTTTCGCTATAGGTTTCTTGATCATGGTGTGGGGCATGTATTGAAAGATTTTCTTTTGTAGGAATATCTTCTTTTGTGGCAATGTCTGCATAAAAAAAGTTCACGGGGACATCTAGTTTTTGGGCGATTTCCAGTAAACATTTGGCACTTACACGATTGAAGCCTTTTTCGTATTTTTGGATTTGTTGAAAACTGACGCCTAAATGGCTTCCTAATGCTTTTTGGGAAAGTCCTATTGAAATGCGCCTGTAACGGATTCTTTTGCCTATCAAAATGTCGATAAAATTTGGATTTTTAGTTGGCACTTCAAGCCCCCCTCCGGTTGCGAGCGCCCTCGCATTGGTATTCCGGGAGGTTGAAAATACTGAACCTAAATCAGCTTTTTGCTTTTAGTGTTGAGAACACTTGGACATAGCAAAATCTCCCGGAATTCCGGGATACCCGCAAAGCGGGTTCGTTTTTACGCTAGAGCTTAGGGCTTGTCTTCCCTCTTGATCGCTGTGTTGGCGATCAAAAACACGCTTTAAATGGTAAAGTAGTTTCAGAAAATTGGCAAGAAAAATCAAAAATATTTTTTATTCTGTTATGCCATAAAACATCGCTCTTTTAGGGGGGAAGAGCTAGAATATTCATGATAGGGCTTGATTTGTTGAGTCTGAGGAAGTGCTGTCGTTTGAGGAGGGGTGTCTGAAGACTGTAAGGGGATTAGGCAAAAAGCTTTGTTCGTTTATAGACTATTGTTTATAGAGCAGCGTGGGGTGGTGAACCTTTCCTTTAGCTTTGTTCTGTAAAGATGTAAAAGCGTAAAAATGTATATCCGTAAAAGTGAAGTGGAGGACTTATGGATTTATGCATTGTGCGTGTTTTGGGTCATGTTGGGCTTTTGTCTAGCATGGAATGTGGTGAGATAAATGGGGGGACGCATTTGTGAATGGAGCGGGGAAGTTGGGAGGAAGAGGGGTGTTAAGCGCGTTGGTTGGAGAAGAGTGTGTAAGGGAATATTTTAGGCTGGACTTAACTGCCTTGTCTGATGAAGTGCGTCTTTTGGGGGGTGGTGATAATTATATGAAGTGATCAGTAGTCCTTCCTTAGATAAGAAGCTGGATTGTTTACAGACCAGTGTTTACAAAGCGGTGTGCGGGGCGATAGTTTGGAAGTTTCGTTGGCTTACGTTCTGTAAAGATGTAAAAGCGTAAAAATGTATATCCGTAAAAGTGAAGTGGAGGACTTATGGATTTATGCATTGTGCGTGTTTTGGGGTCATGTTGGGCTTTTGTCTGGCGGGGAATGGGGTGAGATAAATGGGGGAAAGAGTGCTGTGAATGGAGGGGAAGTTGGGAGGAAGAGGGGTGTTAAGTTGTTAAGTGTGTGATGGTGAGGCTGTGATGGTGGGGTTATAGGGGAGTTGCAGTTTTTATTTAAATAATGACAGTGTGCCTTTCTCTCCCTCTTGCTATAGGGCTTGTGAGGACCCATATTCTTTTTAGCACTACGGTTCTTCTTCATGTGGCATCATTTGCGGTGTTTTGTGGGGGGTGGTTGGTCCTTTGAAGATGTCTCTTTTGTGGAATGTTGGGGGAATTTAAAGTGCGGTGGTGGCTTGAGATTTAAGGAAAAAAAATGAACTTGGAAAAATATAGCGAACGTGTGCAGGGTTTTTTACAATCAGCACAAAGTGGTGCCCTTGCTTCTGATCATCAGCAGTTTTTGCCGGAGCATCTGTTGAAAGTGTTGTTAGACGATTCTCAAGGATTGGCAGCATCACTGATACAAAAAGCGGGTGGTGATCTTACTCTTATTCGAAAGGCGCTTAACGAAGCGCTTAATGCTTTGCCTAAAGTGCAAGGGGGAAATGGACAGCTCTATCTCTCTCAGCCGTTGGCAAAAGTCTTTAACATAGCGGAAGATCTGGCGAAAAAAGCTGGTGATCAATTTGTGACTGTGGAGCGTGTGTTGCAAGCGCTGATCATGGAAAAGACCGCAAAAACTGCTGATATTCTTACAAGCGGAGGGTTGACAGCGCAAGCGCTTAATGAGGCTATTAATGATTTGCGGAAGGGAAAAACAGCAACAAGCCCCCATGCCGAAAGCCAATATGATGCTTTGCAAAAATATGCTCGTGATTTGACAAAAGATGCCCGTGAAGGAAAACTGGATCCTGTTATTGGGCGGGAAGAGGAAATCCGCCGCACTATTCAGGTGCTTTCACGGCGGACCAAAAATAATCCTGTGCTTATTGGTGAACCAGGGGTGGGGAAAACAGCTATCGTGGAAGGGTTGGCATTGCGCATTGTTAATGGTGATGTGCCTGAAACCTTGCGTGATAAACAGCTTCATGCACTGGATATGGGAGCGCTTATCGCTGGTGCAAAATATCGTGGGGAATTCGAAGAGCGCCTTAAAGCGGTGCTGGCAGAGGTGCAAGCTGAAAATGGGCAGATCATTTTGTTTATCGATGAATTGCATAATCTCGTTGGGGCTGGAAAATCTGACGGGCCTATGGATGCTTCTAACTTGTTAAAGCCTGCTCTTGCACGCGGAGAGCTCCATTGTGTGGGGGCTACTACGCTCGATGAATATCGAAAATATGTTGAAAAAGATGCTGCTCTTGCACGCCGCTTTCAGCCTGTCTTTGTACCGGAACCCTCTTTAGAGGATACTATCTCTATTTTGCGCGGTATTAAAGAAAAATATGAACAACATCACAAAGTGCGCTTGGCAGATAGTGCTTTGATTGCGGCGGCGCGTTTGTCTAACCGCTATATTACGGATCGTTTCTTGCCGGATAAAGCTATTGACCTTATCGATGAAGCGGCGGCGCGGTTGCGCATGCAGGTCGATTCAAAGCCGGAAGAACTCGATGCTGTTGATCGGCGTATTTTACAGTTGAAAATTGAACGGGAAGCTTTGAAAACAGATGTCGAGCCAACAGCAAAAGAACGTTTGAAAAATGTGCAGGAGGAACTGAAAACATTGGAACAACAGTCCGCTGAGATGACAACGGCTTGGCAGGCTGAGAAACAAAAATTAGGGCATGCTGCTGATTTGAAAAAACAACTCGAAGAAGCCCGTAATGCTTTGGCTATTGCACAACGTGATGGACAATTCCAACGTGCTGGAGAGCTCGCTTATAGTGTTATCCCTGAACTCGAAAAACAATTGAGCATCGCGGAAAATGATGATCAACAAAATCATCTCGTTGAAGAGACGGTTACTGCTGAACATGTGGCACGGATTGTTTCGCGCTGGACCGGTATTCCTGTTGATCGGATGCTGGAGGCAGAACGGGAGGCGCTGTTGCGGATGGAAGATGAAATTAGCAAACGTGTGATTGGGCAGGGAGAGGCTGTGCAAGCTGTTTCTCGCGCTGTACGTCGTGCGCGCGCAGGGTTGCAAGATCCCAATCGCCCGCTTGGCTCTTTCATGTTTTTGGGTCCTACCGGTGTGGGAAAAACCGAATTAACTAAAGCACTTGCCGCTTTTCTGTTCCAAGACTCCAATGCCATGTTGCGCATCGATATGTCTGAATATATGGAAAAGCATGCTGGGGCGCGGCTGATTGGGGCGCCGCCTGGATATGTTGGATATGAAGAGGGTGGGGTGCTGACGGAAGCTGTACGTAGAAGACCTTACCAGGTCATTCTATTCGACGAAATTGAAAAAGCACATCCGGATATTTTTAATCTCTTGTTGCAAGTGTTGGATGAGGGACGTTTGACCGATAGTCAAGGACGTACTGTCGATTTTCGCAATACCTTGCTGATTATGACTTCTAATCTTGGTGCTGAATTTTTAACCGCTTTGCCTGAAGGACAAACAACCGATCAGGCAAAAAATGATGTTATGAATGTCGTGAAAGCGGCTTTCCGTCCGGAGTTTTTAAACCGTATTGATGAGATTATTCTCTTTCAAAGGCTGCAACGTCACGATATGGAAGCGATCGTCGATATTCAGATAGAACATTTGCAAAATTTGCTCAATGAACGCAAAATAACTTTGCAAATCGAGCCAGAGGTGAGAAAATTTCTTGCCGATAAAGGCTATGATCCGCTCTATGGTGCGCGTCCGCTTAAACGGATTATCCAAAAAGAAATTCAAGATCCACTGGCGGAAAATATCTTATTTGGAAAAATTCACGATGAATCAACGGTGAAAATTACAAAACAAGGCGATCGGTTGGAATTTTTTCCTGAAGATTAAGTGTGGAGAAATTCACGCTATAAAGAGCGGTGATAATCCTATTATGTGATAAAACACCGCTCTTTGAGGCGTGCTGATTTAGAAAATTCACGATGAGACAGCGGTGTTTTATTGCAAAGCAAAGGGAGTGGTCGGTTTTTTTGCATGTTAAATGAGCGTTCTCGAATATCGTAGGATTCTTTTACTTCTGTTTGTCGTGAAAGCTATTTTCTTGCAATGTTATAAGTGAAGTCACAAGCGGGATTGCTTTATTGCTTTATTGCTTTATGCGTAAAAGCGTTAAAGAGAAATGCTGTTTATTCGCCGTAAAATATTGCTCTTTGAGGGGGCTGATCTGTGGCATGGGGGATTTTAGACGAAGATATTTTGACGATGGGTTGGAGTTTTGCTGTTTAAGCAAAAGGTGGAGGATGCGTAAAATGCACTGCTCTCTCATTTTTTCGGTGATATGCGTTTTTCTGCTTTAAAATTTTGCTAAAAGTTTTTTAAAACTGTTTGATTGATTGCACTCTTGTTAGTGGCTCGTAGATAATGAAGCATGATTATCTGCACAATCAAGTTTGCTCCTTTGCAGTTTTTTAATCAAGATAAAGACTTGAAAAACAAGACCCCTAACCTGTTTTTGGTTAAAATTTCCGCTATTCGTTGTTATAAAAGCAAGTTTAAGTGAAGGTGTATATTAAAAATATCATTTATATCTTAATTGATTTTACTTTACTTTACTTATTTACCAATAAACTATAATATGGTAAATACTAAGTAAGAGAAACAGATAATGAACTTTTTTCAAGAGTTTTAATAAAAACTGTATTTGGATTTATTGATAAAAAGGATCATTTGAAATTTAAGCGGGGGGTATAATCTCATGAAATTAGCCACAAACAAGGAAATAATTAACAGCTGGTTTGCAAAGGAGGTTAAGAGTTACAATCGGCGTATTCCAAAAGGCTTAAAGGATTTCTACGAGGATAGGAAAGATTCGTTAATAAGTGATGATGAGCTTCAACGGGAAATTTTGGACTTTTTAATACGGGATATGCCGTTAACACCGGACGATTCCAATCCATTAAAGATGTTTCTTGAACAAGGCATTTCTTTTAGGAAGGAGCAAGGGGCGAGAGTTTTTGATACTATTAGAGGTGAGCATTCGATATCTGTTAAAAGTGGAGAAAGCGTTGATCCATTTAAAGTGAATGATCCAGAAATTGACGCATCATCTATACCGGACAAACGAGAAAATACCCATACATTTACGATGACGTGTGATCGAAGAGAGCGTGCTTTTAGAGAAGAGTATGGGCTGGACAATCTTTTAGAAGAGATTAGATCGTCTGTCAGAGAGCAGGATAATGTTGAGAGTTACAATTGGTTAGAAAAGCTTATTGATCGTGCATTAAACAGTGAAGTTGCACCGTTACAAGAAACACAAGAAATCTACATTCCAGACATTCGTGATCTTCGTTTAGATGAAAAATCATATGAGCTCGCTATAAAAATCATTCGACAAGCAGTCGGATGTCTTGGGATTCGCTCACGTTTGTACAATGCTTGTTATTTTCAAAAAGCTTGTTCTTTGCGTGATCTTATATTCATTTTTGTCAGCAATGCTCAATTTGATATAAATGCTCTAGTTCTTGACGAAGTCATGAATATATCGACAGTTGATGACGCTAAAAATAACCTTTTAAAAGTACAAAATTTTGGTGAGAGAAATAGCGATGTTATTGGTCTTGCCATGTCAAAAAAAGCGATATCTATCGATGACTTAAAAATAAAAGGGTATAGCGAGTTTGATCCAAACAATTTGCGCACGAATATCTTTTTTCATATTTCGCAATCGTCATTATTTCGTCCGTTTGAAACAATGATTGTTTTTAAAGCAGGGACTGATGATCAGATTGAAAAAACAATAAAAAGGTATGAAGGCGCCAATGGCATGAAGTTAAAAGAAGAAGCAGAGAAAGAAGCTTTAAAAAGAGTAAAAGTGCTATAAAAAGATTAATAGAGGCATTCAAAAGTCATTGGAAAATTATAAGTGACAACAAAAATGCAGCTGATTATCCTACCTGCCGTAAAACACTGCTCTTTGAAGGGGTGTGGTGTGCTAGAATATTTGAGGGCAGAGCTTGAGTTATTGAGCCTGATGAAGTGCTGTTGTTTGAGGGGAAGCTGGTTTGAATTTGATTTAAGGGGGATATGAATGGAATAATATTGATCGTTGCGCTTTTGCTTAATCAGAAATTAGCCACAAGATTGCTTTTTGTTTTTTCGCTTTGAGCTCTCTAAAGTTTTTTAAAAGGGTGTGTTCTTTTTCGCTATAGGTTTCTTGATCGTGGTGTAAGAGAGTTTCTTTTGTTGAAAGATCTTCTTTTGTGGCAAGGTCTGCATAAAAGAAGTTTACGGGGACATCTAGTTTTTGGGCGATTTCGAGCAAACATTTTGCGCTTACACGATTGAAGCCTTTTTCATATTTTTGGATTTGTTGGAAACTGACACCTAAATGGCTCCCTAATTCTTTTTGGGAAAGCCCTATTGAAATGCGTCTGTGACGGATTCTTTTGCCTATCAAAATGTCGATAAAATGTGGATTTTTAGTTGGCACTTCAAGCCCCCCTCCGGTTGCGAGCGCCCTCGCATTGGTATTCCGGGAGTCAAAAATACTGAACCTAAATCAGCTTTTTGCTTTTAGTGCTTAAAGCACCTGGACATAGCAAAAACTCCCGGAATCCCGGGAAACCCACAGAGTGGGATAAATTTATGTTTAGGTTTCGGGTTTTTGATCCCCTATTGATCGCTGCGTATACGACCAAACTCACCCTTTAAGTAATAAAGTAGTTTCAGAAAATTGGCAAGAAAAATTAAAAATTTTCTATTTTATTACGCCGTAAAATACTGCTCTTTGAAGGGGTGTGGGGAGCTGGTTTGAATTTGATTTAAGGGGGATATGAATGGAATAATGTTGATCGTTGCGCTTTTGCTTAATCAGAAATCAACCACAAGATTGCTTTTTGTTTTTTCGATTTGAGTTCTCTAAAGTTTTTTAAAAGGGTGTGTTCTTTTTCGCTATAGGTTTTTTGATCGTGGTGTAAGAGAGTTTCTTTTGTTGAAAGATCTTCTTTTGTGGCAAGGTTTGCATAAAAGAAGTTTACGGGGACATCTAGTTTTTGGGCGATTTTGAGTAAACACCCTGCGCTTACACGATTGAAGCCTTTTTCATATTTTTGGATTTGTTGAAAACTGACACCTAAATAGTTTCCTAATGCTTTTTGAGAAAGCCTCATGGCAATGCGTCTGTGACGGATTCTTTTGCCTATCAAAATGTCGATAAAATGTGGATTTTTAGTTGGCACTTCAAGCCCCCCGCTGGGGGCGAGCGCCCTCGCATTGGTATTCCGGGAGTCTAAAAGTACTGAGCTTAATCAGCTTTTTGCTTTTAGTGCTGGGAAGCACTTGGACATAACAAAAGCCCCCGGAATCCCGGGACACCCACAAAAGTGGGTTCATTCTTATGTATCGAGGTTTCGGGCTTTCAGTTCTCTATTGATCGTCGCGTAGACGATCAAAATTACACTTTAAGTTAAAGTAATTTCAGAAGCTTGGCAAGAAAAATCAAAAATTTTCTATTCTATTGTGCCGTAAAACACGGCTCTTTGAGGGGGGTGAAGAGCTAGAATATTTGAGGGCAGGGCTTGATTTATTGAGCCTGATGAAGTGTTGTCGTTTGAGGGGGGTGTCTGAAGACTGTAAGGGGTACTAGGCAAAAAGCTTTGTTCGTTTACAGACCCGTGTTTACAGAGCAGTGCGGAGTGGTGGTTTGGAAGTTTCGTTTGGCTTTATTCTGTGAATGTGTAAAAGCGTAAAAACGTATATCCGTAAAATGATGCGAAAGATTTATGGATTTATGTATAGTTAAGCTGATTTTAAATTTAAAGTACTAGGTTATTCAGCAGGTAAAGCAGAACTTCCTAGTTTAGACAAAAAGACTAATACTGTACAAACAGTTCTGTATTTTGATGATAAAAAAGTTCTATTTGTCATAGCAAGAACAGCTATTCGAGATTTTTTGATATTGTCTCTAAATTTGGAACCACCAGTCAAAATATGGGCCTAATTTTATCAGTAAAATTAACTAAATCTAGTAACGATAATAGAGCTTACTATGTAATAAAATACACGGTATTGCTAATGAGACTTGACTTTAAAATAAGAATGCAAGTTCAATTTTCTAATCCAGAAACAAAAAACTTATGAGTTTAAAGATTATGAAATTGTAAACAGATGTTTTAATGGTGAAAAAATTTATTAATTTATTACAAGAAAAAATAGATGATACAAGTTATACTTGTCACCTTATTATAAAAATAAGCCCTCTGCGGGAACAGAGGGCTTCAATAGCGGAAAAAATTCTCAACATTGGGGTAAACAATGTCAAAAAAACTGATCTGCAAAACTTAAAAAAACGTATAAATTATGCACATTCATATCTTAGTACTTCATTAGGTATAAAGGCGATGGAGGAAATCGCACCTTCGGAAACCGTCACTACTAAGAATGTGTGTGAAGCTAGCAGAGAATTAAAAAAATGGCAAGCAGAAAAAAAGTTTAAACAAAAAAAGAAAACTTTGCTGTTTGTGCCCATAAATATAATGAATCAATTCCAAATAGTGCTTTTTATTTTAAAGCGTATCCAGAAACTGAAAATCAGTTAATTCACTACAATAAATATAATAACTAAATTAAAAAGAAATATTGTTAAAGAGAGCAGTGCTAAAAGACTGATTTAAAAAATAATTTCTCAAAAGCTGAAGATGATATCATAAAAGATATGGTTTAAAGACATTTTATTAAAAAAGGATACTTTAAAAAAATACGATACTTTACCAAGCCCTGTAATGAACAATTTATCGGAAATTACAAAAGCAACTTTTTTAACACCTACTTTAGAATTAAATGATGATGAGATATTAAGAAATGCATATAAAGGTGGCTTTGTTTTTTTAATCAAGACAGGGGGACATATATATAATGGAATTGAAGTATATGATGTTAACAG
Source organism: Bartonella sp. MU37NMGALS (assembly GCF_042194015.1). Taxonomy (NCBI): domain Bacteria; kingdom Pseudomonadati; phylum Pseudomonadota; class Alphaproteobacteria; order Hyphomicrobiales; family Bartonellaceae; genus Bartonella; species Bartonella sp. MU37NMGALS. Next base: position 244,371 of record NZ_JBHIML010000002.1, read on the forward strand.
TATGTACCCAGCTATGATGTTAAAACTGTTACCTATAAGTAATTCTATCTACAAAAAAGACGAAATATTCACCAATTCATATTGGGCATGTTTTTTGTCATGGTATGGAGGAGTGAGAAGGATTGGGGGAAGTGTTTTCGTGAATGGAGGGGAAAGTTTAGAGGAAGAGGGGTGTTCAGTTGTTAAGTGTGTGATGGGAGAGAAAAAGGGGGGAATGGAGAATGAAGAGAGTGCGCATGGATAGGAGGAGAGTGTGGGTAAGGCGGGTATTGCAAAGAGATGCGTGAAGGATGGTGGTTTAAGGAGAGAGGGCTTGATTTGTTGAGCCTGACGAAGTGCTGTCGTTTGAGGAGTGGTTGGGTGTAAGCTTTATTTTGTGGGGAAAGCTGCTTTTTGACGTGGGATTGTAGACTAGTTCTGGTTGGGAATTTTCATTCTTTGAGACGTGGGCTGGAAGTCAATATAATAATATAGCAGATTTTGATCTCATAATTTTTACATTCTTTCTTTTTTAAAGCAAATAAGAAAGAAAAATTAATATATTACTTGATATTGGTCTAAATGCTTATATCAAGAGGAGTATTTCTTTAAAAATTTTCACTTAACTTATTAAGTGATTTATTAGAATAAAAGACTCTTCTGAAGTTCATATCACCAATTGTATCGAAGGAAGTGTAACTTTAAGTGTAGAAAAGTTTAACATTGGATGGTTGGTATGAATTTATTTTTAAAAAAGAGTCCTTTAGCTCTTTTTTGCTCTCTCTTTATTTCTAAAGTTGGTGATTATGCTTATGAAGTTGTTTTTGTTTTACTGGTCTTAGAATTAACAGATAACACCTTTTTTATAGGTCTTGTGTATTTTTTTCGATTTATCCCTTTTCTCTTTTTTGGCCCTATAGGAGGTTGGTTAGCGGATAATTTTTCTTTGAAGAAAAATATGATCTTAAGTGAAGTTGTTAGATTATTAGCTTCATTATTCGTTTTTATAACCACTATAACAGGTACGGCACATATCATTGTTCTTATTGTTGCAGCAATATGTACAACGATCGGAAGAAGTATTTTCCAACCAAGTTTTCAAGCTGCTATTCCCAGAATGTTTTCAATAAAAGATCTTACAAAGGCCAATAGCATTGCTCAAATTATCATGGAAACTGCAGCCGTCATTGGACCTTTGGTTTGTTCCCTACTGCTTTTTTTAGCAAATAAATCGGCAGTACTCATTTTTGATTTTTTTACCTATTTTATATCTATTATCGTGTTATTTAATCTCATGAATTTAAATTCAAGCGAGAATAAATCATTCAATTTTATAAAAATTTATCGAGAAACAGCTTCATATCTTAAATATATTTCTACTGAAAATAAACATTTATTTATTACGCTGGTTGGATCGTCGTTTGCTATTCTCTTTACGGGTGCTATTTTAAGATTTTTAATTCCAGCTTTTGTTCTCTCTATAGGGGGAGAGGAGAGCCTTGTGAGTTATATTTTTTCTCTCATGGCTGTTGGAACTATTGTTGGTGGTTTGTTATATCATAAAATTATATTAAATATTACATCGTTGAAGCTCATGGTATTTTGGCTTCTTTATGGGGTTATTCTGTTTGTTATGCCCTTAGCTGCAGAAATTTATTTAAAATTCCTTCTCGTGTTAGCGTTTGTTTTAGGATTTATTGGTGCCTTTGTGGATATTGGTTTAGTTTCAGCTATTCAATTATATTCTCGTCGTGAAGATTTTGGTAAGAGTTTTGGAACCTTTTCAACTTTAGCGAACTCTGCGGAAGCAATGTCTGGCTTTATTGCTGGATTTTTGGCGCTTGTGGGATTGTTAAGCTCTTTTTTAGCGATGTCTGCCTTCATTATTTCCACGGGAATGATTGGCGTTGTAAAAATTAAGAAAAATAAAGAGTTAACACCCCTTAACACGACAGTCGATGACGACCATTGATATATTTGATATCTCCATGCCGTTTCTTTTTTCTAAAGACGGTTCGTTCATTATCTTATTCATGAGGTAAAAACACCGCTCTTTGAAGGGGGTGATCTGAAACGAAAGAGTGGACAGTGGTGGAAACTTGCTAGGCAAGCATTTGAATTCTTTACAGACCTTTGTTTATAGAGTGGTACGGGGTGGTAAACCTTTCCTTGGCTTTGTTCTGTAATGATGTAAAAGCGTAAAAATGTGTCTGTGAGAAAGGAGTAGAGGGGTTATGTATTGTGCGTGTTTTTTGTCATGATATGGAGGGGTGAGAAGGATTGGGGGGAAGTGTCTTCGTGAATGGAGGGGAAATGAAGGGTGCTGTGGGTTGGTTTATGTAATGCAACACTCCATGAAAGTAAGTATACATGTACTATATGTATACTACATTCTTTACATGTGTTTTTTCGTACTTTTAACATATATATTTTGTGTCTTAAACATAAGCTTTGAGTACTATGAGAGATGGTGGTCGTTTTTTTAATAAGCGAGAAAGTGATTAACGAATGCTTGATTGTAAAGCAGTATATTGTTAAGGCTATTCTTTGAAAGGATGCTCTTATTTCTGGTGTAGGAGCTTCTCAGGAGAGAATGCAATTAATAGGGGAGTTAAGATGTCAAAATATTTATTTCCGTTACCGCTTGTATTGGTGGCTGGTTGTGCATCTATGAGTAATTATTCATCAAATTATGTCAGTCCAAATATTACGCAAGATGATGTAAAATTAATTGCTAACGATTTTGTTCATAATCTTAAAAAACCTTTACCGCCCGCTACAACAACACTTGTTGTGAAAAAAAATAAAACAGGAGACAACTTTACTCCCGTATTTATTGATCTGTTGCGACGGAATGGATATAATGTGATCTATACAGATCAACCAAACAAACAGCAAAATGGTGTAATCTTGACTTATCAAATAACGCCAATAAAGATAGGTATCATGTCTATGGTTTCTTATGATGAGGCTGGAGTAACGCGTTATTATGTCCGTACTTATAATAGATGAAACGCCTTTACCGGTTTGTCTCAAAGAAGTAGATAATGAAGAAATGTGTTTCAGGGGAAATGTTGGGATTGAATTAATCAATAAAAATTTACAGATGTGAAAATTACATATTCAGCCGACAATTATCCGTCGTCTCGTTTACAATTTCAGTATTGTAATGAGAAGAGATATCGTTTTATCTGTTTGCAATTCTTCATGTTCTGTCTCAGTTATATAGCGCTTTTATCGTTTCTGTCTTATAGAAAATTACTTTCTGTTCTACGGCTCTATATGCCAATTTAATAGTCAGATCTAAACAATCAAATTCATATGAACTCTTTACGGAAATCTGTTGTTTGAGATTGTTGAAAGGTGTTTTGTTTTTATCAAATTGTCGCGTGGTGGTTTGGGAGTTTCATTTGGATGCGTTCTGTGAAGATGTAAAAGCGTAAAAACGTTGATCTGTAAAATGATGCGGAGGATTTGTGCTTTGTGTATTGTGCGTGTTTTTTGTCATGGTATAATGATAAATCCATTGAGCACTCCTATCTTTACGCTTATGAAGAAGCAAGTCGGTATCATCATTATATTTGCTAGCTCGTGGGTGTTGGCTACAGCCTTTGGCACTTGAGACGGTTCATAAGAGCTATTTTTATTCCTTTCTTAATCGTTTTTTTATCCACATGGGCTCTTGTGAATGGAGCGGAGAAAGCTGGGATGAAGAGGGGTGTTAAGCGTGTTGACTGGAGAAGAGCTTGTGGGAAATATTTTAGGGCAGGGCTTATCTGTCTTGTCTGATGAAATAGCTTTCTTTGAGGTGTGGGATAGCCATATGAAATAATCAGCAGGGGAATCTGATAGACGAGAAATCAGATTGTTTCAGACCCGTGTTTACAGAGCGGTGCGGAGTGGTGGTTTGGGAGTTTCGTTTGGCTTACGTTCTGTAAAGATGTAAAAGCGTAAAAACGGTGATCTGTAAAATGATGCGGAGGATTTGTGCTTTGTGTATTGTGCGTGTTTTTTGTCATGGTATAATGATAAATCCATTGAGCACTCCTATCTTTACGCTTATGAAGAAGCAAGTCGGTATCATCATTATATTTGCTAGCTCGTGGGTGTTGGCTACAGCCTTTGGCACTTGAGACGGTTCATAAGAGCCATTTTTATTCCTTTCTTAATCGTTTTTTATCCATACGGGCTCTCCCCTGCTTTTGACGTGCAAGCGAGTGATTTTGATTGATTCAACATGGGAGAGATTTGAAATGAGAGAATCTTACGATGTTTGGAACTCTCAATCAGTATCAATAACGCTAAATTATTTCTTATAAATCAATATATTGTCATGGTGTCGAGGGGTGAGAAGGATTGGGGAGGTGAAGAGTGTGTGAATGGAGGGAAATGAAGAGTGCTGTTCGTGTGTTGGCTAGAGAGAAGAGTTTGGGAATAGCTGTGAATAGATTGCAGGGGTGATGTTGTAAAGAGGGGATGTGTAAAGAGGTGTGAAGAGAGAAAAATCGTGGTTGGCTTTTATATTCTATGCGAAATTTAACAATTATATTTGCGTCTATATTTGTATGGGGGATATCCGTGAAATGGGTGTGAGAAGCATTGAGAAATGTTTTTTTAATAAGTGGGTGAATGAGAAATACAATAATAATCCTATTTAGGGGCACTCCTATTAGGGGCACTCCTGTTTTAGCTCTTGTTGTTTTGGACATTGTGTTTTTTATGAGAGGTGTTTTGATGGATGTGGATTCCTTAAAGAAAAACACAAAAATATCAAAAGAAAAATATAAAAACTTGACAAGGTAAATGTAAAAAGGTATCATAATGATACAATCGGAATTGTGCGTTTAAATCAGAAGAGATCTCTTGATAAAATTCTGTGAGAGGGGTGGGGATGTTTTTCCAAGGTTTTGGTGTGTGTTATCCTATGATGTTGTAAACCGGTGCTGTAAACCGTTTTTTGAGATGTGGTGGTATCAGGCGGGAAAGGTTTTAGGCAGAGGGGATATTGGCGAGGGATGTCGCTAGGTGCGCTTTTGTCTAATCTGAAATTAACCACAAAATTGCTTTTTGTTTTTTCGGCTGGAGCTCTCTAAAGTTTTTCAAAAGGGCGTGTTCTTTTTCGCTAGTGGTGTCTTGATCGTGGTGTAAGGCATTTTCTTTTGTGGGAATATCTTCTTCTGCAAAAATATCAGTATAAAAAAGGTAATAGGGACTTCTAGGATGTTGGCGATTTCCTGTAAACGTCCGGCGCTTACACGATTGGAGCCTTTTTCGTATTTCTGGATTTGTTGGAAACTGACGCCTAAATGGCTTCCTAATTCCTTTTGAGAAAGTCCCATTGAAATTCTTCTATAACGGATTTTTTTACCTATTGAAATGTCGTTGAAATGTGAATTCTTAATTTGCACGTCAAGCTCCCCTCCGGTTGCGAGCGCCCTCGCATTGGTATTCCGGGAGTAGTAAAGTACTGAGCTCTAGTCAGCATTTTTGCTTTTAGTGCTTATCACACCTGGACATAGCAAAATCTCCCGGAATCCCGGGACACCCACAAAGTGGGTTCATTCTTACGCTAGAGCTTAGGGCTTTACTATCCCTTATTGATCGCTGCGTAGACGACCAAAATATCCTTTGAGTGATAAAGTAATTTCAAGGGATTGGCAAGAACAATTAAAAGATTTGGAAAATGAGAGCATTTTTTTGTATCTTAAAAATTATCTCATTATCTTCTTATGCCTTATGCTGTAAAATATTGTCATTTGGGGTAGGGTGAGATGGGGGCATTAGAGGCAAGGATATGCCGTCGATGGACCTTCAAGCGTATCAATTTATACGCTGCTTTTTGTGAGAGTGTCTGGATATTGGAGGGTAGGGGTTATCTGTCCGTGTCTGGTGAAACAGCATTCTTTGAGGGGTGGTGAGAGGTGGTTGCCCAAATGCAATGTGCTCGATAAAAAGTGGGATTGTTAACAGACTCTTGTTTATTGAGTGGTGGGCTGGTTTGGAAATTTCGTTTGGCTGCTTTCTGTAAAGATGGAAAAGCGTAAAAACGTGAATCTGTAAAAGTGAAGTGAAGGATTTATGCGTTGTATGCTTTTGTCTTGACATGGAATGTGGTCGGAGAACTAGGGGACGCATTTGTGAATGGAGTGGGGAAAGTTGGGATGAAGAGGGGTATAAATCGCGTTGACTGGAGAAAGGTGTGTGAGGGAATATTTTAGGGCAGGGCCTATCTGTCTTGTCTGATAAAATTGTCTTCTTTGAGGTGTCGTGATCTGAAGCTTATATTTTAAGGATGTTGGATATATTGGCGAGGGATGTTGATGGGTGTGCTTTTGTCTAATCAGAAATCAACCACAAGATTGCTTTTTGTTTTTTCGGCTGGAGCTCTCTAAAGTTTTTCAAAAGGGCGTGTTCTTTTTCGCTGTATGTGTCTTGATCGTGGTGTAAGAGAGTTTCTTTTGTGGGAATATCTGCTGTTAAAAGGTCCGCATAAAAAAAGTTCATAGGAACCTCTAGTTTTTTAGCAATTTCGAGCAAACACCCCGCGCTTACACGATTTAAACCTTTTTCATATTTTTGGATTTGTTGGAAACTGATACCTAAATGGCTTCCTAACTCTTTTTGAGAAAGCCCCATTGAAATACGTCTATAACGGATTCTTTTACCTATTGAAATGTCGTTGAAATGTGAATTTTTAGTTGGCACTTCAAGCCCCCCTCCGGTTGCGAGCGCCCTCGCATTGGTATTCCGGGAGGTTGAAAATACTGAACTCGAATCAGCTTTTTTGCTTTTAGTGCTGACAAGCACTTGGACATAGCAAAAACTCCCGGAACTCCGGGATACCCGCAAAGCGGGATAAATTCATGTACGAGTTTTCGGGTCTTCAACTCCCTATTTGACCGTTGCGTGGACGATCAAAAACACAGATCAATTCATAAGGCAATTTCAGAAGATTGGCAAGAAAAATCAAAATAATTTCAAAGACTATAAGATTGGGTACTTTTTAAAAAAGTGCGAAATCTGGATTTTTAGTTGGCACTTCAAGCCCCCCGCTGGGGGCGAGCGCCCTCGCATGAGTATTCCGGGAGTTTGAAAGCACTGAGCTCAGCCAGCCTTTTGCTTTTAGTGCTGACAAGCACTTGGACATAGCAAAAGCTCCCGGAATTCCGGGATATCCGCAAAGCGGGATAAATTTATGTACTGAGCGTTCGGGCTTTCAAATCCCTATTTGACCGTTGCGTGGACGATCAAAAACACAGAACTATCAATAAAGTAGTTTCAGAAGATTGGCAAGAAAATTAAAATATTTTTTAGTCTGTTATACTGTAAAATAGGAATGTTTGGGGGCGGTAATCTGATGTTAGTAGGGGAATTTATTGGGTAAGAGGTTGGATGATAGTTTAAAACCGGTGCGGGGTGGAAGCTTTATTCAGCAGAGGAAAATTTGCTTTTTGAAGTCGAATTGTAGATCAGAGCTTATCTGGCGTGTTTGATGAAACACCATTCTTTAAAGTGTGGGATAGCCATATGAAATAATCAGCAGGGAAATCTGATAGACGAGAAATCAGATTGTTAACAGACCAGTGTTTACAAAGTGGAGCGGGGTGGTGGTTTGGGAGTTTCATTTGGCTTTGTTCTGTAATAATGTAAAAGCGTAAAAATGGTGATCTGTAAAAATGGAGATCCGTAAAAACGGAGCAGAGAATTTGTGCTTTGTGGGTGTTTTTTACCTTTTAGTATGTGTCCCATTTTTTTAAAATTGCTGGTTGCTTTTGAGGTTTCATTCCTGATTTTCATATCATTTTTTGTGTTTGAGGTTTTGGTTTCTCTTTAGTTGGAAGGATCATGATGATGGTAGATGAACATTGTCTTCCCTTACGTCGAAGAGGGCGGAAAAAAGGGTCTTTGAATAAAACAACAAAGCGATTTAATGAAGCTCTTCTGACTGCGGCGGAGCAGGCTGGCTATCACTATGGTGAAGATGGGCTGGTGTCTTATCTTCAATATCATGCTCTAAACAATCCCGTACCGTTTTTTTCGCTTCTTGCAAAAGTGTTGCCTCTTCAGGGGACTGGAGAAGGGCAGGTTAAAACAGTTTCGCGTATCGAGATTGTACCAGTGAATGCAAAAAATAGTGAACCGGAGAAGCGTGATTTTTCAGCAACGGAGGCTTGTGATATTGAAAAATGTTAGGCTGAGGTGGATGATGCGGGGTGATGTCTTGCAAGGGGGGCTGCTTTGGTGATTGCTTGTCTTGAGGGGATTGAAGCGGAGGCTATCTTGCTTGTAGGCGCTCGTGATACTTGGCTTGGGTGAATGATGCCTGAGAGCCATGTGTTGGAGGAGATTTGGTGCAGGATGTTTGTGTGGTGGATATGGGACAGTGTTTTGATGGGTGAAGGGCGTGAAACTTGAGAGAAGTATTATGCTTGCGGGATGCATGTGTTTTGGTGGGGGTATCGGGGATAGACAAGTGTGAGGATTGGGGAAGCTTGAGAGGCATGATATTGGAGGATGTTGGGCTTTGGATATGCTTGAGAGCCATGTGCTGAGGCTATGATTTGGTGGGGGGATGCTGTGCTTGTGGTTGGGGGATGACAGGCGCGGTGTTTGAGGGGCGGTTTGGGGGGGGGATAGGGACCCTTGTGATTTAAGGACCCTTGGGGGCGCATATCGTGTATATGCGGGGTCCAAAGTGGTCAAAGGGGTTCAAAGGGGTTGAAGGGGGGGGGCTTCATGCAAAAAAGTGAAATTCATTGAGTATTAGGATGAAGGAAGGTAAAGCGCTGCTTTTGAGAAGGGCGTTTTGCGTTCAATTGCTCTTTTCCTTTAATTGCTCTTTTCCTTTAATTGCTCTTTTCCTTTAATTGCTCTTTTCTTTCAATTGTTCTGGGAGAATTAAACTTGGGATAAGCAAAAGGGTGAAGCGCAATTATTGCTAAAGTATGAAAATTTATAATGAAAATTGTTCAGAAAATTTCTCAAAAAATGGAGCAGAAAACGGCTCAAGTGGCTCTTATTCCAAAGCTTATTCCTGTTTTTACTGGAAAAGCAGATGTGCGAGCCGCTTGGGGAGGACGGGGTTCTGGAAAAACACGTTCTTTTGCTTTGATGTCGGCTGTTGTGGGATATCGCCATGGAATGGCTGGAGAACGCGGGATTATTCTTTGTGCAAGGCAATTTCAAAATTCTCTCAATGAAAGTTCTTTGGAAGAAATTAAACGCGCTATCGAATCTTACCCTTTTTTACAAGACTATTATGAAATCGGCGATAAATATATTAAGTCAAAAGATGGACGGATTGTCTATGTGTTTGCTGGGCTTGATCGCAATATCGCAAGTATTAAATCAATGGGGCGCGTTTTCCTTTGTTGGGTCGATGAAGCGGAGCCGGTCACTGAGACTGCTTGGCAAACACTTATTCCAACTTTGCGCGAAGAAGGAAAAGATTGGAATGCAGAATTATGGGTCACATGGAATCCGTGCCATGAAAATGCACCCGTGGAAAAACGTTTCCGAAATGTCGATAATCCTCATATCAAAGGGGCAGAAATTAATTGGCGTGATAATCCGCAATTTCCTGAAAAACTCAATCGTGATCGAATGGACGATTTGCAGCAAAGACCAGAGCAGTATAACCATATTTGGGAAGGCGAATATCTTCAAGCTGTCCAAGGGGCTTATTATCAGAAATGTCTTCTCGAAGCCGAAATGGAAGGGCGGATTACCACCGTTCCACGTGATCCTTTGATGCAGGTGAGAATCTTTTGGGATATCGGGGGAACAGGAGCAAAGGCTGATGCTACCGCATTGTGGGTTGCGCAATTTGTTGGACGGGAAATTCGAGTGCTCGATTATTATGAAGCCCAAGGACAGCCTCTCTCAGAGCATGTGGGCTGGGTCTTTCAAAGGGGATATGAAAAGGCTCTCATGGTTTTGCCTCATGATGGCGCAACAAAAGATCGTGTTTATAATGTGAGTTTTGAAAGTGCACTTCAACAAGCCGGTTTTCAAACTAAAGTGATCCCTAATCAAGGAACAGGCGCTGTGAAAATGCGTATCGAAGCCGTAAGGCGATTGTTTCCTGCACTATGGTTTAATCGTGAAACGACATGTGCGGGTAGAAAAGCGCTTGCTTGGTATCATGAAAAGCGCGACGAACAGCGCAATATCGGACTAGGCGCTGAACATGATTGGGCTAGCCATGGGGCCGATGCCTTTGGACTGATGTGTGTGGCTTATGAACAGCCGCATGCTAGAGCGCGAAAAAATACCTATCGCTCGTTTCACCATTCTCAAACGTCATGGATGGCTTTTTAATGAATATTTCTACAGATTCTACTTTTAATCAAATCGAAACGCTTGAAAATCAAGCACTTTTTAAAAAACTCGTGGGGTGGTATCAGGATGATATTGCCCATGTCGAAAAATGGCGAAAAAATGCCCAAGAAGATTACGATTTTTATAATGGACGGCAATGGAATGAGCAAGACTTGGCTGTCTTGCACGAACAAAACAGACCGGTTATGACTTTTAACCGTATTGCGCCTTTAATTAATGCCGTGATTGGGGCTGAGCGCAATAATAAAAGGCAAGTTCAATTTATTCCACGACAAGAAGGAGCAGCCTTTGCAAACCAGATTTTGACAGGGGCGGCTGAGTGGTTTCGTGATGAAGCCGATGGGGAATACGAAGATTCCGATGCCTTTCAAGATGCAATTATTTGCGGAATGGGGTGGACAGATACACGCCTTGATTATGAAGAAGATCCACAAGGAAAACCAGTCATTGCGCGGCTCGACCCTATGAAAATGGTGTGGGATGCAAGTGCTGTTAAGCCTAATCTTATTGATGCACAACGCTTGTGGTATATTGATGAAAAACCTCTTGCTATGGCTGAAGAAATGTTTCCCAATGTTCATTGGAGTGATCTTAATGCTGATTGGGTTAAACATCAGAGTTTTTTACACCCAACCAGCAATGGGATGACACAAAGTTATCAGTCCGAGAGGGGATATCAGGGAGAGTGGGAAGAGGGAGGGACCTATCAACGTCCTAAAATGGTGACATTGGTAGAATGTCGTTGGTTTGAACGCGAGGTGATTTATAAAGTTCTCGAGCCTCAAAGTGGAAAGTTTATCGATTATTCAGAGCAAGATTTCCAAAATTTAAGTAAAACCTTTCCGCATGTTCAAGCAACAAGGTTGAACAGAAAAATTGTCAAACGAGCATTTTTAGGCAGAAAGCTGCTTGAAGCGCCTGATAAGCCCTTGGTTCCACCCAATCAATTGGGATGGGAGTGTATTACCGGTACTTTTGATAAGTTAAGCCGGCACTTTTACGGACTTGTGCGCCCTACAAAAGATCCACAACGGTGGGCAAACAAATATTTTAGTCAAGTGATGCATTTGCTCAATAGCCAATCAAAAGGCGGAATTATGGCAGAGCGCGATGCTTTTGATGATGATCGACAAGCCGTCGAGAGTTGGGCTAGAGCTGATAGTATTACTTGGTTGAAAAGTGGTGCTGTGTCTGGGGGAAGAATTCAGCCTAAACCCGTGGCACAATTTCCGCAAGGGTTTTTCCAATTGTTTAATGAAGCAAAGAGCGCACTTGAACAGGTGACGGGGTTGTCTTCTGAATTTATTGGGACAAGAGCTGTCAATCAGCCTGGCGTTCTTGAACAACAACGGCGACAATCGTCACTTAATCTTTTGGCTTCCTTTTTTGATGGGTTGCGTCGATATCGGCAACGACAGGGAAAAATTATTCTCTATCTTATTCAAAATTATCTGTCCGATGGGCGGCTGGTTCGTATTGCTGGTGATGAAAATGCCCAGTATGTGCCGCTGACACGCGAAATGGTGACAAGTTTGGAATATGATATTGTCGTGGATGATGCGCCAACAAGTCTTAATGAAAAAGAGCGTACTTTTGCACTGATCATGCAATTGCTTCCTTTGATGCAAAATTTTGCAACGCCTGAAATTATGCTCGATCTCTTACGCTATTCGCCTTTACCGGCTTCACTTATTCATAAAATTGCGATAAAGGCGCAAAACTCTTTTCAAGAAGAGCAAAATGCCTCAGCGCAGATGGGGGGTAATATGGGAACAGAGCAGATAATGCAGATGTTGCAGACAGTAAAGGCTCAACAATAGGATGCTTTATGATGTGCTCTCTTGGATGAATTTCATCTATCAGAAGTTGCTTATCTAAACAATGTCCATAGTTTACCCATGTTGCTTATGTCGTGCAATGTCGCCTCTCTTTATCTCAGAAGAGCTGTTGTGTTGAGCCGTAGTGTTGGTGTTGGGAAACATCTTTAATAGAGTCTTGCTGTCACGGCGGGGATATGGTGGGAGGTGTTTTGCTGTCATGGTGGGGGAGCCATGTGAGGAGAATGCTGGAGCCTAAGTGATGATGGGTAAGTATTAAGGGGACAAATGCTTATGGGGCTGTTTTATCTGAAAAATTTGATTTTATTGTTTTAAAAAAGAGAAGGCTAATGTCATGGATCAAGAACACTTAACGCCAGCAGAACAAAACCAATTGAAACAGGATTATCTACTCTCAACACAAGAGGGAGAAGACGGTGAAATTGGAAGAGAAGAAAAAACTCTTGAAGATAATTTCCAAGGGCAAATGCATCAAAAACAGGACTCTTCGCAAAAGGCTGGAAAAGAAGTTCAAGGGGGAGAAGATGGTCCGCCAGATCCGCAAAAAGACTTTATGGGCTATATGCAATGGTTGGGAAAAACACTCCAAAAACAAGGGCTTTTACATGAAAAACAACAACCTTCTCTGGCTCGCGAAGCAGAACAGTTGCATGCGTTTTTTCAGCAGTCTGTTGCAAGTGTTAAACAAAAGCATCATGATTTTGATCAAGCCGCTGATTTTATTTATGAAACGCGGGCTAAACAGTTGGCAGCTTGTGCTTCTCTCTATCCTGAGATGGCCGATCCCAAAAATATTGATGCGTTGATTGGTGATGAGTTGAAACAGATCTTGCGCGATTGTGCGCAAAAAAATCAAAATCCGGCTGAAGTGATTTACTCTATTGCACAAAAAATTGGCTACACAAATGTTCCCAATAACATGGATGAAAATTTACAGGAAAGACACAATTCTGCACGTACACTTGCTGCTTATAACGGCTTGACGCCAAATGGGCCGATTTCTTTGGAGATGCTTGATAAAATGTCAGAAGCAGAGTTTAGCGCTTGGGTTTCTGATCCTAAAAATAAAGCTTCTTTTAATCGCTTAATGGGGGGAAGAGAATTTTAAAAAACAAGAATGTGGCAAGTGTTTTTTGTGGGAACGTGGAGAGGCTTTTAGCGCAGGGAATACGGGGGATTTCTCAAAGCACGGATGTGGTGAGGAGAGCTCTTATAAGGGGGAGGCAGACGCTAACAGAAATTAGATAAAACTCACGAACAACCTATTCACCATTTGAAATGAAATGTGGTGTTTTAACAACCGGCGCTTTGCCGGGTTTTTTATGTCAATAAAACTTTTAGAGGACAAAATGACTGTAACTTATATCGGACTTAATGACCCAATGGCAGTGCGCACATGGTCTAAATTACTAAACCAAGAAGTCTCAAAAGCACTTCCGATTGCACCGCTGATTGGAAATGATTCAAACAGTATCGTACAATTAAAAGATGAAACCACGAAAGCAAGTGGGGATGCTATTAGCTTTAATTTGCGTGTGCAGTTGCTAGGCGATGGGGTGAGCGAAGGGCAGACATTGGAAGGCAATGAAGAAGCTTTACAGTTTCTCAATGATCGTTTGGCAATTAATGAACTCGTTCATGCTGTGCGTGTCAAAAATGAGGGAACGATTGATCAACAACGAATTCTCCATGATTTGCGTACTGAGGCAAAAAATGGTTTGGTTGATTGGTATGCAGATCGTCTGAGTATGATGTTCTTCATTCAAGTGTGTGGATATACTGCAAAAGCTATTAACTTTGAGGGACGTACGATTAATCTTAAACCTGTCCATTATGGGTTTAATGCACCAACGGCACCAACCGATAAACGCGTCGTGCGCCCTAATGGAAAAACAAAAGATGAAGATTTAAAATCAAACGATGTTTTTGATCTTAAGCTCATTGATAAAGCTGTTGAACGGGCTAAATTGGCAAATCCTAAAATTAGACCCGTGCGGATCGATGGGGAAAATGTCTATGTGCTTTATCTTCATCCAACCCAAGTGACACAATTGCGAACCAACACAGATGCGGGGCAATGGCTCGATATTACCAAGGCAATCTATAGTGGAAGTCGTATCAAAAATCCGCTCTATGATGGATCTTTGGGCATGTATAATGGTGTGGTTTTACGCGAAGCTGAACATATTACCGAAGGGGTCGAATCTGGGACGGCAAATAAAGCTGTACCAAATGTGCGTCGTGCTGTTCTCCTTGGTGCGCAGAGTGCTGTGATTGCTTTTGGTAAAGATCGAGGAGCAACACGCTATAAATTGGTGGAAGAACTCTTCGACTATGAAAGAGAATTCGGGGTCGCGGCAAAAACCATTATTGGTATGAAAAAAACTTGCTTTACCTTGCCAGGAAGTACGCAAGGGGCTCAGGATTTTGGCACTATCGTCATCCCAACTTATGGAGCACCCGCTTAAAGCGAATGTTTGCTCACTTCCCCCAACAAGAGGGATCTGTTGGGGGAAAAATTTAAAATGCTTCCAGAAACAAGGACAGGCTTATGACCACTTTATCCACTGATCCCCAAAATCTAAACCTTACACATTCAGACCATTCTAAAACTTTTGCTTATATGGTCGCCCTTATTCAAGATGAAATTGATGATACAACAGCGGAATATTCTCTGCAAATTCAAGATTCAATTTTTACGGCTTTGCGTTTGTGTGAACGCGAACCCTTTTTCTTTAATGAAAAAAGAGAAAGGACGTTTAAAACACAAAGTGGTAAAACATGGTATGGGCAAGAAGAGGGAGTTTTTATTGAATCAGAAAAGAGTTTGGAGGGCGTCTTTTTAGCAACAAAGAATGCAACACCAACAAAGTTGTTCTTTAAGCCCTTGGAAGTGTTGCATCAACAATATGGTATGAATCCTGCGCTAGGAACGCCATTCTTTTATACGTGCCTTGATCAAAAAATAGGACTCTTTCCAACACCAGAACATGTGGAAACTGTACAGCTTTCTTATGCTCCTGTTCATTTTGCCGATGAACAACTAAAAGAGGATGATAATCCTTGGTTGATTTATGCTTTTGATCTTATTAAAGCACGGGCAAAATATGAACTTTATAAAAATATTCTTAAAGATCCTGAATATGCCGCCGTTTCTTTCAGAGATTTTCAAGAACAGCTTCAAGCTTTGCGTATTGAAACATCGCGCCAAAAAGGTTCTTCAAAGATTCGCCCAATGCGTTTTTAAAAGGCTTTGTTCCAAATCGTTGATGGCTGGTTTGTCCCTTATGGTTGGATGAGCGCTGGGGATTGATGGTGAAGGGCTGGTGGATGGCGCTGGGTATGCCATTATTTATGGTATCGTTCTTTCGATGCGTTGGTCAACTTAAGGTTGTGTGTTTTGTTGGATTTTATGCCTTTAGAGTTTTAAGGGCTTTAGTGGTTTCAATCAGTAAGCTTTGGTGTTTTGAATGGTACTAGGCTCTTCAAAGATTTATGGAGAGTTTAAAGGCTTTTTCCCAGTTGTTGGGGTGATTGCGGGCGGTTGATTTTGGTCGGGCGCTGGTGGATGGCGCTGGGTATGCCATTATTTATGGTATCTTTTTTTCGATGCGTTGGTCAACTTAAGGTTGTGTATTTTGTTGAATTTTATGCCTTTAGAGTTTTAAGGGCTTTTGTGGTTTTTTATCAATAAGCCTCGGTGTTTTGAATGGCACTAGGCTCTTCAAAGATTTTATGGGGGTCTTGATGGCTTTTTTCCCAATCGCTGATTATCGACCCGATGTGGCGGATATCAATGGAATTTTTACCGATGAACTTGTTAATGTGCTACCGGCTGATGGCTCCTATATCCCTATGCCAAGTTTTGAACCTTTATCAGAGCCTTGTCCTGAGCCAATTTTAGGCGCTCTTGCGGTTAAAACAAAAAATGGGGTTTCCATTATTGTTGGGACAAGAGAAAAAATCTTCTTGCTTGATAATACAACAATGAACTGGAAAGATATTAGCCAAAAAGGAAAATCTTATCTGGCTAATATCGATGCTCCGTGGTCTTTTGCTTTGTTTGGTGATTTTATCATTGCGGTGAATGCCAATGATAAACCACAAGTGATTGATATTAATCATGATAAAAGATTTAGAAATTTAGGAGGAAATCCACCACAAGCAGGGATTGTTCGAATCTGGGGAGATTTCGTTTGTTTGATGAAATTAACCGAGCATCCAAGACGGGTTCATTGGTCTGGATTAAATGATGCTGAATTTTGGACCGTGGGGAAAAAAAGTTGCGATTATCAAGATTTTCCTGATGGCGGATTTGTTCAAGGGGCAACGGAGACAACAAATCCAATTATCTTTATGCGTTCTGCAATCTATGCCGGTTCTTTTATCCCTGGCTCTAAGATTATTTTTAGTTTCCAAAAAATACACGATAAAAGAGGCGCAAAAAATGCTGAATCAATTGTTTGTCGCGGTGATTTAGCATTCTTTGCCGATGAGGGCGGTTTTTATCAAATAACAAATGATGGACAGATTATCCCCATTGGGTTCGAAAAAGTCGATCGAACGATGACCGCAAAATCAAGGCAGGATAATTTGTATACCATGTCTGCGGCTATCGATGGGGTGTATAATCGTGTTTATTGGATGGTTGATTCTGATGAGAATCTTCATAAACGTATCTTGCTCATTTATGATTGGGGATTGCAAAAATGGACAAAAGCTCTCGTCGATATCAAAATGATATTGCCTATTTTCTTAGCCGGAACAACCCTAGAAGGTCTTGATTTTGTAACAGAGAATATTGATAATTTGTCCTTTTCTCTCGATAGTAAAGTTTGGAAAAATGAATCGCCTATTCTGGGGGCATTTGATCAACAGGGCAGACTTGGTTCGTTTTCTGGTTCTCCTATGGCTTGTGTGGTGACATCACAAGAAATGGGGCAGACAAATGGCATGATAACACGGGTGAAAAATATTATGCCTCAAGTCAATAGTGGAAAGTTTTATTTGTCTGTGGGAATGCGCTTTCGACAATCTCTTGAAGAGGAAACTGTTTGGTTGCCAGAAAAACAGCCCTCTTATAATACGGGACAAATTCATTGTCGCGCAAGGGCACGGTTTTATCGCTTTAAATTGCGCATTCCTGAAGGGGTGAATTGGACTCATGTCACCGGATTTGATGTGGAATTGACGCAAGCCGGTATGCGATAGGCCCAAAGCCTCTATTATTAAAATTATTAAAGAATAAATGCTCATAGACCAAAGCCTTTATAAACAAAGGAACAAGGTGGTGCGTCATGCTTCATGCTTCATGCTTTTCTGCGATAAAGGAAAAATAGTCTGCACAATGGCTTATTTTTATAAAGAAGAAGTTTCCTTTTTGTTGTGACAAAGAGATGATGGGGCTTTTTTTCTTTTATTGTGCGGGGGGCATGGAACATGAGAAATGCGTAGGGGGATGTTCTTTAAGGGGAGATGAGTGATAAAGCTAAAAGAGCCAAAGTTATGATGCAAGAGAGTCAAGATTTATATTCTGCTCATTTGACAGAGCAGTGGCCATGGGAAAAAATAGCGCCCTATCAAGAGGCTCTCAATGCTGCATTGAGAAAATATGCTCGGCGCTTTCCTGATGATGTTTGTCTGGAAAAAATTGCTGAAGAAATCGCTACAGGACAAGCACAATTGTGGCTGGTCTTAAAAAATAAAATCCAATTTAGTGCTTTTGCAATAACCAAAGTTGAAAGTGCCCATACGGGGAAAAAATGCGTCGTTCTCTCTGATCTTGCTGGAGAGGGAGGGCTGAAATTGGTCAAGTTGATTGATGAAGTCGAAAAATGGGCGCGAACAATTAATGCTGAAGAAATGCACATGTTTGGAAGAACTGGATGGGCGAAAAAGCTCGCTCATCACGGATATTCTCGTAATCTTATTCAATATAGAAAGGTTCTCAAGTCATGAGTAGAAAAACCACACCTCAAGTGCAGACAACAACACAAACAAATGCTCCACCTGCTTGGGCGGCTGATATTTTAAAACAAGCCAGTGCTGATGCACTTGGACTTTATAATAAAGGGATTGGCGGAAACGTTTATCAGGGAGACAGAGTCGCTGGTCTTAGCGATATGACAAAAAATGCTCTGACCGGTTTACAACAAGCAGCAGGGCTCTATAACAATCCAACGGTAACGCAATGGTTGAATGCACCAACCAACAGCGCTACAAATCTTTCCGGTATGGCTAAGGGAAGCTGGATTGGAAGCAATAGTAAATTTAATACTGCATTGCAAAATGCTCTGAATAAAACTTCCGATGCAATTAATCAATCAATGTCTGGGGCAGGACGTTATGGCTCTGGGGCTCATACCGGTGTGCTGGCCGATGAGCTAGGCGCCTTGGCAACAAATGCTGCAGCGCAGCAATATAATCAAGATATTAACAATATGATGAATGCAAACCAGATGATTGATCGCTCTCAGAATGATCAGGTTAATGCGGCAAATAGCTATTATCAAGGGCAGAGTAACGTGCAAAGCAATGCTTTGAAAGGGGGCATGATTCAAGATGTAAATCGTCAAAATATCTTAGATGCTGAACGCCAAAAATGGTCAGAAAAAGATAATCAAGATTGGAACCGATTGCAAAGCTTGTTACAGGTCGGGACTCAGGCTGCTGGAAATTACGGAACGACTTCCGGAAAATCCACGACAATGCCTTCTGTGACAAAAGATCCATTGCGTGATGCGCAGCAAGTGCTTGGATTGGTCGGCGGAATTTTAGGGCTTTGTGATGTGAGGGCAAAAGAAAATATTATCTCTGTGGGGCAGAAAAAGGGATATCCACTTTATACCTTTAATTATAAAGGAAATCCACAACGTTATCAGGGCGTTATGGCGCAAGACGTGTTGCGTGTGAAGCCGGAAGCTGTTTATGTCAATGCAAAAACAAAATTATTGCATGTTGATTATGACAAAATAGGACTGAAAATGGAGAAAATGAAAGAGGAGAAAATACCGGCATCTAAAAATAAAATTGCGGCTTTCTTTTCTTCATTTTTTGCTCGTTTTCCCTTTTTGAATAAAGAGTATCTTCTATGAGTTCGATTTATGATTGGTCAATTATCGCATCAGAAAATGCTTATGCCGACGAGAGTATAAACTGGGCAGAAGGGCAACCTCCAAGCACAGTTAATGATAGTGCTCGCGCTATGATGCAACGCATCAAAGAATATTTGTTGGATAATGGGGGCGGGATTGAAACACAGTTTACTGTTGATGTGAAGAACGAGAGGACATCACTTCGTTTGGCGACAAAGTCTTTTTTTGAGACTTATATGGATGGCATTGTTGTGCGCTTCAAAGCACAAGGCGCCAACAGAGGAATAACAAATGTTTCTTTAAATCAATTACTTCCACGACCAACTTATATGGCAACGCCAGAGGGTATTATGCCTTTAAAGGGCGGAGAAATTCAAAAAGGGGGGCTTTATGAGATCGTCTATACGCGTGATATTGCCGGAAAAAATGCTGATGGCTGGTTTTTAACCAATCCTACTATAAAACTTCCTGAAATTCCGCCCTTTCCTCCTTTACCGGAAACGTTTTCTTCTGGATTTATCGGGACTTTTGCTACAGAAAAAATACCCTCTGGATGGTTACTGTGTGATGGTAAAGAATATTCGCGAAGGAGCTATGCCAATCTCTTTGCTGTTCTGGGAGAAACATGGGGAAAAGGAGACGGGAGAACAACATTCAATGTTCCCGATTTTCGTGGAATGTTTTTACGGGGGCTCGATAGTGGAAAAGCAATTGATAAAGGACGTCGCTTGGGAAGTCGACAAGAAGAGTCTTTTAAATCTCATACCCATGAAGGAAAAACAGATTCAACAGGCAAACACCAGCATAGTTATCCAATGATTGACAAGGTAGTTTGGGATATGAATCACGGTGAATATAATAGAAGTCTGGCTCAAGTCTACAATAAAGATCGGTTAACGAAGGCTGCAGGAGAGCATGAACATAAGGTCTTGTTGCAAAAAACAGGGGGTGATGAAACACGCCCTGTCAATATGGCGGTGATTTATGCTGTCAAAGCCTGAGAATGAAAGCTTTGAGAAAGATAAAAATGATTGCAAAATATCTGTTATGAGAAAAAGTCTTATAGAATATATTGTGCAGAAAGTTTTGAGGCGCTTTAGAAAAAACTCAACTCTCTTTATTATTTTATTTTTTGTGCTGCCTTTGTTGGATGTGTAACGGTCAGTTTGCCTATTGTTCTTTAGAGGATTAAGACAGTGATTATTGAAGGTAGGGGTAAAAGAGAACAAAAAAACTTTCTTTATTCATAGAGTTTTTGCTGAGGAATAAAGACTTTATCCAAAATGCTTCTCTCTTGTGGTATCGTGATACATTATTAAAGCGCTGGGTTTAAGGTGCTGGTGGGCGATGACAAAAAGCCCATGGATAAAATTTTATCTTGTTATGCCGTAAAACATCGTCATTAAAACACTATTATTGAAGCTGGTGATATAAGGAAAATAAGATATACAATACTTGATCCATTTAAGTATTGAAGAGACATCTATTCAGTGGAGGGCTTGCTTGGTTAAACCTTATGCCAATGAATCATATAAATGATTAGCAGACGGAATCCTTTCAGAGTAGTTGAATTGTTTACAAACCGATAGGGGCTAAAATCTTCGTCCTTTGAGGTGGTGGGAAGAGGTCAACGGATATGTCTATTTAAAGTGAGGAAAGGCAAAATGGTTCTCTCCTTCTTTTGGGAGTGTATGTAAAAAGCGTTTATTCTTTCAAAATGGGCGCTTTGTTGGCTAGAGCAGATTGGCGATGCGTTACATGGTGAGGCATTGAACTCTCTTAGATGGCATTTTGTGCTTATCAGGCAACTTCTTGAAACAGAATGAGAGTGATACGAGAAAATCTGTAAGACAATAGTTTATCCTGTTGTGTCGTAAAATACTATTGTTTGAGGTGCGGTTAAAATTTTATGCATGGGATGTTTTTTGTTTGTGGTATTCTTAAAGCAGTGTTTTTTGTAGAATAACTCTAGACAAGGATGCATTACAAGGGTGTATTTGAAGGGGAAAGCTAAGTCAAATCCGTTAGATAAGAAGCCAGATTGTTTACAGACTGTTGTTTATCGATTGGCATTGTTTGAAGACCGGTGGAGCGGGCTTTGTCCTTTTGGGGAAAGCCAACAAAGCATCAAGGTGATCATGCATTTTTCTTGGTTTCAGGTGATAAAATTATCATTTCAGGTGGAAAACAGAATATAATCTAAAAAATACCTTGTAAAAATTTTCGATGAAGAAATTTTTTCAAAAGCCTTTCACATAGTTGTCTGAGGTTGTCTGAGGTTGTCTGAGGTTGTCTGAGGTTGTCTGAGGTTGTCTGAGGTTGTCTGAGGTTGTCT